>DALYEH010000011.1:4864-13093 GCA_031972715.1 Gammaproteobacteria bacterium | reverse complement strand
GCGGCCGAAAAGCCCGACGACCAAAATCGGAATCGCAAACAGGTGAATGAACGTGGAATACGCCGTAAAATATTATTTATTCACAAAATTAACAGATACACTTTCTCGCCAGTTGAACAGATATGTAAGAGACATGCAACAATTATCTACCGATCTTAATTCAGACCTAGACACTAACGATAAACTCAACAAATGGTTACTAAAACGTCTGGATGTACAAGAACATCTAGCTGCAGTACAACAAAACCGCGACCTAGATAAAGGCACTAAACAAGTATTACTAGAAGCACTTAAAACACACGTACGCTTAGCGAACAAATTTGAAGCTGCAATATGCAAGAACCCTTCACTAGAACAGCTTGAAATGCTAACTGCAAATGCAGATTTTAACGCTAGAATTAATCCAAACCTCATAGCAGCACGTATCCAAGACGCAAGATTACTGCAACAAGCTTTGCAGGGATTTTACAGGCGCTATCAAGTGGAACAAGATAGTAGTTTAGAAGCAACATATTATATCGATAGCGAGACTGGACTCAATCAGTATCCTAAAGAGGGAACAGAAAATCCTGTAGAAAAAGCGATTGAAGCTTTACAAGCTGCAAACGCTGCCATCGCCGCTGCAAATGCTAAAAATGGCACCAATTACAAAACATACCCTTACCCTCCACCACCTTCTATAGCCGATCGCGTTCGTGCTTTACGGGATCGCGCACATGCTAAGATCTTGCAAGCAAAGGCTTCTATAGCGACTGTCGGTTCCCGCATAGCTACCAAGGCAGGCAAAACTTTAAGCCGTGTTACCAGTCGCCGTGTTGAGGATGAATCAGGACAGTTTATAGTAGACTGGGAAGGTACAGGGCAACCAAGACCACACTCAGATGCAATATTAGATGCAGACAAACAACGCACCGCTACGCGCTTTAAATTCCCAGAATTGCCTGCACTGCGCAACCCTTTTAAACGTAGCAAGCCGGTTCAAGATGCGGACGATGGATTAGAAGAAGAAGAACAAGTTACAAACCCAAGCACAACACAAGAGCATGCTAACAAAGGCTCTGGCGTTTATGCTGCGATAAAAAGCAGCGCAGGCTACGCTGCTAATAAGATGGGTGATGCAGCAAAACGCGGGGTAACGAGTGGTATGTATCGCATGGGGGCAAATATATCTAAAGGCGGCAGCCACGTATTTGCTACAGTCAGCAGCGCCAGAAATTCTTTTGGCATGCCATCCTGGTTTGGGCATACTACTCCTGCTACTACATCTGCACCCAAACCATCAGCAGATCCAGTGGCATCTCTATTAAACACATTTAAATCCACACATCCTAAAGCGCTAGCAACTTTCACAGATGAAATGGCAGCTATAGGCAAATATTTGTCCAACAAAGATAAGAATTTCGCATATAAAGATAATACTTTAACTTATGACTACAGTAATGGACAAGCAGAATCTATAGTGACCGAAGTCAAGATAAACGAAACGACTGCTGAGTCTGCAAAAATAGAAATGTCCGGCACTGCTAACTCATGGCTAGCAGTTGTTACTAGTTTATTGTGCAGTGAACATGGCAAAGTAATGGACTTTAAATTTGGAGCTCCTAACGAAACTGATGCTATCAATTTCATACGCGGCGTTTTAGATACGGTGCAAAACTTTGAGACTTGCGGCATAGGCTTTACTTTCACGGATGAAGCGACAGCACGGGTCATTCACGACAAATTAAAACAACCAGATTTACAAGATGCTCATGGCACAAGATACGACGACGATCAGATCAAATCTATGCGCGCCTTCTTAAAAGATGCATTTGAGAAATATAATTTACCTGATTTCTCCGGCATTCCTAACAGACCTGCGCCATCGGGCCCTAATGGATACTCACCAAGCTAATTGATAAACTCTCCATTTGGTCCAGGGTTATCATCATAGTACCCGGTAATGGTATAAAATACGCCCAAAGCAAACATATAGGAATTTGCGAACATATGTGGATCTACGCCTGGCAGAGTACGTCTACATTTTATGCTATTGGTGGTTTGAAAGTTAAACAGTGCTCTAGCGCCTATGCGTTTGGTAAGCATAGTCTGAAGGCCTATATTAAATCTAGCTACTGTGGTCGTGGCGGTGTATAAAGTTTCTAAGGCAGTTGCCACTGGATCAGTAACAGTGTTTAGATTATAAAACACTAAGTTTTCGCGTACCCAGCCCACACCTGGCCCTATTTTTAACTCTGCAAATTTCTTAATTTTATAATGCCAGTAGGCATCGATATAGGTATCCTCAATACGTAATTTTGACTGAAAATTGGCAGTAGTAGCTGCTGTAGCGCCAAACATAGTTTGTCCTGGCACAATACTCACATTTTTAGCTTTATCAGTAGTCCAATGGTAACCTAGTTCTAAGCCAAAGGGCCCTTTACTGCGCCAAGCAACGTAAACTGTAGAGCCAATCCTGTAATTAAAAGCTAGGTTGGCAAAATCATTTTGAGGATGCAAAATTTGATCATTTACATCAAAGCCAAGCATCCAACAGTATTTATAGCCTTGTAGTGGCATATTAGGATCATTAGTGTTATCCATAGGATCTGCATACACATGCATGGATCCCATTAACAGCATACACGTACCGATTTTGCGTAATAATCCTTGCATACACAAGCCCCTAATTTACTTTGAGCACTATCCCCGTGGTCACACACCAGCTTTGTTTAAAAGGGCGTAGTGTATGTCGAATCCCATCATCATCAGTCATTTGCATACGATATAAATTAGTGCCTTCCCAGTCACCCATTAAGCGCACACCAAACCTAGAATTAGCTATAAAATACTGTATTCCTAGACTCAATCTAGGCACAAACTTATAACCTTTGCTAGGCGCTAAATTATGCCTAATACCAGCGGTATAGGTATAGGCTTGCATATCTGCATTGAGTAATGCAAACCCAAATTGCCCTATTGCCTCAAACCCCTTATAAAAATCTACATATCCCACCATATCAAACTGCACAGCGCGGATCCTGGTGCTAATGGATGCACTGTTGCCAGCTTGCATAGGTGGGCCTATAAAAGGCTGGTTATTACTAAACACATAATTTATCTGCTTACTTGCAGACTGCTCATAGCCAATGTGTATGCCAACATCATCTGCAAATCTATGCGCAAAATATATTTCACCGCCGTTATAATGCGAAGGTAAAACTTGTTCAGTAGAATAGGCACTCGTGGTTCTACCAGGCATATGCCTATATTTATACTGCAATCCTACATAATTTGTTGGCACCGCAAACCCAACCGCAGCATAACACAGTAGCCCCACAGCCACTGTCGGCCTGAATTTAGGATGCATGTATACGATTCTCCATCAATCTAAAAGCGGTAGTATATTCCCGCGGTAGCAAGTACTGCTTGTGCATATGGGTATGCAGTAATCGCTGCAAACGTCGTTTGTGCCTGCGCAACATTCAATTTCACATTTTGAGTGTACACCCAGAAAATACGTGTCCTACAACCCCAATGCTTGGTTAATAAGTCTAAACCAAAACCCAAGCGCGGCACAGTGTTATTTTTAGCCGTGATTACATCAAAAGCTTTACCTAAATTTGTATTACTGGGTGATGAAAATGACATGGTAGGATGCATAGTCATTAAGCCTAAAATTAATGAGGCGTGAAAATCAGAATCTACTTGGTAATATCCAGCACAATCTATACTGAATCCTTTGTATTTAGAGTCAACAACTGTAGAAGTAATAGCACTTGCTTGTTGGCCGTTAAACTGAAAAGCTTGGTTTTGCTGCTGATTGTTTTTCACATCTAAATAATATCCTGCTTCTACCCCAAACCAACTATTCATCCTAGTACCTAAGAAAAAGTTCACATACTGAAAATTGGCGGAAATATAATTCCTATAAGCCTTCGCAGGTTTAATATGCTCGTATTGATATTCAAGTCCCAAATATGGCTGAAAACTAATGGGGAACTTCTTGCTAGTGTAAGTAGCAGCTTGCACCAAGCCAGCCATGCTTAAGCTTACACCGAACAGAATAGCTCTATACATACCCTTTTTCATCTAGTTAACTTTCCATGCAAGATTATATCCCAGTACTGCTATGTAAAGCTTAGCCAAATAGCGCGGCTATGCAAGGCTACGCAAAGCAAACCTCAGTGCAGCAGCAACCACATAACATTAGTGTGCTTGCAACTGCCAGCTCCTAATAAGGTTGCAACACGCAGATATTGCTTAAAATTGAATAATAACTTTATTCTAGCCAGCCACCGCACATATCAAAAAGATTAGTAAAAAACTCGATCTATATGCCAGTTTGTGAAAATTATATGCGAAAAATGTCAAACTCTATTGGACATTTTTAGCATAATATATACTATACTGTATGTATCTAAAAAAGGCTTCTACAATTACACGTTAAAAAAGTAACAAAATACTGGACAAATATGACAAAAATATCTCAACTTTTAAGCTCTTGGCCAGCAGGTGCCGTAGGCGTACAACCATGGTTAGATTCAAAAGAGATATATCGCCAGCTCACGAAACATTATGCCGATAATGGCTGGCTTACAAAAATAGGTAATGGTGCCTATGTGCGAGCCGGGGAAAAAGTAAGCTGGCAAGGAGGAATATATGCTTTACAAAATGGATTAGATTTGCCTGTCCACATAGGAGGCTTAACTGCGCTTGAAATATTAGGACAATCTCATTTCATACCCGTTGGTGTTCATACTAAATTATATATTTTTAACCATAACAGAAATGTGCCGCGCTATTTGCCTAAATGGTTTCTAGAAATGGAGAACGTAAGTGTCAACTATATCCCAGGGTTGTTATTTAACTCTAACGTAGGTTTGATCGATTTCAATTGTGGGACTTTTCAGATCAAAATATCATCCATAGAGCGTGCATTATTTGAACTTGTATCCTTAGTTCCACATAAAACAACTTTTGATCACGCTTGCTTGTTAATGCAACATCAAAATTTATTAAGAGCAGATATAGTGCAACAACTATTAGAAGAATGTAGATCTCAAGTTATAAAGCGATTATTTCTGTACCTGGCGCGCATGTTTAATTTGGATTGCTTACCACGACTAAATTTACAGTGCATAGATTTTGGTGAAGGTGTACGATATATAGGAGACGGCCAAGTTTATGATCCAGATCTGAGGTTATATGTACCAAAAATAAATAATGACATAGAAATTAATGTAGAGGTCCCAGATGTTTGATGTATATGATGCACAAGTTAAATTATTGCTTAGTTGCTTGCCTACGCTTGCTGAATTTAAAAATTTTGCTCTAAAAGGCGGTACTGCAATTAATATGTTTATCCGTGATCAATATCCACGTCTGTCGGTTGACATCGATCTTACTTTTTTGCCAATTCTTGGACGCGACGAGACACTACAATTTATTCAGGAAGACTTGCAAAAGTTAGGCTTAAAATTGCAAATTTAATTTTCACATTTAATAATTTCAATTTAATTATAAAATTATAGAATGCAAAAATAATCAAACCCAAACTGTCTCGAAGATCCTGGTCGACAATACCCATACTAAAGTTACCATTGAACCAAACCTTATTTTACGTGGTACCGTTTATCCTGTTGTGCGACAAAATTTAGCTTCAAAAGTAGCAGATTTGTACAGAGTTGAAGTTTTAGATATACCTATATTAGACAAAGCTGAGATCTATGCAGGCAAAATATGTGCTGCTCTAGATAGGCAGCATCCGCGGGACTTGTTTGATATTAAATTTATTTTAGAAGAAGGTATAAGCGAACGTACAAAAGTTGCATTTCTAATTTATTTAATCAGTAACAATCGTCCTATGTTTGAGTTACTCAATCCTAATAGGTTAGATCAAAGCCGGGCTTATGAAGATGAATTTGTTGGCATGAGCGACTTTAATATTAGCTATGCAGACATGGTAGATATACGTGAGCAATTAATCATAAAGCTCAACAAATTATTAACCGAAGCAGATAAAAAATTTTTGCTTTCCGTTAAAACAGGTGTTCCTAACTGGGAGCATATCAATATAGAGCATGTTAAAAATTTGCCATCTATTAGATGGAAGCTGATGAATTTAGCCAAAATGGAGAAGCAAAAAGCTGCAGAATATTTGGCGAAATTGGAAACTGTTTTATTCCAATGATTTTGATGAAGCTTGCGTAGATGCCCAGGTACAACTTACAAATATTTGATTGGAACCGCATCAACTTCACGTGACAATGGTATATCCTTTTCAGTTAAACATAGCACCATACCATGACCAATATTTTGCTTTAGATTAGCTAAAAATTTAAAATTGGATGGTGCGTTTGCAGTAGGGTTAGCTGTTTTCTTTATTTCAATAGGATACAGGGTATTATTTTGATCAATTATTAGATCAACCTCCCTTTCTTCTTTATCGCGATAAAAATTAAAATATGCTTCCTTACCATTATGCCAATAGCTTTTCAATGCCTCTGTGAACACATATGTTTCTAAAATATTTCCAGACATTGCGCCGGCTTCTAATGACTCTACTGATTGCCATCTAGTTAAATATGCACACAAACCAGTATCTAAAAAATAGACTTTTGGAGTTTTTACTAAACGATTCACTACATTATTATGATATGGGCGCAATAAATATATTATCCCTGATGTTTCTAGGATGTTTAACCAATCTTTTACAGTTCTATGATTGATATCTGCATCCCTAGCTAAATCAGCATAATTAAGCAATTGACCAGTCCGCGCTGCGACTGCACGTAAAAACGTATAAAAGCCTGTCTCATTAGTTATATTGGTAATCTCGCGCACATCACGTTGAATATATGTTTGCACATAAGATGCGTAAAACAAATCTCGATCAGTGTTTGGTTGCAATACTATTTGAGGAAAAGATCCAGTCCAAATACGTTTATATATATCCATTAAACCAAATTCTTTAATAGATCTATTTCTTGCATTTTTAAGCCATTCTGCTGTTGGCAACAGCGGCTGATTATCCTGAGCATGTGTAAATATTTCGGCCTGAGAGAGTCCTAAGAGATCTAGTATAGCGACCCTACCCGCTAATGATTCGGATCTGTTTTGCATCAAGTGAAACTTTTGCGATCCAGTGAGCCAAAACAATCCATTTTCACGTGTACGATCGCAAATTATTTTGATATGACTGAACAATTCAGGAGCATACTGCACTTCGTCAATTAAAAGTGGGGGCGGATTTCTTTTAAAAAACAATTCGGGGTCCGTTTTAGCTAATGTCCGTTCATTAAGATCATCTAAAGTAACGTAGCGACGGCTGGGATCTGAGCATCTCAGTAACAGTGTGGTTTTGCCTATTTGTCTTGGTCCCGTGACCAATAACACGGGAAAAGTATTGGAGGCCTTTAATACGGTTGCCTCCATAGTACGCTGTATATACATGTTTCGTCCAATATTGTACTCGACTACAATAATAGGCGGGTTTGTAGTGGTTTGTCAACTATATAAATGCCTGTTACACGCTAATAAGGCTTGCAAAACTAATTCAACCCTACTAAATATGCCTCGAGACTATTTTAGTAGGGTTAAAAATTGCAGCGACTACGACAAGCCAGGATTTTAACAAGCACAGTTCAAGTACCACGTGAGGCGTGGTGTGTATCTTGATCAGGTTTAAAAGGCTTTATGTGCGCTAGCTTGGCTTTAATTTCCCGGCTTTTTTCTTCCAAATCATAGTCATGTTGTAAATTAAGCCAAAAACCTGGTGTAGTGCCAAAATATTTTGCTAAGCGCAAATCTGTATCGGCAGTAACAGAGCGCTTTGCCAACACAATTTCATTAATTCTTCTTGGCGGCACCCCTACTGCACGGGCAACCTTATTCTGACTTAATCCCTAGAGGATTATGAATTCCTCTAATAAAATTTCGCCAGGATGTATATTTTTAAGACGCATACTTTTAGCCTCAATGATAATCTACTATCTCAGTTTCTAGGGCTTCGTCAGTCCAAATAAAGCAAATACGCCATTGATCATTTATTAGCAAATGTTTTTTATAACCCTCTCGTTATATAACGCAAGGCGTTATAGTAATTTTCAAGAAATATTTGGCAATGCGTGACCTTACACTCAAATTATCAAATTTATAGAGGTATTCAATCGCCAAATTTCCTAGGCTATGTATTCTTGCCAACACTCGGCTCTGTATTAAAAACGGCCTAGATTTTACTTGGCGAAC
>DALYEH010000011.1:0-4839 GCA_031972715.1 Gammaproteobacteria bacterium | reverse complement strand
ATTTAGTTGTAGTTGCACATTGAACTTTAGCACTGGTGGGGGGTCGAATCTAGTAGGAGCAAATGAGGTATTTTTTCATGAAATTAGACATTTCAACAGATCTAAGAGGCATATGCCAAATTAACATAAACGATGTAGATGAGGCGGATAAGCCTAGAGTCGAAAAATTTCTTGAATTGGTAGTTAATTATTTAAACGCTCAAATTGATAATGACACAAGTGAAGAAAAAAAAGCCGATCTTGAAGTACCTGTACCTACGAAAGCGAATGGACAAGCATTTTATGAATATACTCTCTCGGTTTCTAACCTTGATGAGGCTGAGCTTACATTAGCGAATGGTAATTCGATTAAAGAGGCTTATGAAGCCATCCTAGAGTACCCTGTACCATCTAAACAATCAGAGGAAACAAAAGGACAATTTTATGTGCATTTAAATACATATTTTGATCTCGACCCGCAAACAACATCTGTAGATCAAGTGTACAGCGTGTTCTTTGTGCGTGATGTAGCAAACGTAGGCCAGATATTGGAGAGTTTTACTGCAGCCAACACTAAAGAAGTTCCTACTCCGCCTGGCAATCCTCCGAAAGCCCCCTTAATGCGGAAGGAGCAAAATAGCGAGGAAAAAGTCATAATAAATTTTCAAGCTGCATCTGATGAATTCATGATATCAATTGCTGAAGCAATTATGTATTTCACACACCCAGATCGTTTTGATCAATTACTGATTATGTGCGACACACTAGCACCTAAAGGTGATGAAAATGAATTAGTGTTTTCATATATTGGTGATGATAAAAATAGTAAAACAGCGTTAAATGAAATAAAAAAATTAACAAGAAATGAAGTGCAAGCAGCAGTGGCAAATATAAGGAACAAACAAAATAAAGCGACTGGGAGTACTAATCCCGAAGAGAATATTAACATTAATGTGCAGCAAGACGAAGTATCGACTAATAAAAATACTCAAGCACATGAGACTAATGAAGAGCTCGCTACTTCCGCAGCAGGAAACGAGGCTGAGAATACAACAGAACAACCGATAGCAAGTATAAAAATCGGTGAGAATGGGGAATATAAAATAACGATTGACCTAGATAAAGCAGCGGGGAAGTTTAGTATCAATGTCGAACCGCTTAGAAAATATTTTTCTAATAAGTACAAAAATGCGGTACTCCACGATCCAGGAATAGAACTCACTGATTCAGAAAGCAAGAAAACAGCCAAGAATACTTTAGACCTATATGAGATCAATAATGAGGATCTTGCACGCAGATTACAAGAAATCAACGCGCTAACACAAGAAAACTACCAACCTGACATGTACGCCGAATTAGATGATGATAACGCAGATGCGTTTGTTGAAGATTTTCACACGGCTGGGAATAAGAAAAAGCATGAAGATCCTGCACCAGATCAAAGAATGAACAGACATGATCCTCGTCTACCACTAGCAGGTAATCTCACGGACGCAGCACCCCACCAGCCCCACATGTCTGTAGTAGCAGCCATCTCACAATTAATCCCTAACCACCAAGAGCAAAAAGGCGATGGAAATAATAATTTGTCTAAAGTGAATTCCTGGAAAAATCAATTACAAGACTTGTACGAACGCTCCACAGAACACCAACTAGCTGCAGCCACAAAGTCATATTTTGATCACTTAGCCAAAACCGAAAAAGCTATAACAACCAACCTCAAACATAATGGCGAACTAACCGTAAAACAAAACGCAGACACCATCCTACATATGGCCGCTCCTGATAAAAGCGGCAACGTCAAAACCGAACACAATGGCTCTAACATGGCTTGGCGCGGCGTCTTTGAGGGTATGGTTGCTGCTAAGCATACAACTTGTGCGTTTACGCTATCCGATGCAAATCTTGAAACTAATAAGAAATCTGCCGAGGAATTTGTAAATACATTAAACACGATGCTCAATGACGACACAAAGAGCGCGACATTAAAAGAGATCGTCTTCACATTCCAGGACGACAAGACAAAACACCTTGTAACGCAAGCTTTACAAAAACATGGAGAGACTGCAACACTAGCTCTATTCGGGCTAGAAAAAGTTGGCGAAACAGTACAGCCTACATCTGCAGACACACATACTGACGCGCAAAAACACAATACTGCGCAAATATCAAAGACCGCCCTTGCTGCCCCTGCTGAAGCTGCGGGTCGCCAAAAACAAGAGTCTAACGCGCTCGCACACGCAGAGGCAGCATATGCCTTGAAAGATGATCTTTTTGGTCAAGACAAACACGACAAACGCGGGCCCCATGGCTAAACCCACACCCCCGCACTAACCCGCGGGATGCCTGCTAGATCCTTAAAACATTGCACATGCTTAAAGCCCGCTGCTGCAAACTGTTGCGCTACCAAACGCTCTTGATCATACCCGTGTTCCACTAGTAACACCCCCTTGGGTAACAAATACTGCGGTGCTTGTGCAATCACAATACTTAAAGCATCCATGCCTTGCGGGCCTGCAACTAAAGCCCTGTTAGGTTCAAAGCGTAAATCACCTTGCGTTAAATGTGGATCAAATGCAGCTATATACGGCGGATTGCTGACGATCATATTAAACTTAGGCTCTGCTTGCACATCCAAGGCCTCATACCAATTGCCCAAAGCGAACTCTACATTTAGGATCCCTAAACGCCTGGCATTAGCTTGTGCTACCTGTAAAGACTCTGGCGAGACATCAGTCGCTACTACCGCATAATGCGCCGCAGCATGCGCTATAGATAAAGCAATCGCTCCACTGCCCGTGCCTAGATCTAAAATTTTAGCGTTCTTTGTGCCTTCCAATCTCTCTAGCGCTAGTTCTACTAACAACTCCGTATCCGCCCTAGGAATTAGCACATCGGGCGTCACTACAAAATCCAAACTCCAAAACTCTCTATGCCCCAACAAATACGCAATAGGCTCTCCCCGCACGCGTCGATGCAGTAATTCTTCGTACTGGTGTTGTTCTGCAGTTGTTAACTCTCGCTCTGGATAGGCTTTTAAATTAGCGCGCGTTACACCCAAGACTTTGGTAAGCAATAACTCTATATCTATAGCATCTAAACCATATACATTTTTACTTAAAATGCTACCTACATGCATAACACACCCTATGCTGGATCAGTAAAAGCCGACAATAGATCTGCTTGATGCTCATGCAGCAAAGGCTCAATCACGCTTTCCAACGCGCCTTCCATAATTTCTGGCAACTTGTATAAAGTTAAATTAATACGATGATCAGTAATGCGTCCCTGTGGGTAATTATACGTGCGGATCCGCTCCGAACGATCCCCAGTCCCCACTAAATCACGCCTGGTCTGCGCCTGCTCTGCCTGTTGCTTACTTTGCTCTTGCGCTAAAATACGCGCTTTTAACAACGACATAGCTTTAGCACGATTCTTATGCTGCGAACGCTCTTCTTGGCATTCCACCACTACGCCAGTTGGAATATGCGTGATACGTATCGCTGAATCAGTTTTATTCACGTGCTGTCCACCAGCACCAGACGATCTATACGTATCAACACGCAAATCAGCAGGGTTGATCTCTATAGACTCAATCATCTCAACTTCTGGCATAATCGCTACCGTGCAAGTAGAAGTATGCACCCTGCCCTGCGCTTCCGTCACAGGCACCCGCTGCACCCTATGCGCACCAGATTCAAACTTCAAATACGAATATGCACCCTCGCCCACTATACGCAATATTACTTCTTTATAACCACCGTGCTCACCAGCACTATCGCTAATCAATTCTACCTGCCAACGCTTGCGCTCAGCAAAGCGTGTGTACATCCTATATAAATCACCTGCAAAAATCGCAGATTCATCACCACCAGCTGCGGCACGTATTTCTAAAAACACGTTGCAAGCATCATTGGGATCTTTAGGTAACAGTAAAATCTTTAACTCTTCTTCCAGAATAGTCTGCTGCTCTTTAGCAGCTGCTATTTCATCTGCTGCCAAATTGCGCATCTCTAAATCGCTGTCTTTTAACAATTCGCTAGCAGTAAGAATATGCTCAACTGTACTTTTATACCGAGCATAAGCCGTTACTACCCCTGTTAAATCAGCATATTCTTTAGAATAAGCGCGAAACTGGTTTTGATTTTGGATCACATCCGCAGAGCTTAACAACACTGTCAACTCTTCATGGCGTTCTGCCAAACTATCTAATTTTCTTTGAATCGATTCTTTCATGTCTCAAAAAATTCTCGCATTAAATTCAGTAATTCATTATTCCCGGTTACCCCGGCTTTTCTTAATCTTTGCGTTGGCTCATGTATTAGACGATTTAACAATACATGCGCAAAACGCTGCAATACTTCCTAGGATCCTTGCCAGACTCTAACTGCAGCAAAGCCTCTTCCAAAGACTGATCCCTTCTATATTCACATCTTCGCCTAAAAGCTTGTATGGCCGTAATCGCCTGCTGTCCATCCAACCATGCTACAAACTTTGCCACCTCTGCATTAATTAACGACTCTGCTTGCGGTATAGCTTTGGAACGTTTTTGCCTATGTTCCGCCGCTATACTCTGTAAATCATCAATACCATACAAATATACATCCGCTATTTGCTGCACCTCTGGCTCAATATTGCGCGGTACAGACAAATCGATCATAAACATGGGTCTATATTTGCGTGCTTTCAAGGCATTTTCTACCATACCCTTGCCGACCAAAGGCAAAGGGGCACCAGTGCTCGCCACCACTATATCTGCGCGTACTAACATCTGCGGGATCATGTTCAGCTCAATCACCTCTACAGCACATTCTGCATGTACAGCTTGCATCAAATGCTGCGCATGCGCCAAAGTGCGAT
>DALYEH010000010.1:20685-21173 GCA_031972715.1 Gammaproteobacteria bacterium | reverse complement strand
TCCGTAGGACCTTCCGCTTCGTATTCTTCTTCATCTGCAAAATACTCTTCGCGGTCTTCACGGCCAGTCTTGCGCTCGTCCTTTTCTTTAAGCAAAGGAGAAGCTTCAGAAATTGCATGTTTTTGCTGAAACACTAAATTACGGATAACTGCATCATTATATCTAAATGCATTGTTAAGCTCGTCTAAGGTTTCTTGGTTACATTCAATATTTAATAAAATGTAGTGCGCTTTATGCAGTTTATTAATTGGATAGGCTAATTGTCTACGGCCCCAATCTTCTAAACGATGCACTTTGCCAGATTTGCTTTCAATAATTCCGCGATAACGCGCAACCATCGCTGGTACCTGTTCACTCTGATCTGGGTGAACTAATAGTACGATTTCGTAATGTCTCATGAACAATACTCCCCATGGATAACATCAAACTTAAGTTAGCTCCCAAGCTTATTCTTATGGAGCAAGGAGTGCCAAAAGGTTTGGCAGAAT
>DALYEH010000010.1:13320-20675 GCA_031972715.1 Gammaproteobacteria bacterium | reverse complement strand
GATTCTACTGAGTTTACGCTCCAAAAGCAATATCAGCAGGCTTATACAGATGCAAAAAGCTCTAGGTATTATAATTGGTTTGCGATATGATTCTGTGCAGACTAGTACAAACAAATAGGAGCTTTGTATGCAAAGAGGTCTGGGACTTGTAGTACAAGAAGAAGAAAAGGAAGAAGAGGATGAAGAGCTCGCGGATTTAGTAGCAGAACTACTACCCCATAAAAAATTAATATTTAGTGCTCGGCCTGCAGCAGCATCGCAAAAAACCCCAGATAAAATTATTGCCCTAGCCCTAGATTATGATGGTTGCGCCGACATCCTCTTTATGGATCAGCCACGCTTCAAAGAATTGCCTGAAGATAGACAAGGGATGGTAAAACAGGAACAAGATTTTTTATATCAACATCTACTTACTCTGAGTAAGAACATGCATACAGAGCTATATGTTGGATCTGCACGCCAAGACATCGTAATCGATAATAGAGGTGCGATGAAGAATAAAAATGGTTCATGTTTCATGAATTTTTCAAGTCTCGCCTTAGCACAAGAATGGAATTTTAATACGCTCTTACTATCAGATATTACTTATGATGCTCATAAAATTGTTCACATCGCTCCTAATCAAGGCATAAGCAAAAGCAACAAAACTGTGCCATTTGATTCATTACCGCTTTGGCACTCAGATCCTATGATTAACATAAAATTAAATACCATACTTGCACATATTCATGATTTACAGACAAAATATCCAACGCAAGAAGTAGAATATTACTTTTATGATGATGACATTGGATTAACTAATCCAAGAGAAAAATCAATATTGACAGCTGCGGCAAACTTTTTTGAAAAAAACCCTGATTCAATACCAGCAAATATCTGTTTAAATTTGATGTTTTTTGATTACTGTACGCGTATAGTGCATAGTCAAAAAGGGATCCAACCTGATGCAAATTTATTATACTGGAGCAGCAAGCAAAACAGTAGCAGCATGGCATACACAGTGGCTAGTCCGCAGAAAGAATAAGAGCAAGCAGCTCTTGGTGCGACATATCACGCGCTGAAACAAAACACTGCAAATTTGTACAATAGTACTAATTCTAGTAACTACACCTACAAGCATATTTCTCCATTTTTATGCTACATCTTCTATAATTAGTTGGTAAACAATAATAATAAGGCGCAAACATGCCAAGCACAGCTAAACAAATAATCGCACAGCAAACAAAAGAACTCCAAAAAGACTTACGTTCTTTGCGCGCATATATTATGAGTGCTGGCGATCAAGAATTTGACCCCTCACAAATCAAGCATATTAATCAACTCACGGCAGAAATGTGGAACAACTATTTAGTCGCACAATTACAAACCGCGACCAACCTACATTTTGTACCTACGTACACACAAGCAGTGCAAAAGCTAAGCAGTGTCCAGCACACAAAGGACAATCCAGCTATAGACGCTGCAATAGAGAATGCGAAACGCACACATAACACAAAACAGGCAGAAGAGCTAAGCATTGAAAAAAAAATTCTAAGTACAAAGCATAAAGGCCCAGCAACAATTGATTATAATTATTTCGATTACAATAATTTGCAAACACACTCTGTACCTGCAGTCAAAGAACATGTAAAAGAATTAATGCAAATTGCGAACAAAGCATATGTAGACAATCCAGACTCTACACACGCATTATTATACAAAGAATATTTAGAAGCAGGCTTCATACGTCTAGAAGAAACAGAAAAGCTACTACATTTAATGCAAGTGCCCGACAATGATCCAAAAGCTGTGTACCTCGTTGCTAGCGTGTTTTGCACCACAGTGGCACTAATATTAATAGCTCCTTTTGTGATCGCCGGCAGTACTTTAGGGGCAGGCATGCTGTTTGGCAATAAAATGCTGAGTGCATGGCGTAACAATAGCGCCGATACAACTCAAGGCCAACAAGCATGGGTATCTGAGCAAATGCAACAACTAACTGCTCTTACAGGACCGTTTGCGCTAGGTGCTGGGATAGGCTCGCTTGTTGGCTTGGCCACTGGTCTACCACTCATGGCTGCTGCCAGTAAACATTCACTAAAAAAAGCGACCAATAAACAATACGCAATAAAAAACGATCTACTGCATTCTATAGACGCTTTACACGCGAATATAACTGATACACGTCCAACAAGTTATATTGCTATAATTGCAGATAACCTAGAAAGTCTATTTAAATATCCGGCGCAGCAAAGCAAAATTCTTGCAATAGAATCGAATTCTTTGCCACCAGGTCTCATCGCCGATCTAAAGCTACTGTTTACTTTACATTTGGATGAATTTGAGCAAGCGATTAATTTGGCTAAAAAAGACTCAGATTTTGAAGGAGTTGAGGCATTGAAGCGCATGTTGTCAGTACTGCATAATGAATTTAAAGAACTTTCTTCTTTAGTCAACGCCAAGCAGCAAGACAAACCAGCCATTTATAGCGCTATTGGCAAGATATTGAATAAAGCTGATCGTCAGCAGATCCTGCCTAAAAAAACCGCTGCCAGTCCAAATCTGCTGGTAGGCGATTATCTTAGGCAGACCAGGCTTGCTAAAAGTAAAAAAGTTGTCATAGATAGGTTACGTAAGAATATTCCGCGCCTATAATGCTTGTAACACAACTACTTCTTTACATAAGCGTCAAGTTAAGTCTTCATTTTTACACTTGAAGCAACTATATTTTCATTGCAAAATGCGGATCTCATTAATATACCAGCTTTTTTATGGCTTAATATTGTGCTATTGGTGATGCGCAACAATGATAGCTCTTCTCCAGATTCCACATTATGATGGCTAGTACTAATTGCCGAACTTTCTGAAGGAACCTCAAAACTGCGACATCTTCTATGTTGAAAAGTATGCAGCATAGGTTCTGCATCGTCTTTAGGATATCCGACAGTTTTGTTAGCGTTGAGTCTAGGAAATTCTTCCTCACTTTCAAGAACAAACGGCTTCTCCGCTACAACAGGGCCATTGACAAATCTTGCAGAGCAATTCTTTAAGGCATCAATTCTCGCAACTTGCGTAATTTGTGTTTTTCGATATTGTTGTTGCAAAATGGTAATAGGGGTGAGTACTGGTTTTGCATCTGGACGCTGAGATTTTCTCTTTTCAAGCCACTCATGGAAGACTGGACTATTACGCCAGTCATTGTATTGTTTGCGCGCTGCATCCAAGACACTATTTTGCTGTGTATAGTGTTGCGCAATAGATGCATAATATTCGCTTACTGTACTAATGTCTTTTAATGTAAATGCTAATACACTGCTTAAATCAGAATCAGCACTATTTGCATTTGCTAAAAGCGCATTCATCTCGTTTTCTAGTGCAACAATTACCTCTGTAAACCTTTTAACTACTGCATGTCTTGCTGTTTCATATTGAAAGTTCTGCTCTTGATATACATATCTAATTGTATTGTCGCGTCTTTTACTTGCTTGGGTAATCATCGTAAAATTTTTATGATTATATTGCATGTATAAAGACTTAGCTTCATATAATAAAACGTTTATAAGTATCAAGTGCTTTTGGGATGCAGAATCTTGCGATGTGTACTCTAAGCTATTACAGAGACTGTCTACAACTCCTTTGACGTCAGAAAACAACTCAGGCTCAATTGTTACTCCTGCTCTATACAGACCAACAGCCAACTGGTTAGCAACTTGTAACTTTAGTGCATCAGTAAAGGGTAGATTTTTTTCCTGTACCCTTTGCTGCAAGTTGTATACATAATTTAGAAATTGTTGCAATTTCTCAGGAGTATTTACCTGCTGTAAAAAATTGCTAAAAGTGCTATTAACTATTTGTTCAACTGGGTTCTGTACCTGCGCTTGTTCTTGCGTTGTAACCGCTGCAAAAGGAAATTGCTGCATGCCTTTAAGAGGTTTCGCAATTGTTGTAGGTGGTGGTACTTTTTTATCTGTATGCCTATTGGCTTGATTTATCAGAGCAACCTCTGCATGAGGGTTTGGTAAATTATTAAAGTACCCTGCAAATCCTATTGCTGCGTCTATATAGGTGCAAATAAGCTTTAAATTCTCAGCTTGTTCAGTAACAGTCTGAAGCAGTTGCAATTCACTTTGTTGTGTCGATCCTACTTTCGTTTTAATCTGGCCTTCTAAAATATTTAATCGATTTTTAATAATTAACAATGCGCTTTTCAAGTCAGAAAGATCTGGTTGTTTAGCTTGTAAAACTTTCTCAGCAGTTGCGGAGTACTTCGTAAAGTCTTGTGTCGTGCGGATTGGTTCTAGAATACAACTCCAAAAATCACTGTTTCCAGGTTGCATGTTAAGATGTATATGATTTATCTGATATTTAATTAATAGATGCAATTGCATATTCATTTTTTTAATTAGAGCTGTAACAATACCAGACTTCGTTGTCTTGCGATAAAATTCCATATAAATCGCTTGATCTTTAGCATGGTAATGAACGACTTTATGGTAAAGATCCGTAAGCTTCGCCACATCAATTGCTAAATCATCACTAATCCTACCAGTGTTCTGCAAGCTATCAGAAAATCTTGTTGCGTTATACTCGCCTTCTAGTCTTATTATTTCACTATCAATATTAGATTTAGATAAGACAAGCTCTGTTAGTTGCTGTAAAAATTTATTACCTTCATTCTCTTTCTTTGTTGCAGAGGCAGGTTTGGAGGATTTTTATATTATTATGTTGTACCTACAAATTAGTTGTAATTATATTATAAGACTTTAGTTGCTTAAACCACTGAATTGAGTTATGCAAAGCATATACTACCTAGATATTTAAAGCTACCGTAAATAATAGGCAATTGCTAAAGATTTTTGCGCTGGCGCACAGCTTCATAAAGGCATACGCCTGTAGCTACAGAGACATTCAAACTTTCCACTGTACCTAGCATAGGTAATTTAGCCAAAAAATCACAGTGCTTTGATGTAAGTGCACGCATACCAGATCCCTCTGCGCCCAGAACAATTGCTATAGATCCGCTCAGATCTATAGCATAAAGGTCTTGCTCAGCATCACCAGCAGTGCCCACTATCCACACTCCTAGCTCTTGTAACTCGCGCATGGCACGCGCCAGATTGCTTACCTGTACTATCGGTATGACATCCGCAGCACCGCTGGCAACTTTACGTACCACTGGTGTTATGCCCACTGCGTTATCTTTAGGAATTATCACTGCTGTGACCCCTGCAGCATCAGCAGTACGCAGGCAAGCACCAAAATTGTGTGGATCTTGCACACCATCCAGAATCAAAAATAATGGCTTGGTCACACTCTTGAGCAAAGCTGGTATTGCTGATTCTGTCAGTAATGCGCTTGGCTTGATTTTAGCAATGATCCCCTGATGCGTTTGCCCAGGAAATAATTTGTCCAATTTTTTTGCATCAATACGCTGTATAGCAATATCCTGTCTCTGTGCTTGTACAAGTAATTTTTGTACACGCGCATCTTTTTTATCATTGCTGATAGAAATTTCTAAAATTTTATCTGGATTATTATCTAATAGCTGTTGTATTGGATTAACACCATAAATCAAATTATCATTCGACATTTTTTCTTACTTTAGTATTTGGTTTCTTTTTTTTCTTCTTGGCTCCCACTTTTGGGGTATCCTTCTTTCGTTTCTTAGCCTGATCTTTAGATTTAGGCTTTGATTTTACATCATGAACTGTATGGTTGCCTGTATCTTTTGTGCCCTTGCGCTTAATCTTTCTATGCTTGGTTGCACTTATTTTTTCGGAAGCCCGTCGCTGAGTACGCTTATCCAAAATTAAGTTAAAATCGATTTTCAATTCATCAGTATTTACTTTAGCTACTTGCACTTTTACAGGCATTCCTAAAGCATATTTTACACCAGTACGTTCGCCAATTAATCTATGGTGCACTGGATCAAAAACATAATAGTCTTGCCCAATAGTCGCAATATGTACCAAACCATCTACGTAATAATCAACGAGTTCCACGAACAAACCAAAGCGCGTTACACCTGAAATCACACCATCAAATACTGAACCTATATGCTGCTTGATATACTGGCATTTCAAAGACATTATCACATCTCTAGTAGCATCATCCGCTCGACGCTCAGTGATTGAGGTATGATGCGCAATTTTCTCTAATTGTTCCTGCAACTGCTCTGCAGCTTTTTCACCACTTGCTGTAGCGCGAATTTGTTCATTCCACTTGCCAGCTAAAATCTTTTTAATTTGTCTATGCACAACTAGATCTGGGTAGCGACGAATAGGCGAGGTGAAATGCGTATAAGCTTCATAAGCCAAGCCAAAATGCCCTAAATTATCTGGGGCATAGACCGCCTGGCATAAAGAACGTAACAATACTGTTTGGATCATTTTAGCATCAGGGCGATTTTTGATTTGCTCTAAGAGTCGTCCATAATCAATTGGATCTGGCTTTTTCTTTTTGCCTGTGCCTAAAGATAAACCAATTTCCCGTAAAAATAGATTTAAATCCGCTAATTTTTCAGCTAATGGGCCTTCATGATTTCTATATAAGCTAGGGATTTTATATTTATCTAAAAATTTCGCTGTTGCCACGTTTGCACATAACATACACTCTTCAATAATTTTATGTGCGACATTACGCTGAATAGGATCAATACTAGTGATAGTCCCATTTTTACCAAAGGAAATACTCGTTTCTACAGTATCAAAATCAATTGCCCCACGTATAGTACGCTCGGAACGTAGCACATGATATAAATCAGCTAAATTTTCAAAATGCGGGACTAAAGATGCATATTCCGCGCGCAGCATAGCATCGCCTTCGAGGATTTTTGCAACTTTCGTATAAGTCATTCTAGCTTTAGAGCGCATCACCGCCGGGTAAAATTTATAGCTACTCAATTTGCCAGTTTTACTGATCGACATTTCACATACCATACATAATCTATCTACATCTGGTTTTAATGAACATAAACCATTAGACAAAATCTCTGGCAACATTGGTATTACGCGTGTAGGAAAATAGACAGAATTCCCTCTATTATAAGCTTCTTGATCTAATTCAGTGTCTGGTTGCACATAATAACTTACATCTGCAATCGCTACATATAGCTGCCAGCCATTGCGCGTAGGTGTGCAGAATACAGCATCATCAAAGTCACGGGCATCTTCACCGTCTATAGTTACTAACGGCAGATCACGTAGATCAACTCGGTCCGCATATGCTTGCTTTGGCACTTCTTCGCTTAGTTTAGCCATTTCTTGTTCTATAGCTAAAGGCCATTGATATGGTAGGTGATATTTACGAATTGCTGCTTCTATCTCAACGTTTTTATTACGCTCGTCCCCCAGAATTTCAACTATTTTACCTATAGC
>DALYEH010000010.1:0-13310 GCA_031972715.1 Gammaproteobacteria bacterium | reverse complement strand
TCAGGCTCGGTTAGAAAATAAACGTAACCATCCTGCATGAGGTCTTTTACAACAACTTTTTTATTCATTACTTAACACCAAGAAGTTCGACTTCAAAAATTAAAGTTGCATTTGGAGGAATGACGATATCATGTAAAAATTCTTTACTAAATGGCACTACAAAACTTAATCCGTTATCTGTGGCATATCGACCTGTTACAATCACATCGGGCTGTGTTAATACCTCAACAATTTTCCCTTCGCGGGGTTTACTAGGGTCAGAAACATCGGGCACTGATACTATGACTGTATTACCAGGCATAATATTAATGTCAGTAAAATATGGTAATGAGATTCTAGAACTACGATCTAAAGGAATAACCCATAGCATATTTTTTTTATCTATAAATACTGTGCCATGCACCAAAATATGCCGGCCAGTAGGCCAATATCTTTTTTTACTTAATTGCTCCAACTGGCCATCACGCAACATCGCTTTTAAACGTCTACGAATGGCTTCAATGTCTTCCTCGTCATGCAAAGCAAATGTATCGCATAATTCTCTTAAGCTCGCTGGTTCATTTGTTGCATGTAAATGCGCTAGTATATATTCTCTGCTTGGCACTGGCTTTGCATATTTAGCCGCTTCACGCTCCGCAAAGGGATCCTTTTTCTTTTTTAATTTGCTCATAAATCCTATGTTTATTTCCCTGAATTGTTAAAATATTTAAAAAACTCACCTTCAGGTTTTAAAATTAAAATGTCATCTTTTGACTTAAAGCTTTGTTTATAGGCATTAATTGACTTATAAAATTCATAAAATTGAGGTGAGCGATTATACGCTGCTGAATAGATTTCCATGGCTTTGGCGTCACCTTCACCACGTATGCGGTTGGCTTCCTTTTGTGCCGTAGAAATAATAATTTGACGTTTCTTATCTGCATCTGCGCGCAAGGAAATAGAATCTTTTTCCCCCGCAGCTCGGAATGAATTTGCGTTACGTTCACGTTCAGCGCGCATTCTAGTGTATACGGAATCACTAACCTCTTTAGGTAAGTCTATACGCTTAATGCGTACATCTATCACTTCAATACCTAAATCATCCGCATTTTCACGCGTAGTTTTACGCAATTTTTCCATTAATTCTGATCTTGCACTAGAAACTACTTCTTTAATGTTTAACTGACCAAACTCAATTTTTAAAACAGCATTCGCTTTTTGCTCTAACAAGGCTTCCGTTTTTGTTTTTATACCCTGCGTACGATTGTAATATAATGCTATATCCTTGATCTTCCACAAAACGTAATAATCTACTAGCAAATCCTTCTTCTCTACTGTAGTAATACGCGAGGCTTTAATATCTAAAATTGTTGCGCGAATATCAAAACGAATTACATTATCGATAATAGGGATCTGCATATGCAAACCTGGTTTATATACAACAGGTTTATTTTCACCCTCAGTTTGTATCTTTTTAAAGCGCAAAATGAAAGCTAAATCCGTTTGATATACTGTAAAAAAAGATAAAGCTATAATCAATATTGCTAACGCTAACGATATCAAAAGCCCATTTAAACCTTTCATTAACGTTTCTCCCCTTTATTATTATTCGCGGAAAATTGTTGTGTTGTTGCTGAGTCACTTGGTTCTACGTATGACTCCATAACAGATACTTCCTGCGCTTTACGGCCTATGATCTTATCTAGTGGCACGTAAATCATGTTATTACCGGTATTTCCGTTCACAATAATTTTGGTGGTGTTGTTAAATACTTCTTCCATAGCATCCATATATAAACGTGTCTTAGTTACCTGTGGTGCACGTTGATAGCCTGGCAGAATCAAATTAAACCGTTGTGCCTCACCAGCTGCATCTAGAATCACTCGCTCTCTATATGCTTCTGCTTCTGCAATAATTTTTTGTGCAGCACCCTCAGCCTGAGGAATCACACTATTGGTGTATGCTTCAGCTTGGTGTTTTAAGCGCTCACGATCTTCGCGTGATTTGGTCACATCATCAAAAGCATCCTTGACATCATCTGGCGGACGCGAATCTCTAAAATTAACAGCTTCGATGTGAAAACCCGCGTCATATAGACTTAGAATTTCAATTAAATGCTCTTTGATTGCCTCTGCTATTTGCTGCTTCTTGTTGGTTAACACATCATCAGCTGTTGAATCGCCAATAACTTGCCTTAAAGCACTATCTGCTGCCTGTGTCAAAACGGCATCTGGAGATGCAATATTAAACAAATATTTTTCAGCGTCAATTACACGGTATTGAACTTCCATCTCTACCAGAATAATGTTCTCATCTTTTGTTAACATCCAACCACTATGCCTAGAGGACTTTAAATTTTCAGTATTTACGCGCTGCACTTCATCCATAAAACGTGGGATCCAATGCAATCCTGACGTCACTGTCTTTTCGTATTTGCCAAATCTTGTTACAACACCTTGCTCATAAGAAGCGACTGTGAAAAAGCCGATTAAAAAATATAAAACTAGTAATATGCCTAATCCGAACATCACAATAGTTTGCAAATTAACGCCATTTGGTTGTGACGCATTTCCCCCACCAGAAGAGGTTGTTTTGCCGAATAAACTCATTATCCGCTTTTTTACATCTGAAAAGACTTGATCTAAATCCGGCGGACCATCATTATTGCGACGTCCCCATGGATTTTGATTTTTATCACCACTGCCAGGCTCATTCCAAACCATTGGCATGATCTCTTGTTGCATGTCTCACCCTTCGTTTTGCTGCTGTGCCGGTCTTTTAGGTAACAAACTTGCTAACTCAGCAAATTGCTTACAAAGTATGTCCCAGCGTTCTTTTTGTAAATTTATATCAAGAATAAAATTTCCTTGCTCATCAGTTTCTTCATGTTCAACAGCGCCTACAGCATATAAATAAGCCCTTATTTTTGCTAACCCAGGCAAGAGCGTAATTTTACCTTTTACAACATCGGTGCATAACCGCTGCTCTATAGCTTGTTTTAATTCTTCGATCCCTAAGTTTTCTTTGGCCGATACACGCACCAAAGTTATATTGCCTTTATAATCTTTCTCAACCCCTGGTTCCAACTCAGGGACTAGATCAATCTTATTGTAGACCTCTAATAGGGGTACATTCAAGGAGCCGATTTGATGCAACACAGCTTCAACCTGTATCTTCTTTTCACGCCATAAAGGGTCATGACAATCTATTACATGTAATAACAAATCTGCTTGTGCAGTTTCTTCTAATGTTGCTTTAAATGCCTCTACTAAATCATGGGGTAATTCACGTATAAAACCTACTGTATCTGCAATAATAGCTTTGCCTACATGCGCAAGTTCAATCGCCCTTAAGGTTGGATCTAAAGTAGCAAATAGCTGGTCAGCTATATATACGTTTTCTTGTGTCAAGGTTCTAAAAAGTGTAGACTTCCCAGAATTCGTATACCCAACTAAAGATGCGGTTGGTACTAAAGCCTTATTTCTAGCTCTACGATTTTGCGCACGTTGCTGCTGTACTTTTTCTAGACGCTTTTTAATATTGCGAATTTTATCCTTGATTACACGTCTATCCTCTTCTAACTGGGTTTCACCTGGTCCACGTAGACCTATGCCACCACGTTGTCTTTCTAAGTGAGTCCAACCACGAATTAAGCGCGTAGAGGTATGTTGTAACTGGGCCAATTCAACCTGCAATTTGCCCTCAAAGGTTCTAGCTCGCTGCGCAAAAATATCTAAAATGAGTCCGGTACGATCAACTACCCTACAGTTTAATTCTCGCTCCAAATTGCGCTCTTGTGAACCAGTAAGATCGTGATTGACTAACACCAATTCTATGTTTAACGGGGCAATTAACTGTTTGATTTCGGCAACTTTTCCGCTGCCTATGAGGAACTTAGCGTCTGGATTATCAAGTTTGGCAATTACTGTATCGATTACAACTGCACCTGCAGACAAAGCAAGCTCATTAAACTCAACTAAGTCTGCAGTTAATCTAGGATCTCTGGCTTTTATGTGCACTAATAAAGCACGTTCGCCAGTCTCAGGTCTATCTAACAATTTCTACGCGTTACCTGGCTCATGGGCAAATTCTTCTTCCACTGCTACCTGGGTGAGCTTGACGTTGCGGGTTGGTACAACTGTAGAAATGGCATGTTTATAAACCATTTGACTAACAGTATTACGTAACAAAACAACAAACTGGTCAAATGACTCAATATGTCCCTGTAATTTTATTCCATTCACTAAATATATAGACACGGGTACACGTTCTTTGCGCAATGCATTTAAAAAAGGATCTTGTAATGTTTGCCCTTTGGACATATTGCTATTCTCCGTCATAATTTTCTACGCCTCACCTTCGGCTTTTTAATCGTTACCAGAGTGTAACATGGAGTCTAATTCGTATCTAGTCCCATTTGTATAGCGTGGTTCGCAGTATTTCAGCAACAGTTTACTTACTTTTTTGACAATATTAGTTACGCGACTACGGGATTTATGCGCTGACAACTAGGCAATATCATGGCGAAAGGCTGTAAATAGATTAAGAGTTTGACTAAAACATGAAAATATCAGCCATTTTCATGAATACTAAATATAAGATATACGCGCTTTGGGTTTTGCGTATAAGAACCAAAGTATTGCATGGAGGCAACATGGCTGAGATTGGTAATGGTTTTGATAGTGCAACGCACAAAGAAAAACCTTTGAGTATTTTCAGTAATTCTTTAAAAACACAAAAAGAACCATATATAAAATTTGATTTTAGTTCTTTCATATACAGAAACACAGCAGATTATTTGCGCAAGCTAGCTGCTAGTTCCGCGCTGTCTGCGGGCGCTTCACAATCTATGAGCCTTACGGCCGCATTAGAATTTTCTAGTGATTTACGTCGCAATCAAGATGATTTAATCTATGTGATTCATATTTGTGGCATAAGACAAAAAGAATCCTCTAGCATAAATGAAGCTGCTTTTGAAACCGACCCACAAATAGCGCAAGCCCGCAATCTACTGAAAGAAAGACCTATGGATTTCTGGAATAAATATGGTGACTCCTATATATCTTCAATTTATTATGGTAAAGAAGTAGCTATAGTAATCAATTTTAAAAAAGATAGTGCAGCGAACATACAAAAACAAGCAATCAATTTAGAAGCAAAATTTGCAGATATAGGTAATTTAAAGCAAGCTGTGGACTTCCTTAAATCTCTAAGTAAAAACGACTTAAAATGTGAAATTTTTATTCAAGCTAAAGGTTTTGATCCCGACCAATTACCACCTTCTGACCCTAGCAGTTTTGGAGAATTATCTAAATGGTTAAGCGATTTTGAAAAAAATTTCTCCCAGATCAATCCAAACCAAATAAATACACCTATTGGTTTTGATGCTGAAGCTTATACAGTCATTTTCCCAAGAGAAGCAATGCCTGTGGTCGCCCATGGTGAGCTGAAAGGCAAGTATATGCAAGCCATACATCGTTGCAATCAAGTAGCTGATTTTTACATAGCATATTACAATTGGCTTGGAGACTATAATAGCGCAAATGATTTTAGCCTTAAAAAAGAAGCTCTAGGTAGGATCAAAGCAACCATAGAGAAACGTTCTACATCTCTAGATCCATCAGTAGTGCAGGCCAGTAATGCCTTAGCACAAATTATCGTGAGTTTAAATGAAGCAAAAATAGACCCTAAACTAGTTAATTCATTCTTAGGTGTAGAATTAAGCGGTAACATTTCAGATGGAGATATAAAGACTAGACAGCAAATTAGCAAATCCTTTCAAATTGCAGAGTTACCCCCAGGAGATGGTGCCAATTTCACATTTAAAATCAACAACAGTGCGCCGTTAAAAGGCAAGTTGAGTTTCTTCTATAGCCTAGATAAAAAAGTTGGTTACAATTCTGGATCACACAGGATCGCAAGCGAAATCAGCCCCAATACTGTAAATAAGGCTGAATTACCATCCTCTATAGATAAAAACAAGATACAGGATATATACTTTGCTTATCATTATGATCAATTTATTCCTGGTACTTGGGAGAGGATCCGTAGACATTTACCTGGTTATAGCGGAGAACATGAGGACTTTAGTGTAGAAACATATTTAGGCAGCAGAAAGCCTGCGCCAATATTGTCTATTGCTTAATGCCAGATTGTTGTAGCGCATGCAGTGTTAACAACAACGATGCTTCAGGAAATATTTGCAGATTAGGCCAGGTACGCAACCAAGTATATTGCCGCTTGGCCAATTGTCTAGTTGCAGCAATAGCGCGCTCTCGCATGGACGCATATTCCACTTCACCTGCAAGATATTCCCATACTTGTCTATACCCTACAGCACGTATTGCCGGCAGTCCGGTATGTAAGTCTTTACGCGCATACAAACGTTCCACTTCAGCGATCAAGCCAGCTTCTAACATTTGATCAAAACGAGTTGCAATTTTGGCATGCAAGGTAGCACGGTCAGTAGGCATAATCGCTAATGCATGTATATGATAATCTGCTTCCTTTAAATTGCTGCCTGCATAATTTTGCTGCAACGTCTTACCAGTCAAAATATTAATTTCTAATGCACGTTGCACTCTTTGTGCATCATTCGGGTTAAGCTCCTCTGCTGCAAGTGGGTCCATGGCTGCTAATTGCGCATGCATGGCAGGCCAGCCTATGACTTGCGCCTTTGTGTATAGTTCTGCACGTAAAACAGGATCAGCTTGTGGCAAATCGCTTAAACCAAATTGCAAAGCCCTAAAATACAGCATAGTGCCGCCAACTAAGAGTGGGATACGACCAGCATCCCAACTTTGCTGCATAGCAGCCTTAGCATCCTGGCAAAACTGCGCCACAGAATAAACTGTGCTTGGGTCACATATATCAATTAACTTATGTGGAAAACGTAATAATTCCTCTTTACTTGGTTTACCAGTGCCGATATCTAGGCCCTTATACACCATCGCGGAATCAACGCTAATTATGTCTACAGGTAACTGTTGGCATAACTCTATCCCTAAGGCTGTTTTGCCGGTCGCAGTTGGGCCCATTATAAAAATTGCTTGTTTTTGCATAGATATGTATAACTCTGTATTAGGCGAAACATTTTAGCATAATATAGCCGTATTTTTCACTGCTCAACAACACGCTAGGCCTTAAGTACCTAATTATCGTAATACATACTCTCTTAGTTGTGTTCAAATCTTACTCAGCGTAATTACACCAAAATTCACGCATCTTATGTACTATAATATAAATGGGTGTTTACAGTTTCGGCGGTAAATTGCGATGATTTCTAGCGGTGGATTCAGCTTGATTGAGTTACTAGTGGTGTTAACTATTTTGGGCATAATATCTGCGGTGTCTGTGTCTACCTATAAAAGTTACTTGGTTTCGCATAAATTTACAGCTTTGCAGAGTATGTTAGGACCTTACATAGACAAATCTATTGCATATGCAAATGTACATGGGCATTTCGGAGATCCATACCAAATTGGCTTAATACAGGCTCCAATGGGCCAATACGGTGTAAGTCCAACGGATAGCGCTGCGCTTTTTCCAGGCTTCAATCCTTTCTGGTATTATGGATTTAATATGAGAGATTACGATAGTACAAATTCTTATAGTGGTTGTGCTCGCAGAGCAAGAGTACAAATGGGTTTTGACGGCGCAGACGTAGCAGATTTAGGCTTAGATCCAAATAAAATTAAAACGGTACAGATATATGTTGACTATTGGACGGATAAATCAAATTCAGTGCATGTAAGCGAATATTATTATGCACTGTACAATCATAGTAATCAATTGCAGTCTAGTTACGAAATCAACGGGTGGAAGAATGTAGGACCAGGCTTCGCGGCTTATAGCGCAATGTCTGTCAATATGGATAATAACGCCGAGTGCATGTAGCCTCTGGGCCCCTTGCGGGGCGCCATGTCTCAAGTTTAACCGCTCTTTTTAGCTTCCTTTTCTTTTTTCTTAGCCTTTTTGTCTTTAATAGATAACTTAGGCTTGCCTTTTGTTTCGCGATGCTGTTCTTTGTTTGCCATAATATTTCTCCATTTGTTGCTGCAATATTAAAATCAACTTAACTTTGAAGTCAATTTACCAAAATCTAATGAATTTAAGCCAAACGACTAATTCTAAGCTAAAAGTAGCTGTAGATCATCGGCAGTCATTATACGATATATGTTGCCCTTAGGTAATTTCAAGGCCTGTTGCAGCAAGCTTTGTGCCTCAAGCTGCGTAATTGCTGTAAATTTTGTTGCCTCTACCAAAACATTCAAACATTCCACAACAGTGGTATTTTTAGCCCACATCGCATGCAGCTTTGTTACAAGCTCTACAAAATCTATAGTTTGCGTACTTAGTGGCTCTGGTAGAGAGCGTATGGCAAGTTTTCCTGGCCCTATGGTAGTAAGATCTATACCATAGTCTTTACACCACAAAGCAAAAGCTGGGCTTATTTCCAAACTACTAGACACAACAATAGGCATTGCTAAGACTGTGTGGTGGGCACGATGTAGGATTAATTCTTGCAATAATAATGCTTTTTGTGCCTGTAATGTATCCACTATTATCAATTGTTTATTTTGACACGCAAGCAAAATTTTTTGCTCTACAAGCGCCAAGACCTGATTTTCAGGCAACAGAGTAATATCATTAGGAACGTGCGCGGAAGGATAATTATACTCAGAAAACTTAATTTGTGGTACTTGCGTTGTAGTTGGTTGAGTATGCACTTGCATCAACGCATTGCCAAGCGTCTGTGTTAAAAAAGCGTGAATTACGCGCGCATCTCTAAAGCGCACTTCATGTTTTGTGGGATGTACATTCACATCTAAAGCTACCGGATCTACTTCAAGATATAAACAGTAAAATGGCATGGTGCCTTGTATACATAAGGGCTGATACACTTGCCTTATAGCATGATTTATCAGACGATCTTTAATAATTCTCTTATTAATAAAAAAATACTGATGCGGCT
The DNA here is from genome assembly GCA_031972715.1 of Gammaproteobacteria bacterium. Lineage (GTDB taxonomy): Bacteria > Pseudomonadota > Gammaproteobacteria > UBA6186 > Azoamicaceae > JAGVLG01. The sequence continues at coordinate 4,357 of DALYEH010000010.1, read as the reverse complement.
CCTGAGAGCGAGCAGTTGCGACAGAACCAAGCCACCCCCATAAACGCATACCATTTTGCTCTGCATCTATAAACAGAGCATTTTGCAAAAGTTGTTTGCCACAAATATTACTCAAACGCCGTTGCATACTTGTCTTATCATTACAAGCGGGCAAATTTTTTAGTAATTTTCCGTTATGCTTTAGGGTAAATGCGACTTTAAAATGACTAAGCGCAATACGTCTAAAAACTTCTTCTAAATATATATATTCTGTTCTACTACTGCGTAAAAATTTACGTCTGGCCGGCACATTATAAAACAAATCCTGGACTTGTATTGTGGTACCAATAGGGTGTGCAGCAGGGCTAAGTTGCGCAGACTTAATGCTCCAAGCATGATCTTGTTGCGCTGTGTGCGCAGTAATACTTAATCTGGAAATTGAATTTATACTCGCTAAGGCCTCACCTCTAAAACCTAGCGACGTTATATGTGCTAAATCAGCCTCGGTATCTATTTTGCTTGTGGCATGTTGCTGTAGGGCCAGATACAGATCCTGCTGCACTATCCCGCATCCATTATCAATAACCGTAATGCTTTGGATCCCACCTTCTTCGACTACTACATCAATTTTACTGGCACCAGCATCCAGACTATTTTCTAATAATTCCTTAAGAACAGATGCCGGGCGCTCCACTACCTCTCCTGCCGCGATTTTGCTTGCTACATCAGGATCTAAGACCTTGATTCTTGGAGCCAGTGTATTTTCTAATACGCTATGCATTATCTATTTTGTCCAAGCGCTGTAAAATTTGTTGGCCCTTGTCTGTGAGCGCATCTAATGTAGCCATACGCCCTAAGGCATGCGTCAATATATGAATCTCTACATCTGGCACTGGTAAATAGCCAAAACCTTTTTGGGGCCATTCCACTAGACATATTGCATCAGTATCAACGTATTCTCTGATGCCTATATACTCTAGTTCAGAGGCCTCTGCCAAACGATACAAATCAAAGTGATGCAAAGTATAAGCACCTACGTTGTAGGTCTCAACTAAAGTGTAAGTAGGACTTTTAGTAACGCCCGTATAGCCCAAAGCACCCAGCATAAAACGCACCAAAGTGGTTTTACCGGCACCTAAGTCTCCATATAGAAATATACTGCTGCCTGGCACAAGTGCCATAGCTAAACGTTTGGCGAGCATCTGCGTAGCCTCTAAGCTATGTATTTCGATTTGCCTCTGTGAACCTTCCAAAACCCTGCCCTTAAACTAAACTCTTGGTATAGTAAGGCAAAGCTGCTCTTGGATCCAACAGATTCTTTGTGATTTTTATAACTAACTGGTAAAAAAATTATGCGAAGCAACGTTCATTCTTTTTGTGTAGCCATGATATGTTATTTTTTATGCGCGCCTCTAGCATTTGCACAAACACATAGCACGACTCTAGAACTAGCAAAAGTACCTAAGCACAAAAATCCTCTTTTACTTGCGCCCAAGAAAAATAGCGTTATAGCTATCATTCCCTATTATGTGCAGAAAAATAATGTTTACGTATTGTTGGGCCAAGAATTAACAGGTGGCAAACAAGAGAAATCTGGCACTTTTTCTTATTTTGGAGGCAATATTAAGCCTAGCACTACCACTGTGATACAAAGCATGCTCTACGAGTTTCATAAAGAAACTTTGGGTCAAATGCGTCTAAATGAAGAATACGTCCTGAAAAACAGTTTTTTACTATATAATAAAAGCTCTAAGGATAAGGACCTATATTATGTTTTTGTTAAGTTTAACGAACAACAGTACAATAAAACAAAAAAATTTAACATAGCTACAGTGCGCCTCAAAGCCTCCAGCCCACCAAATTCACATTTTGAAAAAGAAACTTTTGCGTGGGTAAGCCTGGATCAGCTGATACAACAAGCAGTACCACCAACGCCAAAAGCAGCATCCGAAAAACTTGCTTCTTTAATAGATACTACCGCTGAAGAAGTAACTAAGACACAAAACTCCGACTACATAAAAATTGGCCCTGACGCTCTGCCACTGCCAAGCGCAAGTGATATGCAGCGTTTTACAGTACAAACCCCGCAAGGCAGCACTATGAGTATACTGATCCGTAGTTACTTCCTACATGACTGTTTGCAAGATCCTAAATTGCCCGCATTATTAAAGCAATTAGCGAAATAAGCCTCTAGTATGTTTAGGTTGTACTGCGGAGATTTTCTCAAGCACTGCCTCTGGAGATACCTCAGAACAATATTGCGCACTAGAATCATAGGGTTTAATAGTAAACATATATTTGCCTTGCTTATATGCTACTACAGCGCGATGCGTATGCGGACCTAATCTCCCATCAGCTACTAACGCATCCCTATTGGCAAGTCTGAGTGTACGATCGGCCACACCAATCAAAATAGGCATATCAGGATTTAAGATCAATTTGCTCTCTACATCTAAAGTAGGCAAAGTATCTGGTACTAAGTTCTGGACTCCGCGTTCCTGTGCAAACGTACGTATGTACTTCAGGAGAGAGTCTTGAGTGTCTGAAGCTTCAAATAGTATTACATCCACTCCAGCTCGCTTGAGTGCCATCAGCTTATCTTTGGCAAAATATTCCGGAATGTCTATAGCTGTACAAACAGGAGTATCGTTTCCAGGAAATTTTTTCTTCAAGATTATATTACAAGAAGAGAAAATACTTGACGATACTAAATCATCTGCAGTTGCAGGCACTACTTTACCATGCACAAGCGAGACATATGGGAAAAAAAATTCTGGGAAATCGCTAGTATCTGCGATGCGATTAATTAATGCAGGAAAATCTTTGGCACGCATTTGATCCCAGAGCCCTGGATCTAATGCCGCTAGGTTTACAGCATATTTAAGCGTTAGTTCTCTATCTTTTGCTAAGGCGGCCTGCACCTTAGGATCGTTTCTTTTTTCTTGGGCAGCAAGCGACTTTTTGTTTGCTGTATGCGCTGTTTGGTTTGCTTGAGCACTCAAAAGCATGCAGGGGCAAGCTGGTTGCTGTACTATTGCTGCTGCTAGTTTAGCTTCTTGCGTAACGCTTTCTTGCGTAAAATTAATCTCTGACATTACCCTTACTCCCTGTATGATAACCTACTCCCACTGTTACAGAACAAACAATATCTGTCAAGAACAACGCTACTTACACTCCTTTAGTGAAATGAGTGTTACGAAATTCATAACACTCACAATAAACGATGATCGCCAATTAGCGCCTATGCTTGTAGTGTCTCGTATAACTTTACATTTTGCTCCTGATAAAATTTAAACCAACCCAAGACATATCCAACTTCAAAATTAGTCGTACAATCTAATTTTTGTTTGATATTTGCCATATGACTATTAACTGTGTGTAAACTGATTTCCAATTTCCAAGCAATTTGTTTAGCACGCTGGCCAATCATCATTAGCGCCACAATCATTGCTTCTCGTTGCGTGAGAAAAATTGGTTGCTCTTTGCCAGGTAACATTATTTTAAACTTATGTGCTTCGGTAGTATTAATGCTCTTTATTTCATGCGTAATATTCATAACAACTTCCTTACATTATGAGTGAACAGCTTATGCATGCATGTATTTATACATATTTATTGTCTTATATACAAGTATATTAGTAAAAATAATGAGTGGCCGTTGACATATATACAAAAAAGCATAGAATTGGGTGATTATGAATGCATTACAAGATAATATTAAACGCCAACTGCATGCTAAGAACATGACAGCGGCAGAACTAGAACGTAGAACCGGACTACCGCATGCTGTAATCAATATACTGCACGGCCGTTCTAAAAACCCAAGTATTCGTACTGCACAAGCTATTGCCAAAGAGTTAGGCTGTAGTATTGAAGAATTATTTGGCAATACAACAGAAATTGCCACCTCAACTTCAGAGCCACCAGCATGGAATATGCAGCTTTACAGCGCAGCATTCCAGGCATTATGCAAACAGGTAGAGGCCTCAAAGCTACAACCCTCTCCTGAACAGATGTCACAATGGCTAACGGACATTTATAAGTATTCTCTAGGCGCCAAGGATGCTATAGTAGATGCGCGTTTTGTACAGTGGTTACTAGAACGCTAAATTTACAACATTTTCGCCTAATTCCTGTACAACCGATAAGCTAATAGTATTTCCTACGTAGGCAGTATGTGTATGTTCTAAATATGCTTTTTCTTTCTTGATCATGCGTTTAAGATTATGCCAACCCTTAATACGTACGTCCGTTGATGAGTTTTCGTGCTCACATTCTTGTAAACTTGTATGAAAGCCATTATCAGTAAAGCTAAATACAATTTTTTGCTTTTTTCTAGTCAGATTTTGTACAGTAACTTGTAACTCTACAGTAGAGG
>DALYEH010000009.1:19345-21673 GCA_031972715.1 Gammaproteobacteria bacterium | reverse complement strand
CAGTGTCTTTTACACCGCCTCTGCCTTGCATGTAAAGATTGGCCAGCTGATACATAGCCGTCATGTCACCTTGTTGTGCCGCTTTTTCTAATTCATTCATTACGCGCCTATAATCTACGTCATCGCCAGTAGATTCCGCTAATAAGATTTGTAGTTGTGTTTGCGCTTCGGAAGAGCCTAAATTCGCCGCTTCTTGATACCAGTACACTGCGAGCTTTTGATCAATAGGGCCTTGGTACCAGCCTCGATATAATTCTGCTAACAAAAGCATAGCCTTTACATCGCCTTGTTCAGCTGCTTTTGTATACCATTCTATGGCTTGCTGTGGATCCTGCTCTACACCTATGCCATCTCTGTAAAAGTTACCCATTTTAATCTGGGCCAAAGGAATTTGCTGTTCTGCAGCTTTGTTATACCAATGCATAGCTTTGGCAGTATCACGTTGTACACCTATGCCTTTGAGGTACATTTCAGCCACACTCATGTAGGCATGGACGTCGCCTTGTTCAGCTGCTTGCATATATAACTGGAAAGCTTTTTGCTTATCAATACTGCTACCAGTTTTGTAGTACGCATCCGCTTGGCTCGATAAGCTTTGTGGGGTATCTTTAGCAGCATAATTTTTTGGTGCAGTTTCGCAGGGGATAGCTTCCATTAAGGATTCTACAGGCGCAGCACACTCACCAGTTGCTTCTTGAGTGCATTTTGGAGCAGGCGGCTTGGTACAAGGTTCGGGCTTCTGCGTACAATCCGGCTGTTGTTGCTTTGGGCATGCTGGAGCAGGTTTTTTACATTTTCGCAGAGCGAATTGAGGCTTAGGACATGAACAGCCCACCAAAGATATTAAGCATGCTAACATAAAGACTAAGCGCATCAGTTTCTTCAATCCTTTTGTAAGTAATTATTAGCATAGCCTATTGGATTGGGATTGGTAATAAATCCATACGCATCATTACATCAGCCACTACAATCATTAGCCCAAATAACATGGTTAAAATCAATAACGGCTTGCCACCCCATAATTTATACTTGCCTTTAAGCTTATGTGTATAACGTGCACACCAAGCCATAGCTACAGGGTATATAACTAATAAAATTGCTGCAAAAACGCCAGCGTATTTTAAAGCATAAATGAAGCCTTGCGGATAAATGATAGTGTATAAATAAGGGGGTAAGAAGGTCAGCATGGATAAAACCACATTACCCATGCGTGTTTTTTTAATGTGCAGTCCATCAGCAAAGAAATCCCTAATCCCTAACCCAACGCCTATAAAAGAGCTGGTTAACGCGAAATAAGAGAACCAACTAAGAATGCTGTTTATACTTGAACTATGCACACTGATGGCACTTGCCATAGCTTCTGCAGGATTGCTAGAACTGTGATGCAACATATGTACTAAACCATCGCTGCCCCAGGTAGGAATAAGATATAGAATAATTAATTCCCAAAGAGCATAAATAACTAAAGGCGATAAACCGCCGACCCAGAAGACTATGCGTAATTTACGTACGTTTTCATTTAAATACGTCTTTAAGGTGGGGATTATGGTATGAAACCCAAAAGATGCTACTAACAACGGAAAAGAAAATAACAAGTATTTAGGATTGCCAACAGGATAAAAATGACTCTCCGCACTAGAACCGAAAAGGAAAGAGACGCATAAAGCTATAAAGGTTAAGATCAAACCCACCATCAAGATGCGATTGATGTGATCAACCATCCATGTCCCAAAATACACCACCACTGCGAACGGCAGCACAAACAACAGAGCCATAAATGTTGACTGCTGAGTAGTATTTAAAGGCATTTGTAACAAACTAGCGAAAATCGAAGTACCACCAGCGGTGTAAGCGGCCATCAGGGAGTACAAAAATAGCACATATGTAACCCACGCTACCCACTTTGCTTGTTTTCCAAGTGTATTTTGCACCATGGTTATCAAATTGACCTCGCCTTGGAAACGCATTGCAACTTCTAAATAAGCAAAAGCAGAAATGGTCATAAAAAACCAAACAACGAGGAATGCTAGGAGTGTGGGGTAAAAGCCAGCGGCTGCGGTCGTAATTGGTACGCCTAACATTCCTGCGCCTATACACGTACCTCCAATAAGGAGTATGCCGCCTAACACACTGTCATTCGATTTCATAATTTTTTTCTTAATACTTGCATTAATAGAGCTAGCATTTTATGCTAGGCACTCAATTTATGTCAATCAATGCGATCGTGATAGTTTAACCGAGATAAAAGTATGGCCCAGTATATATATTCAATGAACCATGTCGGCAAGATGGTGCCACCTAAGCGCAAAATTCTTGAAGATATCAATC
>DALYEH010000009.1:18595-19335 GCA_031972715.1 Gammaproteobacteria bacterium | reverse complement strand
TTTTACCATGGCGCTAAAATCGGCGTACTGGGCCTCAACGGATCCGGTAAATCCACGCTATTAAAAATTATGGCTGGTATAGATAAAGAGATCTTAGGTGAGGCAGTACCACAAAAAAACATCAAAATTGGTTACCTGCCCCAAGAACCGCAATTAGACCCAGCTAAAAACGTGCGAGAAAATGTTGAAGAAGGTATGGGAGAAATCAAAGCGATTTTGAACCGCTTCAATGAAATCAGCATGAAATTCATGGAGCCAATGACTGATGCGGAAATGAATGCTTTACTTGCTGAACAAGGCGAATTACAAAATAAGATCGATGTAGCAAACGGCTGGGAAATCGACCGTACCTTAGACATGGCTGCAGAAGCCTTGCGTCTGCCACCCTGGGATGCAGATGTCACTAAATTATCAGGCGGTGAAAGGCGTCGCGTCGCACTATGTAGACTATTGCTCTCCACTCCAGATTTGTTATTACTAGATGAACCTACTAACCACTTAGATGCTGAGAGTGTTGCCTGGTTAGAACGATACTTACATGAGTTCACTGGTACCGTAGTAGCGATCACCCACGATAGATATTTCTTAGATAATGTTGCTGGCTGGATCCTAGAATTAGATCGCGGTCGCGGTATTCCATTTGAAGGTAATTACTCATCCTGGTTAGAACAGAAAGAGCGACGTTTATTATCTGAGCAGCAAAGTGAAGCAGCTCGGCAACGCACTATTAAATCTGAGTT
>DALYEH010000009.1:14263-18585 GCA_031972715.1 Gammaproteobacteria bacterium | reverse complement strand
GCTAAAAATAAAGCGCGTCTGGCTAGATTTGAAGAACTCAATTCCAAAGAATATCAAACTCGCAATGAAACCGCGGAATTGTACATACCGCCTGGACCAAGACTTGGTGACAAGGTGCTAGATATTGTTGGTTTACATAAGAGCTTTAATAACAATATTTTGATTAACGATCTCAACATAAGCATTCCTAAAGGTGCAATAGTTGGCATCATCGGCCCTAATGGTGCAGGTAAATCTACATTCTTCAAGATGTTGACTGGTATTGAAAAACCAGATCACGGCACCATCAGTTTCGGTGACACAGTTAAATTAGCATATGTTGATCAAAGCAGAGACAGTTTGTCCGCCAATAAAACAGTGTGGGAAGAAATTTCCGAAGGTTTAGATATTATGACCGTTGGTAATTTCACAATGCCATCTCGTGCGTATGTAGGACGCTTTAACTTTAAAGGCGGCGAACAACAAAAGATGGTTAAAGATCTTTCAGGCGGTGAGCGTAATCGTGTGCATCTAGCAAAACTTCTGCGCAGTGGCGGTAATATGTTGTTACTAGATGAACCAACCAACGACTTGGATGTGGAAACTTTACGTGCTTTAGAAGAAGCGTTATTAAACTTCCCTGGTTGCGCTATGGTTATTTCACATGATCGCTGGTTCTTAGATCGCATAGTAACGCATATTCTGGCATTTGAAGGCGACAGTAAAGTGCATTGGTTTACCGGAAATTATACTGAATACGAACAAGATCGTTTAAGTAAACTTGGGCAAGAAGCTTTACAACCTCATAGAGTTGAATATCAACACGAAGCTAATTAAATCATAATCTGGAGCGCGGCGTACTTTTACGTCGCGCTTCATCTATATTATGTATTTCTGCAGTCACAGGCACGGTTCTAAATTCACCTGCAACATTCTGAAAAATTACCGCGTTTGGTCGCGCACAGATTGCATACCTTCTAAATTTAGGCACACTTAGGGTAGGATCAGATTTGAAAGCATTAAGTACATCTCTTGCATACATCTTTTCATAATATGGTCCGCGTGAAACATAAAAAGGATTTGATGCAAAGTTTGGATATTCTCCCAGTGTTTCTGGATCTATTGTTTGCAAGCTCTTTGAATTATCGACTCCAATATCATCGAACCTAAAAATTACTACCGAAGCAAATTGTTTGATCTGCTTAGATATTATATCCTTGCCTGTATTCCTATCTTTATATTCGCCGCTATACACACGTGATAGAAGCAACGCCAACAGCTTAGCCGTTTTGAGATCTTCGCATACCAACAATTCCTGCCCTGTAGGTTTTAATAATTCCATAAATTCTTCTGTACAAAAGGTCAGTTTAGGTTTGACCATTTCTTGAACAATAGGCAAGTCTGCAACTGTACTAGAAAAGTCTATTGTGACTAGAGGTAAGTAATTTTTGGGGATTGCAAATATTGGCATGCCGATCTCGTCTTCTTATGTTTATTGCGCGATTATCGCAGGCAAATATTTTGACGTCAACTATAAATTTTAGCTCTTCAAAAAATCTCTAATGCTTCAGATAATTTTTGCACAGCACGCACAGTGAGACCTGGGATTTGTTTCTTAGGTGCATTCGCTTTGGGTACAATAGCTTGCGTAAAGCCTAGCTTTACCGCTTCTTTTAAGCGATCTTGTCCGCTTTGCACAGGACGAATTTCTCCCGACAAACCAAGTTCGCCAAATACCACTAAATCATTTGGCAACGGCTTATTTTTTAAGCTGGAAACCACGGCTAAAGCAGCTGCTAGATCAATGCCAGTCTCTGTGACTCGTACGCCACCAACAACGTTCACAAAAATATCTTGATTGTAAGTCACTACACCGCCATGCCTGTGCAACACTGCTAAAATCAAGGCCAAGCGATTTTGCTCTAAACCAACTGTAACACGACGTGGATTACCTAAATGGCTTTCATCTACCAAAGCCTGAATTTCAATTAACATGGGCCGACTGCCTTCCCAAGTTACCATCACTACACTGCCGCACACAGCAATTTCACTGCGCGATAAAAATATTGCGGATGGATTATTGATTTCTCGCAAACCTTTATCAGTCATGGCAAAAATGCCTAATTCATTTACCGCACCAAAGCGATTTTTTACCAGCAAAACTGCAGTACCAGTTTGTTTGGCAAACCGCACCAACAGCGCGGTTGCCTCGCGCACTTGCGTTATAGAGCCAGGCGCGGCCTGAATTTGTGTTGTGTACATGGTCTGAATAGAATCTAAAACCATAAACGCTGGCTGTGACTGCTGCGCAATAGCTAAAATACTTTCCACGCTTGTTTCAGTCAGTAGATCTAAATCTAAGTTCTCTAAACCTAAACGTTGTGCCCGCAATTTGACCTGCTGTAACGACTCCTCTCCCGTCACGTACAAAACTTTATGCTGTGCGCTTAAATGAGACAGAGTTTGTAATAACAGAGTGGATTTGCCGATCCCAGGATCACCGCCTATCAAGATCACTGATCCAGTCACCAATCCTCCACCAAGCACACGATCCAACTCCTCTAAGCTGGTGGGGATGCGTACTTCTTGCAAGGAAGGTACTTGCGCCAGGCGAGTGACGCCTTGCTCGCTAGTACCAGCGTAATTCTCAAAGCGCGGGGCAGCTGCGTTTATTACAATCTCAGTTAGGGAATTCCATTCGCCACAATCTGCGCATTGCCCAACCCATTTAGGTGTTGTTGCACCACATTCTTTACACGCATATGTATGTTTAACTTTAGCCATGTGCCCAGTGTAAACTTACACAAAACTTAGATCAATGGCCAAGTCGACCTATCACTAATATGGCTACCCTCAAGGAAAATTTTCTAAGGCCGACATATGCAGTATGAATACAGAAATTTTAATAAATTCATCACTCGTGACACATGACGGTTATAAAGAATCGTACGAATTCGTTTTGGACGATCAAATGCGGGTGCTTGAGTGCGTGAAAATTGATCCAACTGCACAAAGCGTTATCAGTCATATTGAAAATGCTGCTGTGACATTGGACGGCTTGCTATTCGAGTTAAATCACGTCCGCGTAAACCCGCGTGTAGATAATTCATATATTATTACTTGCCTCACCAAAGCTTTAGGAAACATTGGAGTAGAGGTTAAAAACCAACCTCATAAAGCTGATATGGCTTCTGTTTACAAGCCCTTGGGTGAAATTAGTGATAATGTGCGTTTTTATCTAAATAATCAAACCCAGGTAGTGTTTCTATCGCCAGCAACACGTCTTAAGGTAATCGCCGGCGATCAACAGAAGCCTAAAAGAAGACACTAATTACACACAATTACTAATCTAGTCTGAATTCAAATCCATTGGGTCTGGTATATCTTTTAAATTGCCATAACCGGAGTTAGATCCAGAGCTAGGAGCTGGCTTTGCCTTTTTCTTAGCTTGCTTCTTCTTCATTACTTTTTTGGGTGTTGGTTTAGTAGGGGTAGTAGCTGACTGCGCTGCACCCTCTGCAGTATCCGCAACTGCCTGTGCCTTATTAGCGGCTGCCTGTGGATTAGGTACTGCTTGTGGCTTTGGCGGAGGATTCACCGCATGGTCCTGCACTACCGCACCAGGAGTAGTAGCATCTTCTGCTAATATGCCTGTGGGTGCTATGGCCAATACTAGACCTAGTGATAACATAACATTCTTGAAATATCTTTTACTCATGACAGAATCCCTGATTAATGTTTCCATGCGTACAATAATAACAAATTTATAAACTTGGTGATAGTACACAGGAATTGTTATGCAATCATGAGTTTCATAGCTTGATTATATGTAAATTTGTGGTAGAATATGCTCTTGTTAAATGGTCAAGCAATTTGATGGAACACGAAAATGGCAACTAGGATTACGAACAACTTTGACATAGATTGGTGGATTAAACTTGCCGGAGAACACCCGTTCAAGTTTGAACAGCAACGCGCACAGTGGTTGGAAAATCTTATACAAACTGCACGTCCATTCCAAAAGCCGCGCTTAAAAGGCATTATTTGGGAAATAAAAATGGATTTAGAGCTTGCCCGTGGTAAATTGCGCAAATGCCCTTCAATTTCCAACCGTATTGTAGAACACCTACAGACAATCAAGGAAATGCTTGAAGGTACACCTACAATATACTTCAATCCTAAATCAGCTGATATTTTACAGTTTGTGCTTCCCAGAGATTAAGCTCTAGGCGCAGCAAAATGCCAATCCAGTTCTTTGGCGATTTCGCTCACAATCATGTGTCCGCGTATACTAGTGCCTTTAGCGTTTAAACGTGGGCTAAATGCAGCTATACCACCGCGCC
>DALYEH010000009.1:9041-14253 GCA_031972715.1 Gammaproteobacteria bacterium | reverse complement strand
AAATGCATGCCAGATTCGTTATATAACCCACAAGTAGCCATGATGGAGACTCCCTGATTACTAGTTAGCTCGGAAATAATGCGCTTCCCATCCGGGGCTACACCGCCGTTAGCTAATAACATTGGTAAATATGCCGCCTCTGCAATATTTGCCGTATATGAGCACAAACTAAAATAAGGCTTTAATATTTCCTCAACATCTCCTGTGAGTACACCTGTGCTTTTCATCAAATAAGCCAAAGAACGGTTACGATCAGCAGATCCAAACTCAGATTTATATACAGCATCCGAAAATTCTAGATCCGCAGCAAAAAGCTTATTCACCCAACGCTTGACCCATAAGAGTTGCTGATCCGTGCTACCTGGGATCCTGCCACTCAAACAAATCGCTCCGGCATTGATTAGTGGGTTGGAGGGCACTGGCCCAAAACGGTCTAAATCGCCTATAGCAGCAAACGGCAAACCAGATGGCTCTGCATTGATCCAAGAAAAAACACGTTCCGCACCGAATTCTTCCATCATACCAATAAGCAGGACTAATTTAGACACGCTCTGTAATGTGAATCTGGCCTTGGTATCGCCCTCTTCTAAAACTGTGCCGTCTATCAAAGCAATACTAGCTGCTAAGATTTCTGGATCTACCATGCGCAACTCAGGGATATAGTTTGCCACAAATCCATCCTGATTTGGCCTAGCGTTTTCTAGTGCTGTTGTTAGGATTTTAGAAATTTGTGTTATATCAATCTGATTATTCATCTAATTTGTGCCTTTCTGTGTTAGGTTTTGTCGCCGGCCTCATGCGCGCCTTTGCTTCTTTAGGTATAAACTCCGCTGGCTATTATGCTCTTTTTTAGTCTAGCAACTCAGCCACAATAATTTTGCTTTTTTGCGTTCAAATCAGCTAGTTTTCTATCCAGTCTTATGCCTTGAGCACTATTATACCCTTGCCTATAACGTTTGTTAAGCTGCTCAATTTGCCGCCTTACTCTTTCACATTTCTCCTGCGCGCGCAAGCGCCTCTTCTGAGTTTGTTCTTCTAGACGTTGCTGCTTTATATGCTCTCGTAGTGAATGCTTACGTACACGCAGCACGGCTTCTTGCTCACGCAAGCATAATTGTGCTGCCTCTAATTCATACATATTTAAACTCAAAACATTGCTTGGCTTATTACAGCACGATGATGCACCGCATATTTGCACCGCACTACAGACACCTGCAAAGAGTAATACAAAGATATAGGATAAAAACCGCATACAACCCTCCTTTGTATGCATTATGTCTTGATAATAATTTTATTCTATAGTGTTTTCACTAGGGGTTATTTGCTGATCACTGGCTGCATATTTAAATTCTGCCGGTAATTGCCAAGCAATAGGTTGTTGTCCCCAAGCTATTAATGCTTTATTTATCTTTGAAAAATGTTTACAACCTAAAAAACCACGATGTGCTGAGAATGGTGAAGGATGTGCGGCACGCAATACCAGATGTTTTGTCTCATCAATATGCGCACCCTTATTTTGTGCGTGGCTACCCCATAAAACAAAGATTAGTGGCTTAGCACTACTATTTAATAGAGCGACTACTTGATCTGTAAAATGCTCCCAGCCTTTGCCTTGATGCGAGCCTGGTTTTCCCTGCTCCACAGTTAGCACAGCATTCAACAATAGTACACCTTGTTTTGCCCATGGAATTAAACAGCCGTGCGACACGGGCTCTACACCCAGATCGCTTTTTAATTCTTTATAAATGTTTACTAGAGACGGCGGTGGTTTGATCCCAGGCAGCACTGAAAAACACATACCATGCGCTTGCTTTGGCCCATGGTATGGGTCCTGTCCTAAAATCACCACTCGCACTTGTTCTAATGGAGTGTATGTAAAAGCGCTGAAAATCTCTGAAAATCTAGGATAAATTACTTTACCCTGCTCTTTTTGACTCTGCAAAAATGTGCGTAAATGCGCCATATAGGGAGCACTAAACTCTGCACGCAGCGCATGCTTCCAACTTTCTTCCACTATACAGTCTCTCATGTTAAAATGAACAATTATGCATATACAGCCACCACAAAATCTACTCGAATTACAACAGCGTTGTCAAGAAATTACAGGCAAAACTATACAGCAAGTTGCTTATGAGTTAGCGTTAGAACCACCAGCTAATTTATTAGTTGCTAAAGGTTGGTTAGGACATATAGTAGAGCTGTATTTGGGTACCTCTGCGTCTAGCAAAGCCATGCCTGATTTTCCACATTTAGGTGTAGAGTTAAAGACTATACCAGTTGATGCGCGACTTAAACCCTTAGAATCTACGTACGTGTGCACAGTGCAAACCAACATGCATACAACAACTTGGCGCGAATCGTGGGTTTATAAAAAACTGCGCACCGTGTTATGGGCACCAGTTATAGGATCAAAAAATACAGCGCTTAGAGATCGCGTATTTGCGGCACCGCTACTATGGCATATGGATCCCACTACTGAACATATTCTGCAAAATGATTGGGAAGAGCTAATGGAAATGTTAGTGCTGGGCCATGCAACACATATTACAGCCAGATACGGCACATTTTTACATATACGCCCTAAAGCCGCACATAGCAAAATATTAGTGCCTTATCTGGACCATGAAGGCGAGCAGTATGATCTGGTGCCAAAGGGGTTTTACTTACGCCCTGCTTTTACACAAAATATTTTGCAAACTTATTATAAATCTGCATAGAGTCACTCTTTGTACCCTAAACTACTTCTGGTATTTTTGTTTGTATTGTGAGTTGCTGTTGCACGACCAGGATCTAAAAGCGGAGTTTTTTCAGTAGATTCAAGATATTCATTAGCTACTTTATTTCTTCCCTGATAATATGCAGGTAAAAGATCTCTTTTGCTAGCATGGACGCGAGTAGAACTCCTACTCTCGGACCTCAACGTTTGCTTTGTTGCATATTCATGGCGCTCAAAATCCCAGTAAACGTCTAATAGTACAAGATAAGCGTCGCTCAGCAATCTTGAAGTGATTTGCTTATTGAATTGCTCGTTATTTATCATATATTCGTTGTACTTTGATACATAAAAAGCAAATCGTACTGAATAATCTGTTAGCATCTGATAACTGTGCATCAACAAAACCCAAATAAATAACTCTGAAATTTCTGTCCTGCCAGCAGAGGCTTTATAGAATTTTTTTAAATCAGGTTTATTTTTTACATGCAGACTTATTTTTTCAATCAATTCCAACATCTGTTGCAGAATAGGCACAAAATGCAGCTTGACCTTTGTAACTGCGTTTAAGCTCACATCGTGTTGGTTTACTTCAATTTCTGAGACAGCAAAGATCCCTGAATACTGAGGATGATTTTGAATTTCTGCCATACATGTACCAAATGCTAGAAATATATTTTTGATATCAGATTGTCGTATTTTGGTTAATTCAAATAGATTACACAAATCATGTGTTCGCTCTATCAAACCCCCATCACCCTCGTACCATGCCATCGGCTCTTCTTCATTTGCATGCGCATGTTCGTCAAATACTTGCTTAAACAATTTGTCTATCTCCGTGCGTAATCTATGTTTTACAAATACAAAAAGTACACTATCAAAAGCTAGATTACAAATGTTTGATGTATGTCAAAAAATGAATAGCATTACGTACTGATATTGATGTACTATACTCGTAGCGGAAAGTCTATGCTCAACCTGAGACCAAATATGTTAGGTTCAAAAATTAAACCAGCTTTTATTTTAGTAGTCGTGATGTTGCTATGCATAATAGCTACCGCATTTGTATGGCGCCAAGATCATGAAGAAACCACTTTTTTATTAGCCTCTGAAGGTGCGGCAGCCACTACTTGGTTGACAGACGTTTTAAATTCAACAAAATTAATACATTGTACTCATTATGATTTCGTTGATAGAGCAACTTCTGTGCAAGCACCGCACAGCCCAAGTGCATTATCGTTACAAAGTTATTTTGCGCTGTTAAAGAAGTATAATAAAAACAATAGGCGTATTTATGGTAATGTACATGGCTATGTACTAGGTACAATATTGCAAAAAAAACCTTCTACCTCAATAAGAGTTGCAAACCTAATACGGCACCCCATTACACAAATCAATTCAATGCATAAATATTGGTTACGTAAGCCTGAGCAGCAAAAAATTGTCGCGGATTTTATGCATCAAAAAACTCAACCAAGTGTGCACTTCCCAGCCAGCAATGATCAATATACGCCAGCATACAATGAAGCACTGGCATACGCCGCCCTATTGCGCGCGCAGGGTATTGAGTTCCCAGATGATCTAAATAGTTGGACTTTTTTGATTATTCTTGGACGCTATGATCGAGTACATTCAGAAATGTTACAAGCAGAGCTATACAACATTCCGCAATTTAAATTTGAAGAATATACTACCCAAATCCAAGCTCTAGACGGGCTCATTCGGTATATTTCCAATAACAAGTTACAACTAGACAACGATGCTTTAACTGCATTAATACAGAAGCCAGCTACAAACGTTAATCACACAATTGCACAAGAACCAGCGCAAATTTATGCAAGTTGGGCTCCATGGCAGAAACAAGCTTTTGCCCTACATTTGCAGAACATAGGCGGCAAAATCAATAATGCTTACGTTCACCAAGGATATGATTTGAGTTTTGTTGCTCTCTAAGGCCTGCAATGTTAAGATTTCGCAAGGCTGTGGGAGATAAGATACTCTAAGGCATTTTTCTATACGGTGGAGAGCATGGATCAAAATTATAATCCAAAACAAGTTGAACAAATAGCACAAGAATATTGGAATACTAACAAAACTTTTAAAGCACCAGACTCTTCTGATAAGCCTAAATACTATTGCTTAAGCATGTTTCCTTACCCTAGCGGTAATATTCACGTGGGACATGTGCGTAACTATACCCTAGGGGACGTCATAGCACGTCAAAAGCGTATGGCCGGCTACAACGTGATGCAACCAATAGGTTGGGATGCTTTTGGGCTACCAGCCGAAAATGCAGCTATGAAGCATAATGTCCCACCTGCCGAATGGACCAGAAAAAACATAGCGCATATGAAATTTCAGTTACAGCAAATGGGCTTTGGTTATGACTGGGACCGCGAGATTGCAACCTGTGAACCAGGCTATTACCATTGGGAGCAATGGTTTTTTACGCAGTTATTTGCTAAGGGTTTGGTCTATAAGAAAAACTCTGTGGTCAAT
>DALYEH010000009.1:8497-9028 GCA_031972715.1 Gammaproteobacteria bacterium | reverse complement strand
CCAGTTGATCAAACAGTTTTAGCAAATGAACAAGTCATTAATGGGCGTGGTTGGCGTTCAGGCGCGCTAGTAGAGCGTAAAGAAATTCCGCAATGGTTTATAAAAATCACCGCATACGCTGAAGAACTACTCAATGATTTAGATAAACTGCCAGGGTGGCCAGAACAAGTCAAAACTATGCAACGGAACTGGATTGGCCGTTCAGTGGGGTTGAACATCAAATTCCAAGTAGCCGAACAACCTTCTGCAACCCTTGAAGTTTATACTACTAGACCAGATACTTTATGTGGCGTTACGTATATGGCTATTGCTGCTGAGCATCCATTAGCCACACTTGCGGCACAAAATAACGTTAAATTGCAGGCATTTATTCAAGAATGCAAAAAAGGATCTACAGCCGAAGCAGATATGGCCACTATAGAAAAAGTGGGCATGGATACAGGCTTGAAAGCCATAAACCCTATTACCAGCGAAGAAGTACCTATATGGGTTGCCAATTATGTATTAGCGGAGTATGGCGGTGGTGCTTTG
>DALYEH010000009.1:6678-8362 GCA_031972715.1 Gammaproteobacteria bacterium | reverse complement strand
AACAAGTCGTGGCTCCAGCGGACGGTACAACAGTTGATGTGCAAAAAGCTGCGTTTATTGACAAAGAACTAGTTGTAGTGAATTCTGGCAAATATGATGGCTTAGATTTTAATGCAGCATTTAACGCGATTTTGCATGATTTAAGAGCTCAAGATCTTGCTAGCGCGCAAGTGAACTATCGTTTACGCGATTGGGGCGTATCTAGGCAAAGATATTGGGGCACGCCTATACCAATTATCTACTGCGCTGCCTGTGGCGCGGTACCGGTGCCAGCTAAAGATCTACCTGTCTTACTACCAGAGAAAGTTGATATTACTGGCAGCGGATCTCCCCTAGCCAATATGCCTGATTTTTACAATGTAGCGTGCCCACAATGCGGCAAAGCCGCAAAGCGTGAAACTGATACGTTTGACACCTTTGTGGAGTCATCATGGTATTATGCTCGTTTTGCCTGCCCCGACCTAAAGACCGCTATGCTTGATAATCGCGCCAATTATTGGACTCCTGTGGATCAGTACATAGGTGGTATAGAGCATGCTATTTTACACCTACTGTATTCACGCTTTTTCCATAAAGCCATGCGTGATTTAGGCTTAGTAAACTCTAGTGAACCATTCGCAAATTTATTAACACAAGGTATGGTTCTTAAAGATGGTAGCAAAATGTCTAAATCTAAAGGCAATACCGTAGATCCACAGGATTTGGTAGAGAAATACGGTGCGGATACAGTACGTTTATTTATCATGTTTACAGCACCGCCGGAGCAGTCACTTGAGTGGTCGGATGCAGGTGTAGAGGGTGCATATAGGTTTTTACGCCGTTTATGGGCAACAATTTTACAACACGTGGAACATGGTGTAGTGCAAATTCCAGTAGATTATCTACAGCAAAGCTTTAGTCCTACACAAAAAGACTTACGCTTTAAACTACATACAACAATTCAGAAAGTAACTGATGACTTAGAACGTAGATTTACCTTTAACACTGCAATAGCCGCCATCATGGAATTATTAAATCATCTTTCTGGATTTGCCATCCAAAGTGCTACAGATCAACAAATAAGGCAAGAAGTGTTAAACAATGTGGTATTAATGTTAGCGCCAATAATTCCGCATGTAACGCATACTTTATGGCATGATTTGGGCAATAAAACTGCGGTAGTAAATGAATCATGGCCTAGAGTGGATACAACTGCACTACTACAAGACACTGTAAATCTAGTGGTGCAAGTAAATGGTAAACTACGCGCTAATCTCAGTACAGCACTAAATCCCTCCAGAGAGGAAATAGAGCAATTAGCTTTAAGCCACGAAAATGTACAAAAATACATTCAAGGCAAATCAGTGCAGAAGATAATCGTAGTACCGCGTAAATTAGTAAATGTTGTGGTTAAGGAATAAGCATGTTTGCTAGAGTTGTCTGTATTTTGCTGTGTCTTAATTTAGCCGCGTGCTGCGGCTTTAAAATGCGCGGTGATCTGGACATCCCTCCGTATCTGCGTACCGTGTATATAACTCCTTGCGAGCCTTATGAACCATTGCAACGCGCGGTACGCGCACAACTATGCGGGCATGGGGTACAAATCTTAAATACTCCTACAGAACACTCTGCTATTTTACGTTTAGATAAACCCGTCAGTAGTGACGAAGTCTTAGCTGTTGGTTCCAGTGGTGAAGTGCAAAGA
>DALYEH010000009.1:5283-6668 GCA_031972715.1 Gammaproteobacteria bacterium | reverse complement strand
GTTTCCACAACTTTCCAATTACAAACAAGTAATAACTTGCAATTACAACGTTCAATTACACGTACTAGAGAGTTGAACCGTAGTAATAACATGTTATTGAGCAATGAAGGCGAAGCACAGATAGTGAAACGTGAATTATTAGACGAGGTAGTGGCAGAAATACTCCGCCAAATCACGACACGACCACAGCACAAAGATCTAAATCCATGATAGACCACTGTTATTTAATCCATGGCGGCGAGCCCCTACAGACTGAAGAAATAATTGCCTCAATCTCCCAACAGGCGTCTAAAGATGGCTATAATAAGAAGGTGGTATTTGAAATAAATACGTCATTTAATTGGGAAGAATTATTGGACAAATGCCGGAATTTAGACATATTTGCTGACCGTACCGTGCTTGAACTCGGGTTACACGGCGAAACAGTCAACAAGCAAGGCAGCCAGATCCTAGAACAGGTTCTGACGAAGCAAGATCCAAGTTTTTACATTATAATCCGTGCCCCCAAACTTAAATCTCAAACTCTACATTCCAATTGGGTCAAACATATTCAAAAACATGGCAAAATCCATGTAGCGAAGCCTATTTCTTTTGCAGCTCTACCAGCATGGATCAATAAACGCTTAAATAATGCTGGTTTTAAGGCTACAAGCGATGCTATTAATTTAATTGCTAGATGTTACGCTGGGAATTTGCTAGCAATAGCACAATTTGTGCAAAAAATTAGTCTAGTATTACCTGCGGGTAGCTTAACTATTGAACAAATTCGTCCGTTTTTGGAAGTAAATAATCAATTTTCTGTATTTGAATTAGGCAATTTTGTATTGCAGGGTGATGCAATACGCAGTCTAGAAATTTGCCGTAGTTTAAGAAGCGATGATGCTGATCCGCTTTTGGTATTATGGGCTTTAACCCGCGAAATACGCAGTTTATTAACTGTAAAACACGACTTAACACTAGGTATTTCCATAGAGCAGAGCGCACAAAAATTAGGCCTTTGGAGAGAAAATTTGCCCGCATTTAAAAATGCTTTAGCACGTCTTTCTGTCGAGAGTTTAAAAAATTTATTAGCTTTAGCAAAAAATGTTGATTTAATCTGCAAAGGTATGCAATCAGGGAATGCTTGGGATCTTTTGGAGACTATGTGTCTGGTTTTAACGGGTGTTAAGTTTTTAAACAATGTGGAGGAGCTGCATATATGACAAAACCATGCTTAAAAGTAGCAGTATTAAACGCTTTAACTGATGGTAAAGCACTTAATGTTAACGCCCTAGACGTGAGAACCCTTACAAATATAACAGATCATATGATCATTGCTACTGGAACCTCCACTACCCACGTTAAATCAATTGCCGATAAAATTCTAGAAATCACACACAGCTTCG
>DALYEH010000009.1:0-5273 GCA_031972715.1 Gammaproteobacteria bacterium | reverse complement strand
ACAGCTTCGATTATGAGCCTATTGGTATAGAAGGTGAACGCGAAGCCGAATGGATCCTGATAGATTTAGGCGATGTAGTAGTGCATGTTATGTTGCCTGGAACACGCGAATTTTACAATCTAGAAAAGCTCTGGACTCCTTTCGAACAAACAATAGTTTTGTCTGCATAAAGCAGCCAAAGCCAAGAAAAGTTAAACAACAGTATAAAAAAGCCCTGTTTCTTGCTGAATAGAAATTTTTAGGATATTCTGCCTAGCGACAGGGGATTAGAACAAAAATGCCGGCCAATTAAGAATTGATGCTTTTAGCCAACTTACGGTTGCATGCGAACTGCATTTTAACTGTTTTTTAGAATATAAATATAAAGGCTAAGTTAAGAATAATTATGAAAGATATTAATAACGAAATAGAAACCTTTTTAAATGAATTAGAAACCGACCTTGAAACACTACGCAGTGCAGAAACAAAAGCAATTCATTCTGACCGCGCATATTTGATTGCGGCTATCACTTTACTGAAACATTTAAAACATGCAGATGCAATGCAAATTTCAGAAAATTTAGTCATGTGTAGACGCCAGATGGCACTAACTGTCCAGAATTATTTAGCCCAAGAAACAACGTTTGTATGGCTATATAGTAAGTTGTCTACATTTTTTAGAATAGCAACGCCTGAAAATTCTACACAACTCCATAAGAAAATAGATGATTTCTTTGACAACATTCTCTCTGCACAAGCAAAAGACATACCCGGTGATGAATGGGTTGATCTAGAGTCACCAATCACTGCAGCAAAACAAAGCCCTGCACAAACTAACGCCTCTATTCTGGTACTCAACTTACGCATACAGGTAAACTTGATGTTGGAACAGATCTGCCTGGACTTTGATGCAGAGGCAGCGGCAATTCAGAAACTTATAGACGCTGATCCTATAGAAGCAAACCGCGTCAATATTTTACAGGCAGCACTTGGCACTAGACCTGCCGGTAGCCCGCAGATTGATCGCCTAAGCACTTTGCTCTTAAACGGTGCAAAAATGAGCTATGGTAAAGAGGCAAACCGCGATGATGTAAGCACCAAGGCTTTAGATCAATACAAATTATCAGTAGCTAAATACATTGATCCAAACTTCAATACTGCTAGAACAAAAAGTATTCTACCGCGTCTACAAGCTAACAAATACACCGACAATACTAAGCTAGATTTATTAGGGCACGTTCAAAAGTTATTCGATCTAGAGGAAAAATCTGGTATATCACTATCTGTTGTCACCTTAGATGACTTAACAAAAGATATTGGTACACCAAATTTTCCAGGCAAAGTAGAAGCATTGGCTACCTTTTTCGAAACCTTACCAGATGATCATATTCTTAGGCAAACCTTCCAAGCCATAAAAACTCTAGGATCACAACAAGAATCGGTTCGTCCTGGGCCAGAGCGATTATAAGCTAGCCTGTCACAGTAGCCGCAAAATCGCTACTTTGGCAGCCGTTAGGCAAATACTTCAATGGCACTTCTGTGCCGTCTTCTACCCAGCTACCGCAATATTGCTGCATGGTTTCACCGACAATTACGAACGCCATAGAGACAGTGTTGTAAGCGCCGCTTACAGTGCCAGGTGCAAAGCCTTGTATGCCGCGCCCACATTCATTTGAAATTACAGCCTGCACTAGCGCCGCCCTACCTGCATTTGCCCAACTAGCACCATCATCATAGATAATAAAATCTATACAATCTGAGCCATTATACGCATCCGCAGCACCGCTAGTTATTCCCCCAACAGATGTAGGGATAGTACTACTGCTCACGTATTGCTGCTTTGCTTCGGAAAGTAAATGCTCTAATACAGTGACAACCTCTACCATCTTGGCGCGAATGACGTATTCACGATAAGTCGGAATCGCAATTGAAGAGATTATCCCTAATATCAAAATCGTGGCCATTAATTCTGCTAAGGTAAAGCCCTTTTTTAGTCTATTAACTATCTTTAACATAAGACCTATATGTATGATTGAAATGTCGCTATAATTATAACATCTCGTAAGGTTTAGGATTAAGATCCGCACATAAATGGCAGTTTTATTTAGATTAAAAGATCATTTTAAAGAAAACCAACTATATTTAAACCGCAGCATTGCGGCTTTAATAATAGCTGGGCTTTTGCTCGCCGTCCTGCTAGGTCGGCTGTTCTATTTGCAAATATACCACTATACAAAATACTTAACCCTAGCTAGGAATAATCAAATACGGATGATCTCAATCGCGCCAACGCGTGGCCTTATCTATGATCGTAATGGCGTGTTATTAGCTGACAATGTACCTGATTTTAGCCTGGAAATTGCACCCAATTTAGTGAAAGACATTGATGATTTAATTAACCGCCTTAGCAAAGTATTAAAAATTTCAGAGTCCGATATTAAAAATTTTCACAAACAACGCAAATATAAGGGCCGTTTTGAACGTATACCCATACGAAATAAATTGACCGAAGAAGAAGTAGCTGCGTTTTCTATCATGAAGTATAAATTTCCAGAATGCGATATCCACGCTAATCTAGCGCGTTACTATCCTATGGGAGAGGCTTTTGCCCATGTTCTAGGCTATACCGGCATGCTTTCTGAACAAGATCTAGATCATATTGATCAAACCAAATATCGTGGCACCTATACCATAGGTAAGTACGGTATTGAAAAATCTTACGAAGATGTATTACGTGGTACCGCAGGTTTTGAGCAAGTAGAGACTGATGCAAGAGGGCGCATGGTACGTAACTTGGATGAAATTCCGCCTATCGCAGGCCAAAACCTATATTTAACTATTGATAGCAAATTACAGCAACTGGCTTATGATGCCTTGCAAAATTTTCATGGCGCTGTGGTGGCTCTGGATGTTAAAACTGGCGGGGTACTAGTCATGGTAAGCAAGCCAAGCTTTGATCCCAACCTATTTGTACGCGGCATACCACAAGAGATTTACAGCAAATTACAAAATGCTAAGGAACGTCCACTTTTTAATCGCGCAATACGCGGACAATATTCTCCAGGCTCTACAGTCAAACCGATCATTGCCTTACAAGCTTTAGATTTGAATGTTATAACGCCAAATACAATTTATAACGACCGAGGATATTACCAATTACATGCCGATGGGCGTAAATACCGGGATTGGAAAGAGGAAGGTCATGGTTTAATTAATGTTACGCAAGCATTAACTGAAAGCTCATCCACTTTCTTCTACTTTATTGGCGATAAAATGGGCATAGATAAAATCAATGATGTTTTCGTACGCTTTGGATTGGGCTCTCCAACTAATATAGATATAGACGGCGAAGCTAGCGGTATTGCCCCATCACCTGCATGGAAGAGAAAAACTAAAAGACAAAGCTGGTTTGCAGGAGAAACATTAAGTACGGCGATAGGACAAAGCTACACTCTAGTAACTCCACTGCAACTAGCAACAGTTGCTAGAACTATAGGCACGCGCGGCAACAGAGTGCAGCCGAAATTGGTCAAAGCGACTCAAACACCTGATCAAGTAATTACAGAGAAAGAAGTAGTAGAATTGCCCCCAGTTACTATTAATCATGATGAATCTTGGAATACGATTATCAACGCTATGGAAAATGTGGTTAAAACCCAGCAGGGAACAGCATATTGGGTAAATTTACCACGCACTAAATTTACTGTCGCAGGTAAAACAGGTACTGTGCAGGTTTTCGGCTTAAAACAAGATGAAAAGTATGATGCTGATAAGGTTAAAGCACATTTACGTGATCACAAATGGTTTATAGCGTTCGCTCCGGTTGAGGATCCGCAAATTGCTATTGCTGTAATAATTGAACACAACCCTGGTAGCCCTATGGTAGCGAGAAAAGTGCTAGAAGCTTATTTTGCAGAGGCAAGAAATGGATAATAACCACATAGTTCCGTTTAAACAGATTTATAATAATGATCCTAGCAATGCGTTACATCGCAGAACTTTCATAGATAGGCTGCATATAGATATGCCAATGTTTAGCTGCATGTTAGCCTGTTTCGTGATTGGCTTAATCTTAATCTACAGCGCTAAATTAGATATACGTCTAGTACAAAAACAATTAATTAACTTCTCAGTAGCTGGATTCTTTATGTTAATCGTAGCGCAGGCACAACCTCGTAGCTACAGGACCTGGGCACCAGTATTATATTTTGGAAGTTTAGCAATTCTGATTTTAGTGTTGATAATAGGTGATATCAGCAAGGGCGCACAACGCTGGCTAGATCTAGGTATTCTACGCTTCCAGCCAGCAGAATTGATGAAACTGGCGGTACCATTAATGGTGGCACGTACTTTAGATGAACACGTCTTACCACCCTCACCAAAGCTTTTATTGCTATCTTTTGCATATATTGCGGTTCCTACTGTCTTGATCGCTGTACAGCCAGACTTAGGTACTGCAATTTTAGTGGCCAGTACTGGTCTTTTGGTTTTGTTTTTCTCTGGAATCAGTTGGAAGTTAATAATTTCTTTAGCAACCTTATGTATATCTTGCATGCCCGTTTTGTGGTTCGTATTGCGTGATTATCAGCGCAAGCGTATTTTAACGTTATTAAATCCAGAATTAGATCCTCTTGGCAGCGGTTATCATATCATTCAATCCAAGATTGCCATTGGTTCTGGTGGCTTTTTCGGCAAAGGTTGGTTAAACGGCACGCAATCACATTTAGAGTTTCTACCTGAACGTGCTACAGATTTCATATTTGCAGTATTAGGCGAAGAATTTGGCCTCTTAGGCGTAGCAATTCTCTTGATGCTGTATGTATTCATAATTTTGCGAGGCTTGTATATCGGTATGCGCGCCAGAGATACATTCTCACGCTTAATTGCTGGTAGTCTGATCATGACTTTTTTTGTATATTTATTTGTTAATATAGGCATGGTTAATGGCATACTACCAGTAGTTGGCATTCCCCTACCACTAGTCAGTTACGGTGGCACATCACTGGTGACAGTGATGATAGGGCTTGGCATGTTAATGTCTATACATACGCATCGCACACTAGTACGAAAATGAATTAGATCATATAATAAACTTATATGTTTATGTACGGGTTTTGGGTATGCGCTACAGAAGGATTTTTAGCATAATTATAGGGATTTGCATGTCGCAAGCACTTCTTGCTAATATCTTTATCCAGCGTCCCGAGGTATTGCAATTTATTGATGAAGTAAGTGCAGAACATAGTCTAGACAAACAACAAATTACTAATGCACTCAGTCAAATAGAGCCATCT
>DALYEH010000008.1:17424-21845 GCA_031972715.1 Gammaproteobacteria bacterium | reverse complement strand
AAATTCATAGCCAACATCAGCATCATGCATTATTAGATAGCTATTTTCAACGCGCATTATTAGATGCTTATGCTAAACATCCTGATTTGCTAAAGGCTGTTAGCGATTTACATGCACTATGGGAGCAAACGCATAAAAAGATCCAAGAATTGGCAGATGTACAGGAACAAGCAGCTAAACTAGATTTACTAAATTACCAATTACAAGAGTTAGAAACTCTCAATTTGCAAGCAGATGAAATGACGCAACTAGATCAACAGCATACCAAACTAGCTAAAGGCCAAGAATTACTACAAATTAGCCAAGAGCTTACGACCATTCTAGCTGATGATCAGCATGGCGAGCATTCTACTATATTGCAGCAGCTACACGCAGCATGTAGCCAGATTTTAACGATCCAAAAAATTGCGCCGGAATTATCAGGCATACATGAATTATTGCAACAAGCTATTATTAGCGTGGAAGAAGCTGCCAACGGCTTAGCAAATTTTAATTCAAAACTTGATTTAGACCCAAGCCAATTAATCAAAGTCGAAACACGCTTAAGCGCGATTCATGCTTTAGCTCGTAAATTAAAAGTTGCACCTACACTTTTGCATACACATTACGCTGAATTATGCGCACAGCGCAACAACTTAAGTACCGCTACAGAGCAACTTGCTGAATTACAACAGACACTACAAACTATAGAACATGACTACCACAAGGCCGCTAATGCGCTCAGCCAAAGTCGCGGCGCTGCAGCAGTAAAATTGACTAAAGAAGTTATGGGAAAGTTAAAAACTCTTGAAATGCCCAGCACAATATTTGCAATTGAAATGGAGACTACTAATAACGCAAAACCCTCTGTATACGGGCAAGATACCATACACTTTATGCTTGCGGCCAATCCGGGGCAGCCTATGGGTTTGCTGAAAAAAATTGCTTCTGGTGGCGAATTATCACGCATAAGTCTAGCTATACAGGCCATTACGGCGCAGCAGGCAGCCATACCCACCTTAATCTTAGATGAGGTTGATGTTGGTATCAGCGGCAAAACTGCTGCGATTGTAGGGGCCATGATTCGAGCATTGGGTGCAAATGCACAAATTTTATGTATCACGCACCTGCCACAGGTTGCAGCGCAAGGCCATCACCATTTTAAAGTGGAAAAAGTACAAGGCAAAGACCACACTAGCACACAAATCACCCCCCTAGCCCCGCCTGCACGCGTACAGGAACTAGCTAGGCTAATGGGTGGCACAGCAGTAACCCCCGAAGCTTTAGCCCATGCACAGAAGCTCCTGGAAGCCACGGTTTAGCTGTATATACAGATAATTTCAAAGAAAGTTAATTTTTTCTGTAAAAATAGGGATTTTTATAGCTAGACCTATTGCATTTTATATTGTTTGGGAGTAGTATTTAGCTTAATGACTGACAAGAGCTAAGGCACTGTCTGCAAATACGAATAAAAAACTTACGGGGAAAAAAATGACTGGTACTGATTTTTCTGCAGCACAAACAGAACAAGAACGCGAAAGGCAATTTGAGAGAATGCGTTTAACGCAAAAAGCTATACGCGCAGAGGAAGAAAGCTTGCAAGCGCAACAAGAAGAAATTCAGCAAAAACAGGAACGCGCCCAAATACAGGCTCAAAAGAGCATGCGCACAAAATTAAATATTGAAATAGCTAAGGCATATGCTGAGAAACTACAAAAACTACGGCAAAGGCAAGATATAGTTGACGAAGCTTTTAACATTTTGGCTACAAGACAAAAAATCGCTGAAGAAGAAGCTCGTCTACAAGCAACTCAAAACATAATAGACGAAGCCAATCTTATTTTAAATTTAAGAGCTGAACAAAATGATGTCGAGAATCTGATCAAGCAGACAGAAGAATTCCCTGGATCACATGCAAGCTTAAAATTCAGATCACCACAACCTAAGACGTTTGCAGCTCAAATATGGAATATTGTTACGAAGCCTTTCAAAGCGATCTGGAACTTTGGTAGCAATGCAGTAAGCTCTTTTGCAGCTTTATTCAAACGCACACCTAAAAGCGATGAACCTAGTTCTAGCTCGGTAACCGAAGTAGTGATAAAAAATGCAAGTGAAAGTGTGGAACCAGTTGCGCAGCCAAAAGCACAGTCACGCGGCATCCTTGCTTGGGTGTACGATAGCACTATAGGTAGAGGCGCACATAAAGCCAATACTGAGCACGCTTTAGGCCAAGAATCTACCATCAAAGTGGATGGTACTCCTGAAACTGAACTGGGCAACAATAACCGTCTATCATTTTAATAAATTTGTACTCAAAAATTATGATCTGCCACGCAGGACGCATAGAACAAACCCGGGTTAGCCCGGGTTTTGTTTTTAAATACCGCATCTTTTTGGTTATGTACGCGAGCATACTTTTAGATCTGGGATGATGCCGTGTAGACCAGCAGCACCTAGCGTGTAATTACATCGAAAAAAATTCGCATCAAACAGGGCGGACCTATTGCGTTTTATATTGTTTAGGAGTAGCATTTAGTTTAATAACTACTATAGCCTATAAGGCGCTTGGAGGACGAAAACATGACTCTCAATTTTGACGACAAAAATGAATATCCTACACCAGCCGAAGCAAAGCAAATCGTTGCTGCGCAACGAAATGCTAAGCGAGCTGCACGAAAACCAAAAAAAGCTGCAACAAAAACCCCTGAACAAATAATTGCTGAAGCTCACCAGAGCCAACAAAAGAACAATCTATTTTTAAAAGAAGCACATCTAGCATCAAATGCGCACCGCGAATTAGCAGAAAGACTAGAGGCAGAAATGGCGGCACAAAACGAACATACTAATGCTCAACAACCAGTTAGCGATGTAATAGCAAAGCAAGAAGAACTAATTGCTGAACAGCAACAGCTCCTACAGAACAATCGAGAACTAGGAAAAACATATCTGGACGGAAAGAAAGCTAGAGCAGCTGCAGAAAGCGCAAAATCAGCTCAAGAAGAATCTCATTTGCAGAACACACAACTACCTACCGATTCGAGCGGTATTGAAGATTTAAGACAACAGGCGCTAAAAGGCATAGGTAACGTGGATCGTTTGGTTTTACAAACAAATGCCAACAATACACAGCCCCCATTCACACCACCAGTAGAAAAGCGCACCTTCACAAGCCGCATCAAAAGTGTTGCAAGCACGCTATGGGCTGTTCTAACATTTCCTATTAGAGCGGTATGGAACTTGGGCAGCACTTTTATTGCACGCTTTAGAGGCGCCCCTAAGAATGATGCTCCAAGTATTTCAAATGAAAATCAACAGCAAACAGAAAATATAGTTGGATCATCTGTTGTAAATGAAGATGTACTTAATAACAGGGTTAAAGGTTTACTTTTCTCTGAACCTGTACCATCGAACATGGCACATGAAGAAGAGAGAACGCAAAAGACTCCTAACTTACAAAATAACCGGCCTCTATACTCTTAAAGCATAAACCACAAACCCGGGCTAGCCCGGGTTTATTTTAGCCCAACATTCCACAAGGATCAGCGAACTCGTTGCCACATGGTTTACAACTATGGTAATAACCTGTAAATTAACATGCATAGGAATCGTGGGAGGAAAGGATCAGCCCCGGCTACAACCTTGAATTTCCTGTACGGCACGCACTAGAACATCAAAAATGGGCAGCAGACATGCGATTATCAAATCCGTTTAATAATCCGGATCGTAACGTATATAGTATCAAGCAAAGAAGTGACTTTACACGCCTAATTTCAATCATACTTCAAAACGGATTTAACAAAAAATTGATACGCATTGATGGTAGCAGTGAATTAACTAATACAGATCTGCAGTTGCTCCTTGATACTCTCAAAAGCAAGCCTAAAGCCGTTGCTACGTTTAAAGAGTTATCGATTCTTGACGAATCTATCACTCAGCTACCAGATCTATCTGCGTTTCATGAGCTGAAAGTATTATACTTAAACTGTTGTGGCTTCACGACAATGCCAAATTTAGAAAATTTGCCGAATCTAGAGTGTTTCCATTTCGTACCAAGTAACACAATAACTTGCGCGGCGCCATCGCTTCTGAATAACCACAAGCTCAAACACTTAAATTTATGTGACCTTAATCTTACCAGCACACTTGATTTAAGCAACAATAACGCTTTAGAAGAATTGGCTCTTGTGCGCTGTGGATTGCAAGATGTGCCATACATAGAGCATTGCACTCATCTAACCACATTAACCTTGTCTAATAACAAAATTAAAGAGTCACCTAAACTTAATACGCATAAAAAATTGACTCGATTGGATCTTAGTGGCAATCAGATGACAGAGCCACCAGAAGTTGATGCATGCCAATTAGTTGTGCTAAACCTAGATTACAATCAACTACGGCGCACACCTAGTAAATTACCTGCTAGTTTAGAATGGTTTTGTATG
>DALYEH010000008.1:10661-17414 GCA_031972715.1 Gammaproteobacteria bacterium | reverse complement strand
GACAATCTAGTTGAGGAACCACCAGATTTATCTAATTGCAAACTACTCAAACATTTTAGTGTGCAACGCAACCGTTTGCTAGACGTTTCCGACATATCTAATTGTACTAAATTAAATAACTATAGTTTTAGAGGTAATCCTTTGACCTTGGCTAGTAAAATCCATTTAATGCAATTCGACCTTAAAAGATCAATAATAGTGAATAGTTTCGATTTGCCAGACAGATGGAGAGGCAATCAACTAGGATATTATCCAGATTTCAAATTTCTAGCTCAAGCATTTAAATCTCTACCTAAGGAAGTCAGAACAAAGCTAAGTGTCGAATGTAATTTTTCACATTACGAGCATCATAACTATATGCTTTTAATGACTATCTTAATGGCGGTCAAGCCGTTAGCAAATTGGGATACACACATCAGTCGTAAAATTTTAGCTTTTCTAGGTCAGCCCGCTGCATGGCTTGATCATGGCGTAAGCATGCTTAAAGAGGCATTTATCTGCAATCCGCGTGCACTAGAAATAATCGCTTATTACACATCTAGAGTAGAAGAATCTGACAAACAGACCACCAAAGAAATTATAGAGCCTAGGATCACTACTGCAAGAGTATATGCGTTATTGCACTTCAAACGCTTACAGCAAGATAATACTAGTAACCCATATAATCTGCCTTTAGATACGCAACCTATTAATGCCCCTGATGGTGCAAGACACAACAGAATTACCCGTAGTCATTTGTGTCTGATAAGTTAAAGTACACGCCTTCACATAACCACTATATCAGTTGAAGCATTCCACACCCGTAGTTAAACACCGGGTTTAAACCATCCTTTGCGGTAAAACCAGGTTATCATACCCACAGCAAATGACAACACTACACACCAAAAATATATATACCCATATGGCCAGCTTAGCTCAGGCATATTTAATGGCTGCTTACGATCAAAATTCATTCCGTAAATACCAGCAAATACACCTATAGGCATAAAAAAGGTGGCGATCATGGTTAATTGTTTTACAATTTTGTTGGTGCGATTATTGACACTGGCTAGATATATATCCATAAGCCCACTACTGCGATCTCTATAGCTTTCAATAATATCTAACAATTGAATGGTATGATCTTCACCATCACGTAAATAAAACCATAACTCTTTATCACTTTCTACCATAGCTTTGAAACTGCCTATAGCATCACGCTGTGACCAAATACAACGGCGTATAGCATTTAATTCACGCTTCAAATCATGTATATGCCGAATAACCGCGCTAGAAGGATTATCTATAGCATTTTCCTCTAGCCCATCCAGATCACTGCCATATTGCTCAAGGATAGGAAAAAAGTAATCAACAGCATGGTCAATGATTGCATAGGCTAGATAAGCTGGGCGAAGCAAACGCTCACGCTGCACCCCATTATTAATACGAGCAAAAATATGCTCAAAACACTCTGTAGGCTGTTCCTGAAATGTAATTACATAATTTTTACCCCAAAATATACTCAATTGCTGCAGTACCAACTGCGCATCTGTGTATTCAGGGATCCGTGATATTGCAAAATATGTATGATCGTATTCTTCAAGCTTGGAGCGCTGATGCACGTTGACCACATCTTCCATGGCTAAAGCATTTAACTTAAAATGCAGCGCTATTTTGTGCAACACATCAGTATCACCTAAGCCAACAACCTGCACCCAGGTTAAAGGATATTTGTGTACAAAACTCAAAATCTCATCTGGATTTGTTATACCTTGTCTAACCACATTTTTAGTATCAAATGCAGTTACATACATATGTGTTGGTAAATACTCAGCCAGCGCCTGCAGCGAACCAGGATCTGAGCCGACAATCGATCTGTGTTTGATGGATTTTAGACGCCTTCTAGGCGGAAGCATTGGCTCGGAACGCATTTGACCCCCTATTAATTCATTAGAATTATAGTCGTTCAACTGAAAAATGCCAAATGCTTGTCAGTATGCCGGAGTAACTGACATATGGCTAAGCACAAATAATTAAGTATTATTTAGGACTGCACAAGTTAACTCACCCTTTGCAATTAATTTATCTGAATTTTCTATGTAAACTGGTATATCCCAAACATGTTTTTGACGCCCTATATGCACTGCCTTGGCCTTCGCAATTACTACCGCACCCTCTTGTACTTGCCGCAAATGATTAACTTGTATGTAGGATCCCACAGAAAATTGTAGCTTTGGATCTATGCATAGGCGCGAAGCTACACTGCCCACTGTTTCTACTAGTGCACATGTTGCTCCACCGTGCATGATGGCATGTACTTGCATTAAATCAGCAGTCACTGGCATCCTTGCATGTAAAAAGTCTGGCCCAATCTCCGCTAAAGTAATACCTAGCAAAGCAGTCAGGCCACGTTGCTGCAAGAACCCCGCCAAATCTTCAATCTTATAATCTTTAAACCAAATCATTATTGCCCCCTTGCCACTTTAAGCATGATAACAGAATGATTTCTGACCAAGCATGAATAATATCTGTTTAATAAGCATAATGCTTTTAAATAATTGCACTATAATTTTACAGATAGCCAATAAATTAACTTATAGAAACATAGTTATGAAATATACAAAAATTAGAGCATTTTCGCTAATAGAGATGCTTATAGTGATCTCAATATCTGCCATATTGGCTGCAATCGCCTATGCGCAATATAAAAATTACACCATACGCTCAAAAATAACTCAAGCCATGATCATTTTCTCTAACATTGGGGAAAAGGCTAAAGCATATTATGATTCACATGGGACCTTCCCAAATTTGCAACAGGTAGATCTGTACTATGATCCTCTAGATCCAACACAAAGCCCTATGGCATCAAATCTAAATGAATATATAGCCAATTATGTTGCTTATACATTTTTAAATGATCAAAGTATCAATTACACTTGCCCATCCGCTGCTTACGGCGGATATATAAGCAATCTACAAGCAGGTGATTTCGCCACACAAACTCAAACCGGTAGTTTAATTACTGTTAATCAGCTGTTAGTCTATGTAGATAAAACTTACAAAAATTACTGCCAGTATTATTACTACTTGTTTGATCCAGATACTCAAAATTTAACGCCACAGTCTGGAAACTTTGTCCCAGCTTGCACGAATGGTACAGACGATCCAAATAATGCTAATTTTTTCTCTGATGCTGGTAACCAATGCTAATGTCAGTGCTTAGACAGAGCATCAAACGGTATAGTTATACAGTAAATTTTAAAGCAATTTTATGTGTAAATAATCTTCTAACATACGTAAAGGCGAGGTTGCTTGATTTTGCATACCTTGGACTGGTAAATTAAACGTCTGTTCAAATACATGTTGACCTGCCATAGCAGCGTGCGAAACTTGATCTGTATACACTAGCCATGTACTACCCGCTTTAAAACTGACTTCTTGTTGCGGTACGAACCGTTGATAATCTAAATCTGCTTTCATATTGTCATGTATGTGTAACATGAAATGATCATATAAGGTTCTGTAACTTTTGGTTATACCGCACGCATTCAAGAACCCTGCAAAGCCAGGTACAGGCTTACGTACGCTAGGTGCAAAACGATCTACTACATTAGCAAAAGAATCACCCACCCGCCAAACTCGCGCAGCACCCAAGGGATTAACATTGGAAAATACACGCAAGATCCTGCGGCCTTGCATAGGAGAGGCTGGAAAGGCATCTACATGCAATCTAGTATCGTCTTTACGATAAGATTTAGGTACCCGCCCAGCAATCTCCACAGGCCTAAGGCTAGTTCTAGCCTGCGCAACATGCGGTATATAGCTAGGCAAAAGATTACTTAATAATTTTGCGCTGTGAATTGCATATCTTTGCATTAAAGATCTTAAACCTGCTGAATTGGCAAATAAGCTATGCATACCGCTTAATTGATGTTTAGATAGATCATAACAAACATTTTTGCGCTTACCGCACACAGTTGGATCTAAAAATTGTTGCTCTTCTGGCTGAATGCTGAAGCAAAGCTCTGGTAAGTATACTACTTTGCCTGCCTCTAAAGCATTTATAGCCTGTTGCTGTACTTGCTGATTAGGGACAATATCCCAGTCTGAAATTGTTAAAACCTCTAAACTCATTGCTCAGATCCAATACTAACTGTCTGCAGGCACAGGTTCTTCAATTTTTACTATACCCAATGTTCTGTAACTATAGATTAAAGTAAGGCATGATAATGTCATAATTATAATGCCAGCCATCTTCAAAGGCGGAAAACTAAAACCAATTTGCCAACCGAAATATATGGTAACCACAAACGGTGAAAATAAACGCACAGGGCTAATCACCGAAAGTTTTTCAAATCTAAAAGCAAGTTGATAGAAATATAATGCCCCTAAAATAGCAATAGATGCAACTAACATGATTTGTATTAATATATTCATAGAAGGCATTTCAGAGATTACCTGCGGTTTAGCCAGGGAAAATAATGCTATGAATATAAAAGAAATGAAGTTGCCGCAAAAAATATTCACCATAGCTGGCATACGTTTATGCTTACGCATCACAAAATTTCTTAAGCTAAAACTTATACAAAAAATAAGCGCAAATAAGACGCCCATAAAGTTCATAGAATCTAGATCTGCATAACATAAAAGTATAGAACCAATAATTGCTGTGATAATATAAGTCCAAGTTGCAAAATTGTGTCTTTCACTTAAGAAAAAATAACCTAAGACTATAGAGAAAATCGCCTGATTACGATTTAAAAAACTAAAGGTTACAGGATCTAAAAAATGCAACCCAAAAATAAAGGAGATGCCGCCTATAGCTTGCAGAATACTAGCAAACAAAATCGGCTGTAACAGACGTTTTTTACTTTTAAATAAGCGCCATGGCCTGGAGTATAGCAAGATCAGGGAGAGTATCCCGCTTTCCAATAAGCCTATTAAAGCTGGAGAAACACCTTGCAACATGATTGGTTTGTAAAAAATGGTGGCCATGCAGCCCATGAACATAGAAACAAACGCAAATGCAATACCTTTATATTTTTCTAAAATTTTATTCTTCATTTTAATAATATTAGCATACTAAATATTATTTTTACAATACATAGTTGTTCGTATTACTTAATCAAGACTAACTTTCTATGTAGATTTTCCCGGTAAGCTCATCATAAGCAAACAATTCCCCATAACGCGCCCAGGCTATTACGGTTTTTAAGGTAGCCTCCGCAGAATCTTCGGGCATATAATCTTCCAGTTCATTCCTGAATCTACTAAATGGTGCTGCGTGATCTTTGCGCTCATCCAAGACACTACGGATCCGTGCTGCTAATGGTATATACCTGCGTAAATGATCTTTAAAGATCTTCTTGCGTTCATCAATAGTACCGTTCGCAAATTCCTGTCCCTTAGGCGTAAGGTGTACATCGGCGCCATCTAGCTCGCAGAATCTAAATAATTGCAAGGTTTCTGCAATAATTAGAAATTCGCCGGCGGCGCTGTCTAATGCTAAATACTCAGCAATATTTGGTAAATCAGCGCGCCCCTGGTAAATGCTAGAAAGTGTTTCTGCAAACCCCTGTATAATGTTTGTGGATACATATGGTAAAACCATACCGATACCAGTACCAGCAAAATTAGTTTCCCTGGTAGGCATATTAATGCCCTTTTCGATCATTTTATCGTAAATATCATCTACTAGGGCCCTGAAATCAGGTGAATTTCTATTTCTGGGCTGCGGAATCGTTACATTTATTTCATCTATGATACGCCCGGGATTGGCGCCGAATAAAATAATTCTATCAGACATTAACACTGCTTCTTCTATATTATGTGTGACCATTAATATAGATTGTATCGTTAATTGTCCTTCTATCCACAAATCTGTTAAATCTGCCCGTAATACTTCTGCAGTAAGGACGTCAAGCGCTGAAAAAGGTTCATCCATTAGTAATAAAAATGGTTTTACAACTAAAGCACGTGCTAAACCAACTCTCTGCTGCATACCACCAGAAAGCTCTCGTGGATATGCGCTTTCGTTACCATCCAAACCTATTAGATCTATGGCTTTAAAAGCACGCTTGTGACTTTCCTCTTTAGAAAGACGTAAAGCCTCTAAGCCTAATTCTACATTCTCTAACACAGTCAACCATGGATACAATGCAAAACTTTGAAAGACCATGCCCAAACCTTGGCGCGGTCCAGTCACAGGTACTTTGTGCATTAAGATAGTGCCTTCCGATGCCTTGATTAAACCAGAAATACAGCGCAACAAAGTTGATTTTCCTGAACCTGATCTCCCTAATAAACATACGATTTCATCTTCGTATAAAGATAGATTGATGTTATCCAAGACAAGGAAATCCCCACCAGAACCTTTGCGATAATAATGCCGTAAATTTTTTACTTCTACGATTGGTTTATTCTGCATCTAAGCTA
This sequence comes from Gammaproteobacteria bacterium, assembly GCA_031972715.1. Lineage (GTDB taxonomy): Bacteria > Pseudomonadota > Gammaproteobacteria > UBA6186 > Azoamicaceae > JAGVLG01. The sequence continues at coordinate 10,997 of DALYEH010000008.1, read as the reverse complement.
TCTCCTCAGCATTAACTCCACTGACTTGCGCTGCATATTTGTAAAGTTTACGCCAAAAAAAACGATTTATGATAACGATCATAATACACATCACTGCTACGCCCAATACAACTCTATGCAAGTCGCCATATTTAGTGGCCTTTGCAATGTATGAACCTATGCCTCTTGCTTCTAATGTGGTTGAACCCCAACTCACGAGTTCAGCAACAATACTTGCATTCCATGCACCACCAGCTGCAGTGACAGCTCCTGTGATATAGTACGGTAGCACAGCTGGAATAATTACACGCCGCCACCAGACCCAAGAGCGCAGCTGATATATATCTGCAGCTTCGC
>DALYEH010000008.1:8135-10651 GCA_031972715.1 Gammaproteobacteria bacterium | reverse complement strand
AACGCTGACACCAGCCACCACATTAAAAAATATATACCATTGTGTACCTAAGATCATGAGCGGCGACAGCCAAATATCAGGATCAAGATCATAGTAGACAATAAACGCCACAAAAAACGGAAATAAAAGGTTTGCAGGAAAAGCAGCTAAAAACTGCGCCACAGGTTGCACCCAAGCAACCATATGTGGTCTAAAACCGATCCACACACCAATAGGAACCCATAATAAACTTGAAAGCAAGACTAGAATACAGACACGCAATAACGTAATTAATCCAAGCACTATAACAACTGTTAACTTAGAAATACTAAAAAAGTCATTTAAAAAATTCCCTAGAAAACGCATTGCTAACACCACCATACAAGCAAGCAATAAGTACCAAACTGCATCTAGCATTTTACCTAGCCATGGAGTAGATCGCAGGTTTACTGGCGTGGTATTAATAAGTACTGAGAAATCCAAGCATAAAATTTTATAGCCAAGTTTACGTATTGGCACCAAAATAAAACTTAGTAACTGTGTGCGTCGCATTATTTCATACACCCAAGATTTTGGTGCACTTTGACTAGCCGTTTGCCCTAAATTAAACTTATCTGACCATGCAACTATAGGCTTAAACACTATTTGATCGTAAATTAGTATTACAATCGCCATAGCTAGCATCGCTAATCCAACCGCAGGCAGGTCTTTTTTCTGTATAGCCAATCCCAACCAAGAACCTATACCAGGTAGACTTAACTGTATCTTACCCACAGAAATTGCTTCAGATGCTACTATGAAAAACCAACTAGTAGACATAGAGAGCATCGTGTTCCAAACAAGGCCAGGGATAGCGAAAGGAACTTCCAAGCGCCAATATTGCTGCCAACTATTCAAACAAAATTGTCCACTTACATCCTTTAAATCTTGCGGCACAGTGCGTAAAGATTGGTACATAGAAAAAATCATATTCCAGACTTGCGCTGTAAATACCGTGAAAATTGCAGCAAGTTCTGCCCCATACGCGCGTCCTGGAAAAATGCCAATAAAAAAAGCCACTGTAAAAGCTAGAAAACCCAGAACTGGCACCGATTGTAAAATATCTACTAAAGGTACAATTAGCATCTCTGCGCGTTTACTTTTGGCAGCAAGGGTTGCAACCACAAAGGTAGTAAGTAATGACAGTAATACAGCTGCAAACATACGTAAGGTGGTATACAAAGCATATTTTGGCAGATTACTAGCCTCTAAGGTAACGGCGCTGGGTGCATATTTTGCTAGGGCTTGATCTGCGCTTTGTACGCCTACAGCTATCAACGCAAATATTGTGATGATAAAAATAAAGGCTAAAAAATCATAGGTATTAGGAAAGAATTTCGGCTGCTTAAAAAATACCGACATGCGCTGTGCTATAACGTTGCGATCTTTAGTAGGCATTATTAACCCATTTTTAATTGATATATTAGTATAGCAATCATCAACGCTAGAATAATTTCGTCGTGTTTGTTATCTTGATAACTCCTTTACTGTCTGACGTGGTTATGTTTAAAATGAGAAATGATACAGATATTGCTTGCCATTACTGCTGCTGCGTATGTAGCAAAAACCATGACTACAAGGAAACTTGCAGATATCAAAGATGATTTTTTAAAATTTTTAAATGAATCTCAAGAGAAACTAAAAAACGAATTACATAGGGTGAGTTTATCTCTCTCTGAACTACAGGCCGCATCTAACCCTATAAGTATCTTGCTTACATTTATTGACGAAAAGTTGCAAGCAAACAATGATGCTTTTAACGATGATATGCCTATTCTCAACGATGCAGTCCGCGAAGCATATCATAGAGCTTTGATCTATAAATCACACGCTAAAAGAATAGAGCTCTTTAGTCGCATTGCATCAAACCAAGCAATCATAGAGCAAAGCACTGATCCAAAGCTGATTGCATGGATGAACCTTCATGTGCGCTCGATTAATGAATTAATTATACAATTGTATTTTGAGCGAGATGTCATAAGCTATAAGGGCTGTGAGCAGCAGATAGAAGCTATTATACGCAGTAACTTATCAGTAGAAAAAAAGATTGAAGCAGTGCGTACTCTTGCAAACCTTGTTATGTTTATTGACAACCTAATAGCAGATTATCTAACCCTAGTCTTGTCAATCATAGCCAATTATTCTGTTGCTATTGATACACAACAAAAGGAATTAGAAGCGAAGATCCACACTTTAGAGATTACTGTCAAAGAATTTTCAAACCTAATCAAAAGCCATGAAACCATACAAGAATCTATTGATGCTATAAATACCTTACATGCACAAATTGCCAATACAAATAATGTAGTGATGATAAATACTTTACATACAAGGCTTGCATATCATCATTCATCTTTAATTCTAGCAAGTATGCAATTATACCTATTAGAATTAATGAAAAGATTTTTCTTTACTAACACACATAAAGGTAGTTTTTACAAAAATGCGGTATTTTCTTGCTATTTGCCTGTTATAGAAAATTATGCTGCATACCATGA
>DALYEH010000008.1:5511-8125 GCA_031972715.1 Gammaproteobacteria bacterium | reverse complement strand
TCACGATTCTTATCCACAAAACTTAATTATACAACCAGCTATAATTGAAGATCTTGATGCTGCCATAGCATTGTTTAAGATCCCATTCCCAAATTATGAGCTTATGTTTGAAGATTGCTTGAATGTCGATAGCGTTCCCATAGTACCTAAGTTGCCGCAGCTACTACATCAAGTAAACTTAACCACTCAAGTACAAGCCAATCCTAAAGTAGCCCAAACTGCCCCAGCTCTTCCACCGAGGCCAGTCAATAATAAGCTTGGCGCGCAGTTTCCAGTTTAACTAGTGTGATTTGCAACCTTTGTACCCGTAGGACTTACTCTGATGCTTGTACCACCATTGCTATTAACAATTCTTTTGAAAGTCATACCCTCATAAACGCTTTGTTGTTCAAAAGTCGTTATTAGCTGCGAGCTGCCGCCATTAGCTAGATGCAAGGCAAAAATGAATTTATCGTTTACCTTAGGCATAGAAAGAAAGAGTCTGGAGTTGTCGTTTCTCGGAATTAAAATTACTTTCACACAATTATTAACTTTTTTAGAAGATAATTTTTCAATATTATACTCTCTGGCTTGCTGCTGGCGTGTATGTAATGCGACCTTATTCTGTGGTAACCAGCCAAGAAAATATAGCTGCGAAGCAGTTAAGGATCGTGAGTCATATCCACCCATCATTGTGGTTGTATCACCAAATGGATCATATGTATTATTCTCATATTTACCTGAGTGCCCTAGTTTTAATGGCGCACAATGTCCCAACTCATGCCGCACAGTTTGCGGATCCGATTCGCTCAAATGTATTTCATCATTTAGACCATAACTATACTCACGCATCCTATTATTGTTAAATATAAATATGTTGTTCGCTTCTTTTGTATCACGAAGAATTGATTCTTTTGCTTGTTTTTCAGCGCTTGCTAGATTTTTTTCCAGATGTTTATAATCGACTTTAATTATCTTAGGGATTACTTTAAATTGTAATTTACTATTGGACAATTGCTTGTACGTACTTGCAGCGTCCATCGCTGCGGAAACAAGTTTAGACATTTCAGGACCTGGATTATCTTGCCAGACTAACGCAACGCAATATAAATTATAAGTGCCGGCAATAGGTTTTACAGCTGGAGCATATTTAATAGGTTTTGCTGCAGTGGCATCTTGTGTATTGTTTGCTTTTGGAGTAACTTGCTTTTGCTTCATCATAACTTATTCCTTGATTCACATTGAAGTTGGGCACAGTATCTCCTCTGCCCTGCTTGATGAATTATAGTACAGGCAAAACGCATGGTTTAAGTTAGTAAGTTTGACAGTAAAGCAAAATTAGTACAGAAATCATCCTATAATTATCTACATATAAATCTTACTCTTTAATGGTTGGCCTTGAATAAGTTATGAGCTTGAATAAACGTTTGGTGTATGTATTATCGACAAAATTAGGTGCAACACCTGATGAACTGAAAGCACAAGCAGTTGGTTGTGGGATGCTACTGGACCAGGATATTGATGGGATCAGTCTAAAAGCTTTACCACAATATAAGTTCGAGCCACCTACGAATGTGAACGAAGAGCACAAACGACTTGCAGAACGTTTAAATATTGGCCTTGTCTGGCAAAAGCTGCAACATTTAGATGCCACTAGCAATACTACTTTAAGCTTTGGACGACTGTTATTTATTGATTACGATACAGAAACTAAGCGTAAGGACTACCCTGCATTTGCCGAGCAAGGTATATATTATGAAGTCGGCGAGTTAGTTCCATACATATGCATTGATGAAAGTAATAAACAGGTTATTTTGTATACAGATGTCGCGTATCAAGGATATCAAATTGAACAGGTATTATTGAGCATTAATGATCCCAAATATGCCAATAATGAATATAGCGAACTCTTTGCCTCACAAATTAATCTATATCAACAATTATTCGCTACTGAAGCAACGCAATATAATTTTAGTCTTACCCAGCAATCTACAGCAAAGTCTTTATTCATGCCGCTGGAAGAATGGCAAGAAAACTTAGATATCTTGCACAAAAAATTAGCTGATCCAATTGCAGCCTCAAACGCACAATCTGCATATCAATTATTGCTACAAAAACAAGCTCATGCAATTAATGAGGAAATTATTGCAGTGTTGTCAGCAGAACCCATAGATTTGAGAACTATTGATGAATTTCAAGAGCAACTGAGCAACTTAAAAAAACAGATGAGGATAATCTTTCACGAACTGCCTAGTATAGTCACTACATATGACCATGAAGTAGATGACATTATTACTGACATTTCTCAGACTGATGGTCCTGAAAATGCTATGGCTTTACAAGATTTGCTCACATATATTTTAAACTCCTTACATGCTGGGGACAAAAAAGCAAATGCTGATTTAATTCTACAAAGTTTTACTGAAAAAGAGCTCACAATACTCAGAGCGTATAAAATTTTTAATATTTGCATTTATTATTTACTTTGAAAGTAAATTCAAAAAAGCTGACAACCTGCCGCTTATTACCGATGATGTCACGGTGCGAAATCTGCACGCATTTGCATATGGTCAGGCTGTTGCGGTTTGTGTGTGGGGTGTTGGTGCAACCGCTACGGGTGATTACGTGGTGTCTA
>DALYEH010000008.1:0-5501 GCA_031972715.1 Gammaproteobacteria bacterium | reverse complement strand
ATAATGCCAAACTGCAAGATGATAATCATTTACAATTAGACTCTTACGATCGAAATTTAATCGCTTTTGCTTCTAGAATGCTAATACTTTGTGTTTCCTTTTTGATCAATGCAACACAGTGCAAACACTAAAAGCAGCCTAATTATCTAAGCTGACATATTACATAGTCTGAACTGATAGCAAATATAAGAAACGATCTTATATTATTCCCCCCTGTAGCGCTTTCACACATTTCAACATATAGGATCCACCCATAATTCAGCTTGATATTTTCAAAGCTTTAGCTATAAGTAAACTCACCATGTAAATTTTCTGCATATCGTAAGATTTTAGCTGTAACAACGGCAGAATACTCAGAAGACATAAGCGCACCACTTTGGTATGTGTACATTATTTTTAGAGAAGATCTATGACACGCCATAAAATCATTGCGTTATTGAAGGAATATCATAATCGTTATCATTTGCAAGATAATTTTGGTTCTGATGATCAACCCTTTTCCACAACTCTTGATGAAATTTTAAAAGCAAAAAATATTTTTTCCTATTTTCCGTATTTTGGACATGTTCTTAGCTGGATCCGTTGCAACCATCCATGTGATGATAATGATTTTAAAACCAGACTGCTTGCTGAAATAAACAAAGAGGATAGACAAAACGCACTGCTTGATCTAGAGTATACAGCCCTATTAAATAGCTTTACAGAAGATCTAAAGCTGCTAATCCCTGCAAATTTACATAAATTATGTGATAAGAATCAAGTGGGTAGTGGCGATATTTTAATAGACTTACTCTTTAGGCGCAATCCCACCCAGAAAGATAGCAATAGCAAACAAGTTATATTGCAAGGTCCGCAGCAAATGCATCCTTTGTTGGTAGAGGCTATAGTCTCGCGCATCCCAGAGATGTATAGTCTTGTACTTTCTTTAAAAAATGCGGATCAATACTCTGCACTACACAGCACAGGTGCTGTCAAAGTGTGGACTGAAATGGTGCACCCAATCAGACCCTTATTCCCTCTGCCTTTGTACAAGGCTAGGTCTGAAGGTGAATATAATTTTTATATATCGCGTATACATGATCTGCTGCAACACCAAGAAATCATTGCCTCAGTTTGTAAAAGATCAGTCGATGCAAACGCAGCAGATGCAACCAGACCAAATATTTGGTCTGATATTATCAATGATTTTATGAGCATTGATCCAGACAACAGCACTATAAAATTTCATACCAAACAAGCTGCAGCTGAGCACGTGTTTATGCGGGATGCAGAGATGATGCAAGAATCTGCTGACGACGATACATTAAAATATAATCCAGAAATTGTGCTGAAAAGGATACGCAGCAGTTTGAGCCTAGCTCGTTTCATTTACTTGAATTATGCACATGCAACAGAGCACTTAAAGATAATAGCGACAGCGCTGACCTCACCAATGACTAGAGGCCTCATCTATTATATTGGCGCCGAGAGAATTCAAGATATGAATATAGAACAAGCGCAAGTCCTTATTGAAGAGATGCTAAAATTGCCCCGTCACAGTGACGCTACGTTTGCATTATTTTTGAAATCGTTTACAGTCAAGTCACCAATTCTCAGTTTAACTAACGGCTAAAATGCGCCTAACACTAAATTACTCAATGTGGTAGTAATCATAGTTGCGTATGTGGATAGATCTTCTATATTTACTTAAGAATGTTCATCAGACTGAGAGATTGATAGTGAGTAACTTTCTTACCTTACATACTAAGTTGGCTTTTTTGGTTATCTTAGCATTCTTGCCTTTTAAAACCCAAGCTCTGCAAAATGAAGCTAAAAATCAAAAGGTACTCATGGTGATAGAATTCATCAGACACGGGGACCGAAATCCATGGGCAGAAATTCCAAATGATCCATATGATTGGGATGGCGGCCTGAGTGCTCTTACAAAGCGAGGTATAGTACATGAGAAAGATCTAGGAACTATATTGCGCAAGGAATATGTTAATGAATTGCAGTTATTACCAGAGCACTATAAAGCAGATACTTTATATGTACGCTCTACCCAAGTAGACCGCACCATAGCTAGCGCTAACGCATTATTAGAGGGACTATATCCTATTGCCTTCAGAGAAGGCGAGGATATTCCAATCCACACTATACCTAAAGATAGCGATAATTTACTTGTTGTACATCCTGAAAATTCCAAGCTTGCCACTGACAAGATTGCTCAGTGGAAAAAGCAATATTGGACTAGGCATATGGCAGACATGCCAAAAAAGCTTGCTGATTGGAGCAAAATCTCAGGTGAGCCTTTGACAAACTTTGATGAATTAGACGCTTTAGCAGATAATCTATATATTCGTCGTTGGGATCATATCCCTTTGCCAGAAGGCATGACTATGGCCTCTGCAAATGAAATCATACGTCTCAATGATTCTGCACGCCTAGCATATTACGCATTGCCTGAAGTCTATAAGCCTGTAGCTCAAAACATACTGCGAGAGGTAAAAAAGCTTTTTGATGAAACACTGCAACAACAGACATCTTTGAAATATGTGTTGTTCTTTACACATGATGAAACACTAATCTCCCTATTAACAGCATTAGGAGTAAAACTGTCTGAGCCACCAGGTTTTGCAGCGCGTGTAGATTTTTCTCTTCTAAGCGTCCAAGGGGAAAATCTAGTGCAAATCAGTTATGATGGCAACCCTCTGCATGCCAAATACTGTGATGCCAGAGGCTGCAATTTTAAGGAATGGGAGCAGCTAAACAAGACGATCTCTAAATAAGCATATCAAGCCTCCCTATAAGATCCGAACAGAGATATGCTATGTGACTAAATACTTAGTGGTTATATACAACGACTCTGTAGAAAATTATATTTTCAAATCAATGGTTGTCTGCAGAGTTTAGCTATGCTAACCTCGCTGTCATTTATTCTGATCTTAGGTGCAATCAGCATGCTTTTGTACTTGAGATCTTTGAGGAGCATAGCACTGTGGAGAAAATACATGCTGGCAGGAAAGTGGTGTCTTTTTGCATGGTCAAGATGCATACAATGTGAAGATGAGTATGTTGATGCAGAAACTGATCTTTGGAACATAGCGCAAAGAAAACCAGATGCTAAAACCTTACAGCAAAATAATTCAGTAAATATATGGTCAGAGTCTAAAGCGGCTCATGCTGCAAACTTGCACTACGCACATACGTCGTCCCCCAGCCAGGAGCAAAGATATGTATGCGTTGGTAATATTGAAATAAGCGTTCAAGAGCTATTTACACGAGGCCTTGTAAATTGCTGTGCAATAGGATTCACGTATAATGGAAACAATTTCTTAGCGCATGTAACAGCCATGATGGACAGGTATGATATTGTCGATTCTATACAAAATAATTTTGATATTGTAAAACTGCAAAGAGATCCTGCTTTTAAAATAGTTATGTGGTGCGGCACACATAAATATAAAGAATTCGCGCAAGGAGCTGTAAAAAGTGCACTTGAAATTTTAGCGCTAGATTCAAAGTTAATCAATACAACATATCTAGATGGAGTAGATGAGTATTCAGAAGTCGGCGTCAATGCACGTGGCACATTCTGCAAGTTACATGTACCAAAATCTTGGCAAAGTGCAGACGCTATTATTGTAAGACAGGACACAGCGGTAGTCAGTGAAAAGGAACTCCTTACTGACCGTCTTATAGGTAGTAGCGCCTTAGGATTCAGTTTTGGAGGGCAAAACTTCCTGGCGTTAGTTGACAATTGTACCACCGTAGACAGTATCACCTCTGTTATTGAAAGGAATTTCGATGTTCAAAAGCTACGTGCTGACAAATCATTGAGTTTGGTTATGTGGAATGGTGAAATTAATCGCTTGAAGTTATCGGAACGTACTATTATTGAGGCATTAAAAAAGTTGCGTCTAGAGCAAAAATTGTCTAACCAAAGTGAATACATCACTACGCATTCAGAAGTAGGTGTAAATCAAACTCAAGGCCCCTTCAGTGCTGTGCCAAACAAGGAAGTATCGCGAAGCTTTTTTAGCTTCAGATTTTGATTATTACACCTCTATATCGCGCGAGGATACATACATATTTTTGTGTAATATATATTATTGTCGCTTGAGTTCTGTAGATTTTTTATTGTGCAAACGTGATTATACAGCATTTGACAGTTAGATGATAAGTAGGCAAAATGAAACATTGTTGCGAAGATTTTATATCAACCTGGAAGTACTGCAATGACAAAGTTAATATTTACCAATCCTACTATATCCAAATCCATTTTACGCTCTATACCAGAAGCATTTAGATTAGTGCCAACTTCCTTAGCAGAGGCTACTAATGGCATTCCAAGAATAGTTAATCATAATGAACTTAAGGTAGGCGAGCAATTTTTCAGCGCTACATACGGGACTATTGAATATAAGCCTAATACATATGGTGTACTAGAACGCAAACGCGTTAGCAGCAATACCGATTTTTTAGCTACCGGCAATCACGTTATGTTTGCCGCACCAGGTGCAGAGACTCCAGTATGCTCAAAACATCACATTCTAGATGTAATAAACAATATTGATATTTTACGAAGTGTGTTTGACACCATCTCGATCCTAACATCAGATACTCCAGATGTACTAGATGCTTGGTTAAAAAATTTAGTGCAAGACGCTAAGTGGTATGACTCAAATGAACACGATACTCCAGATATTCTACATAAGTTGAATTTGATTGGTATATCTGATCCCAGTCGACAATTAATCAACGCAATTGGTGCGGCTAGAGATGGTGGAGAGTTAGAAATTACTACCAAACGATTTATGCTCTTACTTAAAGATGGCGTTAGTCAAGACATATGCATAGAACATAAAGTTCAAACAAAATGGGAACATGTTTCTGCAAAAGCGGCATTTAGAAAAGCAATGTTATTAGAACCCGTAACACCTAAAGCTAAACCGTAACCTCTCTTGCTATAGATGGCAGGAATTACCAATATGTTAGCTCTTGGTAATTCTTGCTGATAAATTTATTATTGAATTTAAAATATTTTTCCCAGTCGCTGCTTATTTATGGAAATAAGTGAGATTTATGCGCCATGGTAATATGCAAAAGATGCGAATTTCTCCTAAATCGCCTAAACTTCACTTATGAACAACCGTCGACACATTAAAAATAAGCCGATAAAGGCGATTCTGTTGCTATTTGCCGTAATATTAGCAGCCGAAATGGTCATTATGAACATAATCCATACACATATTTCAGATAAGGTGCCTGCTTGGGGTGTTGCTGTATTCGATAGCTTTACAATCTCTATAGTAACCCTAGTTACCATTTATTTTATGAACGTCAGATCCTTAATCAATCTAAAGGCAGACAGCAGATCAGACCTTTTAATTTTAAAGGTCGGCATCATAATATTTAGTATTGAAGCAGTTGTGATGTTTGTTTTGTCTTTACCTGAAATTTCATTTGTTTTGTGGGAAGAGATAATTATTGACTCTATCAGTTTATCAGTATTTGCAGTT
>DALYEH010000007.1:20278-22144 GCA_031972715.1 Gammaproteobacteria bacterium | reverse complement strand
AACCGGCAATCCAATAACAGCATCTAATAAGTTTTCATCAATCAATTTTTTACGAATCACACCTTCGCTTGAACCTCTGAATAACACACCATGTGGCACAACAACTCCCATGCGACCTGAACGAGGTTTCATTGTTTCGATCATATGTGAGATAAACGCATAATCTCCTTTAGTTTTAGGGGGCACCCCTCTACGAAAACGCGAATATTTATCATTCTCTGCTACTTCTGCACCCCACTTATCAAGTGAAAAAGGAGGGTTTGCAACAACAATATCGAAATGTTTCAAGCTATCTTCTCGATCTAATAATTTAGGATTACGGATCGTATCACCCCATTCAATACGGTGGTTATCTTCCCCATGCAAAAACATATTCATTTTTGCCAAAGCCCAAGTACTCCCAATAGACTCTTGGCCGTATAATGCGTATTTTTTAGAGCCTTTGAATTTAGCCTTAATTTGATTACCACATTTCATCAATAAGGATCCTGAACCACAGGCTGGATCGCAAATTTCATCACCTTCTTGTGGATCAACTAACTCGGCTATTAACTCAGAGACTTCTGGTGGGGTATAGAATTCACCTGCGGTCTTGCCAGATGTGGATGCAAACTGTTTAATCAAATATTCGTATGCATTACCGATAACATCTAGGTTGCCTACACGTGATGGGCGTAAATTTAATTTATCTTTAGCAAAATCTTCTAACAGATTTTTTAAAATGTCATTTTTATTTTTTTCTTCGCCAAGTTTATTGGAATTAAAACTTATATCTTGAAATACATCTCTAAGTTTATTAATGTTGGCTTCTTCAATCGCATGCAAAGCCTTATCAATACGCTCACCATTACCTGGTTCATGGCGCTTCTTATATAGTGTGTAAAAATTGGCGCTATTCGGCAAACTAAAACGTTCGCTCTTCATTACTTCTTCGATTAATTCTGGATGATCCGCATACTCTTTTTGATAATTTTCATAATGATCCTGCCACACATCACTAAGATATTTTAAAAATAACATCGTGAGCACAAAGTCTTTATATATGCTGGGATCCACTGTACCTCGAAAGGTATCACAAGCAGTCCAGACGGCACTGTTAATTTCGTCTTGATTAACATTATTATGAATATCTTTAGCCATTGATATTTCTATCCTCAATTTAAGTCAAAAAAAATTTAAAAGCAAAAAAGTATTACAACTAGCTAATGGCGCTCTAACATTATAGCCTTGAGTAGCATTATTGCTGATTGACTTTGCTTTCGTCAGAACTCATCGGCATATTGTTACTTAAATCCAGCAATCCATCAACAGCAAGGTTCTTAGTTAACCTACTATTAATATTATGAACTGATATTTGCTGCTTTGATTACTTTATTGATCTGTAAAATTTAACGTGTTTAGCTAAATATTTGGGAACTCACCGCATGATCACTAACTCTTGCTATTGGATTGATAAGCGGCTAAAGACTAGTAATTAGTTGGATAAGACGACGCTGCTTAGCTTTTGACATTCTAAAGTACTCTAATATAACTTTAGCTAGCCCGTCATCATCAGAGTAGAAATATGCCACTGGGCACCCTAAGAAAGCGCCTATACGCTTTAAAGTAAGGAAATCTGGCATATGCTTGCCGGTCTCATACTGATTCATCCTAGCGCTGGCAGAAAACTCGTCTATACCAACTGCAATCCCAAGCTGCTTTTGTGAAATTTTAAAAGCAAGCCTAACTTCTTTAAGTCGTTTGGGTACTGGATTTTTTCCTTGGCTCAATATCATGTCTCAAGCATCAATAAGTTAACTAAGATTTTCTTAGTTTTATGCTTGACAAGATACTAAGGAATCCTTAGCATAGTTAGATAGTAGACAA
>DALYEH010000007.1:16889-20268 GCA_031972715.1 Gammaproteobacteria bacterium | reverse complement strand
AAAGGTAATAAAATTGGATTATCTGAAAAAGTTTTTGGTCTTTTGAAAAATAACCCAGATAAAAGATTTACAGCTATGGAAATAGCAGAGTGGATATTTAGTAATTTCCAAGCCGAGTGCTTAGCTAAAAAGCAACGCTCGAAAGCGCAGGTAAGCTCTATGCAAACTGACGAACAATTAATCGATCAGTTAGCGGCTGAAATGAGTCGTGTCAGAAAGAAATTACAAGGTGATTCACTTAACATTAAAGTTACACCAGAAAGACCAATGCGATATTACTACGACCCTAATGCTAAAGATGATCTAGTACCCAGCATACACAATCAAGTAAATACATTGGATGTGAATAAAGAGTCCTCCCTATACCCAATACTTAGGCATTATCTATATAAAGAACATCAAATTCATAGCATAAGAATTAATCACGAACGTTCAGAAAAAACCAGAGGTGCTGGTATAAATAAATGGCTCCACCCGGACATCGTAGGTATAAAAGACTTGTCGACTAATTGGAGCACTGAAATATCAGAGTGTGTCACCTTGTATGGGGATAGAAAATCTCAACTTTGGTCGTTTGAGGTTAAATTATTAATTAATTTAAATAATGTGCGTGAATCTTATTTTCAGGCCCTAAGCAATTCTTCATGGGCTAACCTAGGCTATCTAGTTACTGCAACGATAGATGATGATGCAATAGAAGAATTGCGAATTCTTTATGGGCGCCATGGCATCGGAGTTCTTTTACTAGATGAGACGAATCCAGCAGACAGCAAAATTATCATCCCTGCAAAGGAGCATGATGATATCGATTGGAATACTGCAAATCGGTTATGTTCGCAAAACCCTGATTTCAGAAATTTTACGGGATTAATAAAACATCAGGGAATCTCAGAGTCCATTAGTCTTTTTCATCATCTAAATAATACCTATACCGATTAACATAACCTTACTGTCTAAAAATGCCTGTAAGATGTTTCGGCTCAAAACCCCAACCCAAGCATAACCAAATTAAAAATATCAGAGAAACAGTTTTAAATCCTACACCCCAAAGACCATTTTCTATTTTATCTGTATTGAATCCTGTAGTCTTAATGAGTACGAAGGGTGTTTGTAAAGCCATATTCAACCAGGTAAATGGGTTAAATTTATTAAGGGTATCAAATCTAGTTTCATACTGCGTTTCAACATATCCTAAATCTTCTAATGCGCTTTCAAAAATGCATACGGGTATTATTGCACCACCGACTCTAGGTGGTGGTAATGATTCACGAAAACAATGAACACCAAGGCCTTTAGCAATACGCCGAATAGCAGGGAGCGATTCAGCAACTTCAGTGCGTAATTGATCATATTCGGCTTTATATTTAGCTTTGCATTGCTTGTGTATTCTTAGTTGATGAACTCTAACATCCTCACCAATTAGATACTCATTATTTCCGTTTATTGAGCGTATATCTGATTCTAAGGCATAGAACTTTTCTAAAGTATTCTTAAATCTAAGTGTCTTTCTTAATTCATACCAATATTTTACAAACCTGAACATTAAAACAAATCCTATAAATGCAACACAGAAACTTAAAATTATCATATGACGATGCCTAGTTATTTATATATCTAATGGTTTAATTAACTACCGGTGATAAATATACACGCAAGCACACAATATCTACATCCAAAATTGCCTAAATAACCGATGTATAGGCACCTATATCATGCAGCCAGCGCTAACAGCTCTTGCCCCCACTCTAAAATAAGGGAATTGAATTGGTTCCAACTTTCTACCGGCATGTCCACCAGTATGTTAGCAAAAAAGTATGGTGGAAATGCAAGAATGATCATTCCTGGCAAGCTACGATTTATAATCGCACTAAATACAAATCTGGATGCCCAAAGTGCGCTCAGATAAAGTCCAGGAAATACACCATAGAATACTTCAAAGAATACGCCATTCAACGTGGTGGGAAATGCATTTCAACTGGGTTTTTAAGTAGCAGAAGGAAAATAAAAATGATTTGTAATAATGGGCATGTGTTTGAATATCGCGCAGATAACTTTTTATACAGAAAAAATTGGTGCCGCATTTGCAGCAATTGTTAGTCCGATACAGGCCAAACATATAGGAAAATACTGCGTACATTGCTATTTAATAGTATACATATTTCGCTAATTGCAACCTATGTGTCCGCTAATATAAAATGGCGTCACTATACTGTATTCGGTAGCATTATGAATAGCAATTTAACAAATAAGGACTATATCGGTTTCTTCGATAAACTTAAAAAACGTGTCTCTGAAACCAGATACAAAGCAGCTTTATACGTTAACCAAGAATTAATACTACTGTATCACCATATTGGCACGGAGATATTGCGCTCTCAAGAAATATATGGATGGGGAGCTAAAGTAATAGATCAGCTAAGTTTAGACTTAAAAAAAGCCTTCCCAGAATCAAAGGGTTTTAGCCCAAGAAGTCTTAAATATATGCGTAAATTTGCGCAAGAATACCCGGATACCCAATTTGTGCAGCAGGCTGCTGCACAATTACCCTGGGGACATATTATGTATCTTTTAGACTCTGTGTCAGATAAAAAAATAAGAAATTTTTATATTGAGCAAACAGCAATCAATGGCTGGCCAAGAACCACCCTAGCTACACAGATAGAGACCGCTCTACATACCCGTAAAGGAGCTGCCATTTCTAACTTCAAAACCAAGCTTCCAGCGCCACAATCAGAGCTAGCACATCGTATTCTTAAGGATCCTTATATTTTCGACTTTCTGAATGTGGGAGATGAGGCACAGGAGCGTGAAGTTGAACGGGCGTTAATTACGCATATGGAAAAATTCTTGCTTGAACTTGGTGCAGGCTTTGCCTTTGTAGGCAGACAATACCATTTGGAGGTTGGCGGTCAAGACTTCTACATAGACCTTCTTTTTTACCATCTAAAACTGAGATGTTTCTGTGTTATTGAACTAAAGGACAAGGACTTCAAGCCTGAGTATGCCGGTAAAATGAATTTCTACTTATCTGCGGTAGACGATCTAGTAAAGCATCCTACAGATCAGCCATCTATTGGCATAATCTTATGCAAGTCCAAAAATAATGTCCTTGCAGAATACACATTACGAGATATGGGCAAACCTATAGGGCTATCTGAATACAGGCTCACAGAGGCCATACCTAAAGAAATTAAGACTAGCTTACCAACCATTGAACAGCTTGAGGCTGAGCTGTCTAAAGATTTTAGTAAAACATATGATGAAGAAACTGTAAATACAAACTAAAAACGTAGATTCGATTACCATATTTAATAACGACTTCATTCTAGCGCAAGTTGCTAGACTAGTACGATCTTTGGAAAATTAGTCTAGAGTTTAA
>DALYEH010000007.1:10820-16879 GCA_031972715.1 Gammaproteobacteria bacterium | reverse complement strand
TTTTTATTGATTTTGGCTTCATCTAACGATAAACCACCGCAAAAGAAGAAGCCTAGCAAGAAACGAAAGGGAGCGCAGCGTAAACCGGGGACAGGGCATGGTCAAAAAATTAAATGAAGAAGATCTTTGGGATACAAAAGTAATTCTTGACGCTTATTATAGACACAGCGCAGCACTATCAACCGTGTTAAGACAACTAATTTACGCTGAAGGGGCCATAGTTTGGATTTTGTTATTATTTTATAAATTCACTTCGTTACCCTGTTCAGCTTTCTTTTTTTATGTATCAATATTTTTGTTTTTCGCTATTGACTTGGCTCATTATTGGTATTTAACTGACAAATACTCTGCATGTGCTATTGATATGAGCAAGAACCAGCAAAAGGAAATATTGGCAAAAATAGCTGAACCAAAATACCAAGAATTATTTCCATATTTAAAAAAGCGTGCGGCTATAATCTCTTCAATATTATTTTTAATTTTTTTGTATAATACAATTCCTGTCTGGGAAATATTGTGTTCCTGTAAATAAACGGGCACCAATATTATTCCCGCTCCAGTAACAAATTTTTTGGGGTACATTTACGGGGTATGTCTTGAATGCTGTTTTGCATATCCTATGCCACACAAGGTCTACAGCCGACAATGTGATTCCCGCCGCCTCCACCAGTTTAAATAAAATCGGGCGCCCTGCGCCCTTTTTTATTTAAACTTGGAAATGTGCGAGTATTTTGAGCTTGCGGACGGCGCAAAGCGCAAAAAGGGTTCAATTGACTCGTGCCCATCCCTGGGCACTCGCCCTACGGGCAGCTTCGCTGTCCAAATCTGCAATCCTGCAGATTTGTCCCGCCGTCTCCAGTTTTAAAGATAACTATTAAAGTTCCACGTCAAATTCGATTGATATTGGAATGGCATGTAAGACTGGCTCACCAGATTTAATGTCCGTAAATTCTATTTTTGTTGATACTTCGTCATTATAAAGAATTTTATACTTATATTTACTTGGTAGCCCATGCACTACTATCCTAGGTATGCTTCTCATACGTGTTGCGTGTATCTGTTCATAAACACCAGGCTCAATATGCATTAATCCACTATTTATTACAGGTAGAGCTTCAAATAAGCTTAATTTAAGTAGTGTTTTAATAGAATCATTGAGATCTTGCTCATATCCATAATTAGCAATGCTATACAGAAAACTTTTAATGTGTGACATGTAATATAAT
This sequence comes from Gammaproteobacteria bacterium, assembly GCA_031972715.1. Taxonomy (GTDB): domain Bacteria; phylum Pseudomonadota; class Gammaproteobacteria; order UBA6186; family Azoamicaceae; genus JAGVLG01. The sequence continues at coordinate 15,653 of DALYEH010000007.1, read as the reverse complement.
AAGTAATTTTTTGTATGTTCTGCCAATACTGATGACTCATTTTTATTTATGTTTGAAGATAGCATATTCAAAAATGCAGCTTGCTCAACTTGCATATTAAATTTTTTATTAACGATCGATTGTAATGCTCTGATTATCGAACCAGGTATGTCATTGATGTTCCATCTTGAATATATAAATGGCTGCCAGTCTGCTGGTAACCTAGAATCATCTAAAATTATTACAATTAACCTAAATTCTGGATCACTTCTATGTTTTTCTTTAGCCTTCGCCATCTCAAATTTTACATTTTCTGAAGCACCAGCTTTATGGCTATAAAGTAATAGAAAAGTTTTGCTTGCATTAATACCTTTTTCTAATTCATCCCTTAGGTGATCTCCATCACCCAAACAAGATTCATCGTACCAAACATTGATACCGTTAGAAATTGATAAATAGAAAAAATTTTTAGCAAGCTCCTTATTGTCCCAGGTATGGCTTATAAAAATATCAAAATTTTCCACAACAATTTACCTTAATTAATAGTAATTAATTAAATAGTTCGACATATCGACTATAAATGTAAGACCGATCATACTTCTGATCATCATTCTTTAATTTCAAAATATCAAGCGCAACTAATCTATCTATAACCTTCTGAGCTCCAGGCCTAGTATAACCTGTTATTTTCATGATCCCAGCAACATTAATAACAGGAGCTTTAAATAAATGAAACAAAACATCAATCGCAACTTTAGAGGATGTTTTGCCTAAAGAATGAATTTTCTTAAGATCCTGCTCGCGTAACAAGTTAATTTTTTTTGATGTTTCAACCGCTTCAACAGCAGTTACACACACTCCTTCCAAAAAGAATTCAACCCAAGGAACCATGTCATTATTATGATATTTATTTAGAGCATCATAATAATTTTGCCGATATCTGTTGAAGTATGAAGACAAGAACAATACTGGATATTCTAACATTCCGCTTAAACATAACATCAGTGTTATTAACATTCGCCCTGTCCTACCATTGCCATCTAGAAACGGGTGAATTGTCTCAAATTGAGCATGGGCTAATCCAATTTTGATTATGGGAAGGATCTCAAGTCTCTCGTCGTGAAAAAATTTTTCTAAGTCACTCATAGCTCTTTTCATTTCTTCTACCGGCGGAGGCACAAATGATGCTGAATTAATAGACGTACCGCCAATCCAATTCTGTGAAGATCTAAAATTACCTGGATCAGAGAAATGTGTAGCGCGTGCGTCATCCATAAGTATTTTATGAATTTCTTTTATAAGCCTAGTGCTTAATGGAAATTCAACTAATCTTTCTAAACCATAATTTATAGCTTTTATATAATGCAAAATGTCATCTACATCTGCAGGTAAAGTAGATGATGTTTTGGTTGTTGCTTCAATCGCATCAACCATTGTAGCTCGCGTACCTTCAATTTGGCTCGACGAGGCCGCATCTTTACACGTATACATGTAAAGGAAAAAATCAACGTCTGGTAAGATGTGAGTTATACCATCAAGTTTCCCTAGAGCTAATGTAGCCTGAGCAGCTTTATGTATAAGCCCGGGCGGGAATGAAAAGCCTTCGCTAGGGGGAAATTCAGCAGGTATAAATGCCTTGAATCCTTGTGGCTGTTGTTGATATTGACCTATTTTCATATATTTTGTTTACTTTTGAATCAAGATGTAAACAGAATAGCATGTTTTGTTTACTTTTGCAGCTCAAAATAAGCAAAACCGTCGATTTAGTTTGCTTTCAAGTGCAGTTACACGTGTATCTCTAGTTAAGAAAGACCGTTAATAAAGGATGATGCATTAGCTTTAATTAAGGGTTGATGAATACAAATTTTTCTGGGGGCAACTTTGGGGGCAACTCTCAAATCTTAAAAACCAGTTGCCCCATCCGTAAGGTCTCTAGCCCACAATATGATTCCCGCCGTCTCCGTCAATTATTTAATAACTAACAGCCTTCTAAGCTATAATTTATAGCTTTTATTAGCACTTCCAGTAAGCAAGGTTCGAATATTTTAATAAATTGTAGATGTCATCATGGAATGGAATGAGCCTGCCCTAGTTTTTCGTACAAGTAAACTGCTTATCGGGGAACAAACAGGCCAAGAAATACACGTTACACTTGCCTATGTGTTGCTTGACATTATTTCGCCAGGTAGTTAGCACAAGAACATATTAGTTAACTAAAAGGTATGGCTATGGCAATAGACACAGACGAAAAAAAGGCAAGCAGAAAACGAATATAATGCATATGCAGCTACCCAGATCAGTCTTGGTTTTGAAAAACCACTTGCTGAAATCTCTATTGATGAGAATGGTGAAAATGAAACTAGCGTTTTTATGTATGTATATTATAAGGGTAACGATTATAGAATAAGTTCTATGCAGCCAAAGGATGCTTATACTGTATTTTGTTATTTAAACAGTCAGCCTATCGTAAGGGCTAAGTTCGCTAACGGAAAAACCGTAACATGGCAAGATACCAAAAATCGAGTTGAGACATTTTGCAATCGCTTTGATCCAAAAAAAAATCAAGATGACTCGTATTTGTGGAGTGGTTTTATAGTTGCAGTTAATGATAATGATGCATTTCTAGGATATGCTAATCTTGGTTTTGGAGGAGAAGGCCAAGCAGAAATGGCTTATTTGAACAGACCTGATGCATGGAGTTGCACCACACCAGAAATTGTACAATCATATGAAATTGATGACTCAAAAAGGCTTAGCAAAAGTTATACTGGTATTGCCACAGTAGAGGCATCAAGCCTTTTACAATATGCAGAGTTTCTTAAACACAGAGGACGTACAATTCGTTATAAAGAAATTTCAGGCGTTGTTGCGACAGCAAGGTTAGATAATCCAGGCTCCTGGAAAGCATGTGCTAAAAGTGGGATGGAGGTTAAAGACATTGACGCTCACCCAAGCTATGGCCCAGAGTTAAGATATCAATTACTATATAGTTTGAGCTAATTCCTAGCTCCCGTGCGTAGAAAGCAAATATACTTAGTGACAACTTGTAGACCCATTTTGACTACAGCTGCTTGTTTTACAGTATATGTTTGATCTTCTAAAAGTGGGAAATGAGGCACATGAGCATGATTATGCATGCAGATCCTTTCGGCACAGCAGTAGTTCATTTGTAACGTATATGTTCGCACTTATATTATCAACTGAACATACTGCTGGTAAAGTTCTAGTTCAATCTATTTTTATTACATGCTCATAATTACGCTTAGGCACATATTGCTCTATAGCTTTTTGGATTTGAGCTTCAACGCTGCTAATATCCGCAAACCACACATCAGCATCTGTCCAATAAAAAAACTTAGAAACTACTCTAGCCATTTTCAAGTTATCATAAATTATTTGCTGGATAGTATCGGATAATCCTTTAGGGAAGTCTCTACCATCAAACTTATGCCAGTTTTGTGCAAGCGCTGAGTTTAATTTGGTCTGCAAGCGTTTTGCTTCTAGCTGGTACAATTTCTTGCCTACACATAATTCTTGACATTTCTTTGCTACCGTTTGCTTAATTATGCTGGATGAAATCTCAAAAGGCATACTTTGTCTATAATGGTTGAAATTCTCAATTTTAATTTTCAAATCATCCATGTGTTTTCTTAGCTTTTCTGCAGTAGGCAATTGCGAATTTGATAAAATAGCAGGGTTTTTTATTCTCTGAATAGCTTGCAAGGATAATTCATATGTTTTGCAAGCATATTCCAATTTGCACTCTTCCTCATGTTTTACTGCCCTTGGTAGCAATACATCTCTTACATGTAGCTCTAATCTTGTGTCAAACTTACTTGACAGATCAGGCAGAATTGGTAAATCGATAACTACAGGAGCAACTTCTATAGCAGTACTATGTTTGGCCACCAAGTCGCGTATGCTTGCTTGTACGCTTTTAATATCAGCACACCATACATCAGCATCGGTCCAATAATAATATCTGCTTATTACGTTAGTTTGCTTTAAGCCACTAGCTATTATGTCTGATAAAGCAGTAGACAATTCCTCCGGGACTCCTTGTTCATCAAATTTATGCCAGTAATCACTTAAAATACCAGATAAAGTGCTGTATAAGGCTTGCTTTTCTTGCTCATAGAATTTATTCCCAGACCCAAACTCATCGCATCTGCGTTTGACAGCTTGATCTATAATGCGTTTGGATATATCTTCTGTCTCTCTATTTTTTCTATTTTCAAACGCTTTTACTTGACCCGATAATATCTCTATTGACTGTGTAAATAGAGCTGGAGGCGTGTAATTCTCTACGTCGCTTGATTCTGTAATTTTATTCGCTTCACTCAAACAGGCTTTCATGCCAGACATGGCTTCTAGCAACTTGCCCGCAACCAAATCTATCGATACCTTAGGCAACAAGTTCTGGTGGATGTTCTGCTGGATGATTATATTCTGCAATTGTTCTAATTTTCTAATTAGTTTCTCGCAAAGAGAGTTTTCATCCATATCAAGAAAATCTTGAGCTGTATGATAGCAATTGATATGATTTTTTAATTTTTTTATAAAATCGCTATTTGAGCCTGTGTTCGTGGGTACTTGTTTCAGCATACGCTCTGATTTTTTATTGCATGCACCGCGATTTTTAAACCAGTAGATCCGTGTTTTTAGCGTTGCTAAGTTTGTGCTTCCGGATTCATCAATATTTTGTTGAAGGTTCAATGCTTCGCGGCACTTACTCTCCGCCTTCTCGATATTATTCGCATCTTTATAATGCGCATCCAGCAGTGCATTAGCTTCCTTAACTAAGGCTTGTACCTTATCTGTTACCACTTTTTTACAATTTGCGAAAAAAGTATC
>DALYEH010000007.1:4078-10810 GCA_031972715.1 Gammaproteobacteria bacterium | reverse complement strand
ATATTCTTCTGAATAGCTGTAGTCTTATTCTTATACGATGACATTTGTCTAAGCAATGCTATTGCTTGTGTATGCTGCTCATTAATCAAAAGCTTGGTTACGGTTGGTAAGTCACGCAAACATTTGTCAGTAGTTTCTTGCTCCAATTTTTGTTGTGCGTCATGCATCGATTGCACTATGCGTTTTAATTTTAGGTCTAAATTTTCCTTACGCAGCCTGACTTCTTCAGCATCATATAAATGTGTGGGTGTTACAGGATTATTATCTTTATTATCTTGCATATACATGCTACCTTTTATTTTGATAAAATCAGCTGAATCACAGTAGCATGTACGTGATACTATTGCAAGTTGCACAACTATTAACAATAGGTAAGTACACTTGCTTATTAGTTGCTTTTATAAATATATGCAAAATCCGCAAAGATGCCGCTAGGGATGCTGCACTCTTCTAGCAGCGAAACTAGACGTTGCACACTTTCACAACACACAAAGCACTAAGGTCACTACACACACTCACAAAGACAAGTTTGCATGGCGAACTTGACTGAAAAAGCTAGCATTTTTGGAAATTATAAATACACTTGAATTAGGAGTAGTAACAAATGAGTTAATCGTTTACGCATCCCTTGGTGTCTTGTCTTTTTAAGTTTGGGTCTGCGCTCACAACATAAGCAAAAAAAGCATTGAGGAGCATAGCATGGCAAGGAAACCTAAATCTAATCAATATATAGGTGTTAGCTGGAAAGCAGCTTCAAAAAAATATGAAGCTTTTATTAAGATAAATGGACACACAAAGTATCTAGGATTATTCAAACATCCAGAGCAAGCTGCAATCGCATTTGATGATGCTCTGTATGAACAATGGCAGCTAGGGCGTCCAGATTGCAAATTTAACTTTGGAAATCCAGAAGATCCACTAACTGCTATAGAGAGAAAATATGCTCTCGATCTCATTGAACTCGGGCAAATCTTTGACTACAGCGAGCCTGGAGCCTCAGCAGCAACATCAGCACCAGCCAATAAATCTCACTTTACCGGGGTATATTATTATAAACCTCGCAAAAGGTGGAGAGCTTCAATCATAATTAATAAACAAAGTCATTTTATAGGATCGTCAGCTACAGAATTTGGCGCCGCACAATTATACGCAAAAAAACTACAAACCCTGTATGCTGAAAACCAAGATTCAACGATCCTGCAAAAGAGAATGCGCGAGTATGCTGGTGTAATTGCAAGTCTTAATGCACCCACCACTGCTAGTACATCAATAATAAAAGACTGCGAGTCACCACCTCAAGATTCAAGAACTGTCTTCGAAGACATTCCGGATTTAATGAGCTATCCGTGGCCAGAAGCCGAAGAAGAAACAGACTTTATGCATACAGAGGAAGATAATAAATTGCCATTAATTTTCAGTCGCGACTCAACAGACAGTTTATCAAATTGGCTACAGTGCATAGATAATGAGCATATTTTAGAACAACATGGATCTTCCTCAAGTAGTTCAATAAAAACATCGTCCAGTAAAAATGCTATTTTGTAGGTAATAATGTAGTGATGCACTACACAGCAAATATTAGAACGGTGCTTTTACTGTCGGTCTCTGCTTTTGTAGCTCTACGATGCAATTTTCTGGCGTAAATTGTTGTACTCTTAAAAATTCAACAAATCTGGCTGTAATCGCCGGATCAAAACGTGTAGCATCTCTGCCATGTGGCTTATGGTAAGTAAAGCTGTTTAGTCCATTATATTCTCTACTAGAAGAGAGATATTGAATAATTACACGGATACCACTAGTCGCAACAGTACAACCTAAAGCCAAAGCTAAAGCACGGATCTTCTTTTCAACATCATTAATGGACTTTATATTTGGCTTATCGAAAAAGTCACATAATAAATCATGATTATGTTGGTTCAACTCGAATGTAAATTTCGTCTCCTGCTCAGATTCGCATGCTTGTGCTGAAGCAACAGGTTTAACTAGTTCAATATTTGGGCTACTCTCTATTAATGCTTTTGACTTCTTCTTTTCGATTCTCTCTTTAGCATGCCTGTTTGAGCTTGCACTTTCTGTGATCTGTTGCTGATCCTTAGGTAAACTATTATTGTAAGCTGTTAAGAGCATTTTTCCTTCTGACTGCTCGCTTTGCGCTATAGCAGCTTTGATATGCGCAGACTCTGCTTGCGCTAAATTATCTTTTAATAGTTTTACTAGACTCTCTATTTTTGGAATAATACATTCAATAAGAAATAACTCATATAGTAAATTTAATTTGTACGTCTCTAGTTCTTCCCGAGTAGATACTTGATCTACATCTGTGGGGTCCTGCTCCAGTTCATTGATCTGTTCTGCATAATCTGCAATTTCCTCAAACTCCTGACTATAATTGTTCAATAAAATGTCGCGCTTTACAGCCTGTTCTCGCAAGTCATTTTGTATAGCTAGTTTATCTTGCAATTCTGCCATTTTTTGGTCATACATTTGCTCATCATGCCAAGGAGCTCTCTCTAAAAATGCTTGCCATCCTGGGAGCAATTTTATAGTCGCTAAATTTCTTAATAACTTGTCGTACGCTACGAACTCATAATCTTCATCGATGTTCATAAGCATTGCACGTATTATACTTTTTGCGAATTCATCCTTAGCTGCATGAGGATGGCGCTGCAAATACTTTTTTTGTAAACGCGGGATACTCTCATGCGGTTGAGACATGAAAAAACTACTCATATCGTCGATAATTTTGTTAAACACTCCTCTATGTTCTTCACGTAACAGGTATACCCTAGCGGCAAGAAAAAAAAACTGCTTTTCTATTGCTGCGTAATTTTCCTGTTCTTGCTTATCTTTTGCAATAAGTTTAGTTAAGTCTAGCTTGATAGATAGGTAGTGTTGTAGTTGCTGCTTTCGTGCTTCTGGCAGCGACGCAATCTGTTCCTCGGATAATTTTGGACTAATGATTAGACTTGAAGTACGGCCCTCGCTAGTAGCCGCGGCTCCATAGGTAGGTAAAAAGATTTCTATCTCTTGCATTGCTGCAATGAGCAACTTGTTATTACATAGTTTATGCTCTTTTATAATGCTAAAACGATAATCTATATATCCTTTTAACATCGTTTCTATTTGCGCTAATTTTAATTTTTCTTCTTCGCTAAACATGAATAATTCCTATTTGCTGATTGAGCTTGCACCCTAACTTAAAGATATTGCAAACTTCTAGACATCGGTGACACCCTAAGGCGGGAGCAGTTATAACAGTATTCTAACTAGCGCAACCTTACCAAACTTTGACGTAAAAACCAACATTTTGCCCTCGTATAACGCATTATATTTAGCAACAAGACTATTAATCAGTTCTAGCTAATGATAAGATACACGCGTTATGCAAATACTAATCGCCACACATAATCAAACTAAATTCAGAAGAATTCAAAGCATTTTTGATTCTTTAGGATCTTCTGTAGAGACATTATCTCTGGATGGCTTTGCTACTAGCGAACCAGATGAGCCATATAATACATTTCTTGAAAATGCGGTCCACAAAGCGCAATATTACTGCGCGGCTACGGGTCTAGCCACTCTATCTGAAGACTCAGGTTTATGTATCAATGCTTTAAATGATTTTCCTGGGGTTCGTACTAAAGAATTTAGAGAGTCCTGCGGCAGCATCACTGCAGCGTGCGAAACTTTACAAAACAAGTTAATCGATACCCAGGACCGCAGTGCCTATTTTATAAGCGCCGCATGTCTTATAGTGCCAAATCTTAACATAACCCTGACCTCGCAAGGACGTCTGTATGGAACGATCACTGCAGAACCGTTTCAGGATCATGGCTTTGATTTTGAACGTATTTTTGTTGCAGAGGGCTTTGATACAACTTTAGCAGAAACTAAAGCACAAGATAAGACAAATATCAGTCATAGATATAAGGCTATTAAAAGCCTTTACGACCAGCTTACAGAAGCTGGTCTATTGAAACCAAAATTGTAAATTCATTTTGTACAAGACAACCCAATATCAGGTAAAACAGAGGGGATATATGCGTGTATCTGCTTTACCACTACATCTAAAGCCTTAGATCTATCTGCAAAAGTGCTAGTCGCATAAGTCCAATTATACCAACGTTTGAAAACACCTATGTCTACAATATGTGAATTGATAGTAGCAACCAGATCGCTCATAAATTCAGAAGGCTCTGGTCTGCTATCAAACTTGTACCAATGCCTCTTTACTTCTTTAGTGAGTAACACACGCAGTTCGGTCAGATCTTGTTCCAGCAAGCTTGCGTCTTTGATTTTTAGCTGTAGTTTCTGTAAAACAAGGTTAATTATCTTCTCTACTATTAAACTATGCTGCTGCTCTGCACGTTGCTTGTATTCTTGGACATTCACTTCCAAGCTTCTCAATTGCTTTCTATAAGTTTCTGGGCATGTATAATTCAAACCTAATTGTGTTAAGTGTTTAGGATCGGTAATTCTCTTTGATAATGCATAGATAGAAGACATCTTTGCATGCGCAGATACTAAATCATTATCTTGGAGATCTTGTTCAAATTCTAAAATCAAAGCATTGATCTTCAGTTGTGCTTCAACTTGCTCAAGAGCCGGCATAACCCCTTTCAATCTACCTAGATATATCCTATCCTCTGTAAATAAGACATTATCAAAATTCTGATACTCTCTCATTAAATCACGTGCTTTCTTGGCAGCAAGAGTATAATCCGACAGCACAAGGTTACGATTTAATAGGAGTGCACATTCTGCATTGATTGTGCCTCGTTTGAGTCTCCATTCAAAAGTAGCTTGCAATTTTAAAAAACTTGCATCTAGTGCATTGCCAATTTTTCTCTGTAAACGTTGTACTTCATTTAGAGCAGATATAGCCTCTTGATCATAGGCAGGATCACAAAATGCCAGCATACTATTTGCCATCGCAGTTAATTTTTGTGCTCGTTCAGAAATTAGCTTACGACATTCGGAGATTTTTGTATCTATCGCAATAGAATACGTTATATTTTGGTGGCGCGGCAATTTAGCTAAATAATCGTATGCCTGGGTCAGCTGTCCATTCGCCATCATGCAGTTAGCAATCTCTAGGCGCGAACTATGTATTTTACTGCTATAAGCATCTGGCACAGAATATACATAATTATCCCGCTGGAATTCTTTGCTTTTGCATATGCTAATTAACTGTTCTATGCATGTGATTGAGTTGTTATACTCTTGTATAGCCTTCATGTAATTTGCTTTAGCTTTGTATTGCACAGCCAAATTTATTTTTTTTACATATTCATTCAGTAAACGTGATTGCTGTAGTTCAAAATCCGTCTCTGTTTGCAAGCTCTTGTCTGCTTTCTTAGGCTTTTGCTGTATGTTTGTTAATTGCTCTTCTACATCCTGCACAGCTTTTATTGATTTTTGCTTATTTTCTTCCATATGAAGAACATGTGTATTCTGAGCGTTCTTATCTATTGCTTCCGCGCTAGGCATGCCGTTCTCTGAAATCACGTGAGCTACTGGTATTTCTTCTTCAATAGGTCTTGCTAATGGTATCTCTGCATTAGGTACTCTATTATTGAACATTTTAACTCCTTGTCTACTGAATGCAATTTACATATAGCATGATTAGAATTGCTTAACAACAGCATTAGTTAGTATGGCAATTAGCTTTTAAAAAATTGTGAATTTTGTAGAAAATTACAGAGCTTACTGCTTTATAAGTCAGCTTTTGAGTTGTGGCACGCTAAACTTTCTATTTTTTTCAGAACTATCATTCATTAGATTTAGCAAAGCGCATGATTATATAGCCCACAAATGCAGCCAGTAAAGAGCCTACAAAAATGGCCACTTTCACAGTATTCATATATTCATCAGTTTCATTGATAAATGCGAGCGTTCCAATAAATATACTCATAGTAAAGCCAATCCCACAAAGCACAGATACACCGTACATTTGCGACCAGGTGGCATTCGTTGGCAATTTTGCTGCTTTTAACTTGACCATCAAAAGCGTAGTGCCAAAAATACCAATCTGTTTCCCGACAAACAGACCTAGTATTATACCTAATGCTAAGGGTGTCTGTAGCACAGTGGTATTGAATTCAGTTAATGGTACACCAGCGTTTGCAAAAGCAAATAGTGGAATTATTAGAAATGAGACCCACGGATGGAGAATTTTTTCAATCTCTTCAAGCATTGTTGGCCCATCATTAAAACGTTGATTAGGTATAGTAGCAGCTAGTAATATCCCTACAATGGAAGTATGGATCCCAGAATTTAACATAGCCACCCATAATATAAATCCAAATATTATATATGGTATTTTATTATTGATATTCAATAAATTCATATATATCAAAATCCCAAATACAACAGCGGTAGCAAGAAAACCTAAGTGCGACAAGCTATGTGCATAAAACATAGCAATAATTGCTACTGCTATGACATCGTCTATGATAGCCAATGAAATTAAAAATACTTTTATGCTTTTAGGTATTCTACTTCCCAGTAAGGTTAAAAGACACAAACAAAATGCTGTATCAGTCGCCGTAGGGATAGCCCAACCGCGCATATTAATTGGATCATCATAGTTATAGATCGCAAAGACAATTGCTGGTACAAGCACACCTATTACAGCCGTAGCACCTGGTAATGCTAGTTTTGCTCGACCAGATAATTCTCCCACTAATATTTCACGCTTAATTTCTAAACCAATCAGAAGGAAAAAAATAG
>DALYEH010000007.1:0-4068 GCA_031972715.1 Gammaproteobacteria bacterium | reverse complement strand
CCCATCGTTAATCCAAAATATCAGTGGTCTGCTGAACCCCCCAAAAGGCGTGGCAATACCAATAGGTAAATTGATTATCTGCTCATATACATGCCCCCATGGAGAGTTGATGAAAATCAAACCTAAAATTGTAGCGATGAATAAGCCAATGCTGCCTAGCACTTCCGTTTGGGAAAATCTTTGGTCTGGTCTTTGCATATATGTCTAGTTAGTTTTATATCTTTATTATAATATAGTGAGAGTATGGTCTTACTGCAAGATTTAAGGGTGCTATCGTACACCACAAGTTACAATTTTCTTTTTACAATACAATGATGATGTTGGGATGTGCTGACAATTCACGATATATATCGTCTAATTGCTCCTGATCTCTTGCCATAAAAGTAACAGTAAATGAAGTGTATTTTCCGTTCCGGCTAAGACGTGCTGATAAGCGCATTTTATCAACATCTATGTTATGTCTTAGCATCACCGGAACAATAATTGCCTCTAAATTGGCTTGCACCTCACCTACTACTTTCAGATTAAAGACTACGGGAAAATGCATAACATCTCCTTCTTATGTATTTCTAAATTCCAGCAAACAGATCGCCTACAAATTCTACCTGGGGTTCGTCATGCTTACGCTTGCGCATCTTGCCAATTTTGAATGCTGGTACATCGGTAGCGGCCATAATTTGTAATACTTTATCTACATATTGTGGCTTAACAATCATGATCATGCCTATACCGCAATTAAAGGTATTTAACATCTCATCTGTGGCAACTGGACCAGTTTTGGCTATCCACTTATAGACTGCTGGTACTTGCCAAGCGCTGGTATCTATAGTTGCTACTAAATCAGCACCATAAACTCTAGGCAAATTGCCTGGCATGCCGCTACCTGTAATGTGTGCTAAAGCTACAGCTAGATCTTGTTTTAATATTTCTTTTAAGCTTGCAACGTATATACGCGTTGGTGTTAAGAGTGCTTCTCCCAGAGTTTTATGTTGAGATGTAAAAGGAGGCTCGGCAGCGAGACTAAGTTGCGATTTTTCTACTACTTTGCGTACTAAAGAAAAGCCGTTCGAATGTAGGCCCGTGCTAGCTAAACCAATTAATACATCATCCGCATGCACTGGATGCGGCAGTAAATTTTGTTTTGCAACTACTCCTACGGCGAAACCAGCTAAGTCATAAACACCAGCGTCATATATACCCGGCATCTCTGCAGTTTCACCCCCTATTAAACCGCAACCTGCTTGTTTACAACCTTCAGCAATCCCGGCAATGACTTCGGCAGCGACATTAACATCCAGCGTTCCACTCGCATAATAGTCTAGGAAATATAAAGGTTGTGCACCTCTAGTAAGGACATCGTTTACTGACATCGCTACTAAATCGATGCCAATCGTATTATGTTTACCCGCCTTTTGTGCAAACACCAATTTTGTCCCTACCCCATCTGTGCCAGAGACCAGAATCGGATCTGCAATTTTACCAACAGCTTCCTGCAGGCTGAATAATGATCCATAGTTACCAATCTCAGCAGTCAAACAACCTGGTCTATTAGTGTTCTTACATAATGGTTTGATTTTATCTACTAAACGGTCTGCAGTTACAGTATCAACACCTGCTCCAGCATAAGTCATATTAGTTGCTAATGCTATGGATGGTAGATTCAAAATCATAGCTAAGATTGCGATCTTGCACGCAGACATTCCATGCAGCTGCATCATAAAACTCCGTATTAGATGTTGGTTGGAATTAAACATGGAATATGGTTTGTGGTCAAGAGCAGCAGGTTTGGTCATTTACTTAACAATTAGAATTATGCTGCTTTCTATTATGCAATTTGCTAAAATTGTTATCAATCATATTGCGCTTAGGAGCATGGTAAATGGATACCTCTGACCCAGTAGTAATTGTTGGTGCAGCACGCACGCCTATAGGAGGTTTTCTTGGAGCACTTTCAAATTTACGCGCTGTAGACCTAGGCGCAACAGCAATTACTGCTGCGATTTCTAGAGCAGGATTACAGCCCAGTGATATTAATGAAGTCATCATGGGTTGCGTCTTATCTGCTGGGGTTGGCCAAGCACCAGCACGTCAAGCAGCAATTTATTCCGGGATACCTAATAGTGTGCCTTGCTCTACTGTTAATAAAGTATGCGGTTCTGGCATGAAGGCTATAATGCTGGCACATGATTTACTCTTGCTAGGCAGCAATCAAATTATGCTTGCCGGTGGCATGGAAAGTATGAGTAATGCACCATATTTACTCAGCAAAGCTCGTTCTGGATATAGAGCAGGCAACGCTACAATGATTGATGGCATGCAAATGGATGGTCTAGAGGATGCGTACTCTAATGGCACGCCTATGGGCTTACTGGCTGAAAATACTGCTGCTAAGTATCAGTTTTCACGCTCTGACCAAGATGAATTTGCAGTCACTTCATTGCAGCGAGCGCAAGAAGCCACAAAAAATGGCTGGTTTGCTACACCTTACGAAATCACCCCGATCACAGCACCACAACACAAAGGCGAGGCGATTACGGTCACTGAAGATGAGCATCCACATAAGGTTAAATTAGAAAAAATTCCTACTTTAAAGCCCACTTTTAAATCTGATGGTACTATCACTCCTGCATCTTCTAGCGCGATCTCCGATGGTGCGGCTGCTTTAGTCTTAATGCGTTTATCTACGGCCAAGCAACTCGGTCTCAAGCCAATTGCAAAAATTTTAGGCCATAGCTCATATTCACATGATCCTGCATGGTATACTACAGCTCCAATTTATGCGGTGCAAAATTTACTTAAGACATTAAATTGGCAAAGTACTACTCCTGATTTATACGAAATCAACGAGGCATTTGCAGTAGTAACTATGGCTGCTATGAAAGAGCTAAAGCTAGCTCATAACAAGGTAAATATTTTAGGAGGCTCTTGTGCACTTGGCCATCCTATAGGCGCTTCGGGGGCTCGCATACTTTGCACATTGTTAAGTGCATTGCAGCATAAAGGGAAAACTTTAGGTATAGCTACGCTATGCATTGGTGGCGGCGAAGCTACAGCAATCGCAATTGAAAAACTTTAACGCTAGGAATTTAAAATGTCACAATATCAAATTGGAGTAATCGTAGGCAGTTTACGTAAAGATTCATTTAACAAAAAATTGGCTACTGCCCTAACCAAGCTAGCACCGGCAGATGTAACATTTAAGTTTATAGATATCAGTGAATTACCTTTATATAATCAAGATGATGATAGTAATCCTACAACTGCTGTGAAGCGCTTTAAATCTGAAATAAGCGACATGCAAGGCATTATTTTCGTAACACCGGAATATAACCGATCAATGCCAGGTACATTAAAGAACGCACTTGATCAGGCCTCCAGACCTTATGGGCAAAGTGTCTGGGCTGGTAAACCTGCTGGAGTTATAGGCGTTTCCGTAGGGGCTATGGGCAGTGCTCTTGCGCAACAACACCTACGCAATGTACTGGCATATTTAGACATGCCGACCATGGGTCAGCCAGAGGCATTTATACAATATAAAGATTCGCTATTCGACGCAAACGGTAACATAGGACCAGATAGCAGAGAATTTTTACACAAGTGGATGCAAAATTTTGTTCAATGGGTAAAGAAACACTCTGCTTAATAATGTAGGGTAATGCCCAAGCGCCATACTATGCTGCTACCAAGCGGATTACCCTGTATATATCCATCTGTTTTGTACCCTAATTCACCAAGCGCAGAAAAAGAATTGTTCATTCTATATTCTGCGCTTACAAAGTCAGCAGCGCCTAAATTATTTGCTACACCTACAGATGTATTTTGGCTTAAATATGCAGGTTGTTTCCATATAAAAAGTTTATTGCCAAAAATCCATCTATCATATCGCCATATATCCTTCGTCAACAGATCTATACCATAAGATTGAATGTTACTATTATTACCGTAGCGAAAATTGACCTGCCAAAGTTTGCAGTTTGAAGTTAAAATATAATTTTGTAGCTGAAATTCTGGTCCATAAGGTGCTAACAATAAGCGTGCACAAAATGTGTATTTGAATTTATCAAAATC
>DALYEH010000006.1:26621-28735 GCA_031972715.1 Gammaproteobacteria bacterium | reverse complement strand
GGTATGTGAATATAGGCGCCTACATCGGCAGCGGCACTATGATAGATATTTGGGCTACCGTTGGCTCCTGCGCACAGATCGGCAAAAATTGCCATATTTCTAGCAATGCCGTAATAGGCGGAGTCTTAGAGCCGCTACATGCCACCCCAGTGATTATAGAAGATAATTGTTTTATAGGTGCCGGTTCTGTCATAGTCGAAGGTATTATTGTTGAAGAAAATAGCGTGATCGCTATGGGCACTAAAATTAATCAAAGTACTAAAATTTATGATCGCGCCACTGGCAAGACTTTGGTAGGACGTATCCCTAGCGGATCGGTTGTAGTACCAGGCTCTATGCCTGCAGCTGACGGCCATTATAATCTAGATTGCGCAGTGATTGTCAAAACCATTGATGCCAAAACTCGCGCTAAAACCAGCATCAATGAATTATTGCGTGAAACTGCAGTAGAGTAAATTTTATGAATTGCGCAGTTTTAAAAAACGTTAAACAAATCGATTTACATCATGCGACAATGATACATAGGACCTGGGTTATTATATGCCATGAATTTACTTGAACGTTCTTGATCGTAACTGCTCAAGAAGTGATCCACAGTTATAATCTTATTTCCGTTATGAATAGCATCATATTCTACAAGTGCATTCGCTAATTCTACTATCGTTGCTATATCAGGAGAATTTGTATTGGTCGCATCAAAACCTTTACTGATTAAGAAAGCAGACAGATTATTACTGGCCTCATACAATATTTCATTTGGGTCATTGCTTGCTCCGTTAACAAGTTGCCTACAAAGATACGCAAATCCTTCCTCATTCGAATCACCAATACCGCAAATTGACTCTTTAAGACGAAATGAAGTATCTGAATTAGCATTTTCTGTATAGAATTTTGCTAATGTATTACAGGCTTGTTGTTTTGTTATAGGCATGGTTGTCTCCAATTCTACTTATTATTTTATTAAATACATAGCGGCTTATTAAAAAGAATTTCTACAATCATTCAGATTGTATGTGCCGACTTTTATGTAAGTCATCGTGCAAATTAGACCATGGTTCATACCACCTGTCAACAAATGCCCAAGAAAATGAAGAGGTAAAATATGGTTCGATCAACACAAAGTCGTCAGAAGCCATATTAGCAACTTAAACCGCTTAGCTTCAAATATTGTATCTATCATGCTAATTCACTATAGAAAGATCTCAGCCACTTCCAAATAGGCACAACTGCAATATTATATGTTTTACTCTGCATTTCTAGAGTCTCAACATACTCCTCATTCTCAGTAATAATTAATCCTTCAGCTAAAGAAAATTTGTCCATGGCCTCCATCAATCCTGATACTTCCCTTTCTTTAGTTGATAGATCATGCAATTCAATACATACTTGAATAACTTGCTTGGTACTAAAACCATCTCGTATTACAAAATCACATTCTTTAGACCCGCTATAGTAGAATACTTCATGGCCCCTACGCTTTAACTCAACAAAAATAATATTGTGAAAACTCAGCAAATTAAATTGGATAAATATCCAATGATATATACCTACCGGTCAATCTTGTTCCAATATGATACTTTTGAGTAAATCTTGAGATATAGGCATAGAAGCCTCCATTCATAATGGAAAGATAGAATATAAACCATACGCCGCCAATGGATGGTTTTAATTTGAAACTGGGTTGTTATGTTACTCCGATCAATAAGTTTATCTTGATCTTTAAACACTAGTTCGACGAAATTAAATTAGGCCACGAAAAACGGTATTGCCGATTGCGGCACCAGTTGATAGGTTTTAACCTTTTTTATTGGGATTCATCGTTAGTTTTGGTCTTTTTGGGGCTGGTTCTACTGATTTATTATCCGCCGTAGTACTGGGCTCACCAACCTTTCTGATTAGTTCCAAGCCTTTGTAAGCCAGCTCAGGATTTTTGAGGTCTGTTTGTTGACCAGTAATTTTAGAGGCTAGTGTTTTCAGTGATGTCTGATTTTGTTTATATGTGCGCAACAAAGTTGGCATCAATTGCGGACGTTTTGCTTGCAATTCTTGCAAGATCGGGCTTAATTTCTCATTATGCTCTTGTTTAGCTGCATGCAATTGCTTAGCTAATTTTA
>DALYEH010000006.1:25665-26611 GCA_031972715.1 Gammaproteobacteria bacterium | reverse complement strand
CATGGGCCATATTATTATTTGGCAAACCATCCGCTAGAGCAGCACGCCCATAAGCTAAGACTAACGCCACATTTACCTTGCTAAAGTCTATAGTACCACCCAGATCTTGCTTTAATAATGAAAAAGCCATGCTCATCAAGGCTAAGTCATTTTCATATTCTTTGCGTTTTTTGGCTTGCTGCATCTGCTGCTTGTGCTCTACTGATAAAGCAGCTTCTTCTTCTATTGTTTTTTTGATTAGCTGTACTAAAAACGCAAGACTCATGCCATACACAAGCCCTGGAGCTTTAGCATGCAATTTTGCTGGCGGCTTTTTGTTCTTGTCGCTTGTCTGCTGGGTAGTTCCTACTTCTGTGCTTTTGCGTTTTGGCATACTGTATACACCTCTAGTGCTTAATTCTTGTGCTTGTACCATGTTCTTGGACAAAATTTTTGGCGCAAGGTTGCATATAAGCGGCTCTATAGAAACTTCCCGTTCTAGTTCGTTATAAATACTACAGAAAACTGTACTTAAACACAGCCACAGAGCCAGTTAAGCAATATTTCAATGTTTTTTTACTTCTTGTTAAGCGATTTTTCATGTAATTTTTACTTAAGCTAAGTAACAGGTCCAAAAGATCGTATAAATCATTCACCGAGATAGTCTGTTACTTCACATAACTACACTCATCCTGGCTCAAGCTAGAAAAATCCGTATCGTGCGTGTCACTGCAACGCAGCGATTCTATCTATGCTGCTGAGGATCTTTTGTTGTGCAGATTGTAAATCTATTAACAAGGCTTTATCCTTCTCCACTACTTCAGGTGGTGCCTTTTGTACATAGCTTGGATTATCTAGCTTATCCTTAATTTTCTTGTGATCTTTCCCTATCTTTTCCAGCTCTCTGTTTAGACGTGCAAGTTCCGCATCCTTATCAATTAAACCTTGCATAGGGATCAAGATCTGC
>DALYEH010000006.1:8543-25655 GCA_031972715.1 Gammaproteobacteria bacterium | reverse complement strand
AAGTGCAGTTGCTGCAGCTGGTTGTGGATCGTCACTGCTCAAAAAGGTAATACTTTCAAGTTTCGCTAAAGTCTTTAACAAACTAGCATGCTCGTTAATTAACGCTTGCTGCGCTGGTTGTGCGTTAGCAATCAACACCGGTAATACTTTGCTTGGAGAAATATTCATCTCGCCACGTATATTGCGTATACCTAAAATTATTGCTTGTAATTGTCCTATAGTATGTTCAATTTCTGCATCGTATACCGCATTCATGGCAGGGAATTTGTGTGTAATTAACAAATTACTCTGCGCTTTGGGAATTTTTTCCCATAATTCTTCTGTTATAAATGGCATTATAGGATGCAAAACCTGTAGGATCTCCCCTAACATAAACTTAAGAGTAAGCTTAGTTGCAGTACTTTGCGCCGGATCTTGTAAAGTTGGTTTTGCCAACTCTAAATACCAATCACAGAATTCATTCCACACAAATTCGTACAAATAATTAGCGATAAAATCGAATCTATAAGTTGCATAATGCTTAATTATATTGCCTTTAGTTTGATCCCAACGTGATAAGATCCATTTGTCTACTATGTTCAATTGCTTATATTGTGTATTCAAATCTAATTGTGCAGCAGGATCTAAACCTTCTAGATTCATTAACACATAACGTGCTGCATTCCAGATCTTATTGCAGAAGTTTCTATAACCTTCCAGACGTTTCAAGTCAAAGCGAATGTGTCTGCCATTAGTAGCTAAAGCGCAATATGTAAAGCGCAACGCATCTGTACCATATGGAGGAATGCCATCTGGAAACTGTTTGCGCGTATCTTGCTCGATTTTTTTAGCCATCTGCGGCTGCATTAAACCTTTAATGCGTTTCGCAACTAAAGTTTCTAAATCTATCCCATCAATTAAGTCTAATGGATCTAAAACGTTACCCTTAGTTTTGGACATTTTTTGCCCATTTTGATCCTGAATCAAGCCGTGAATATATACTTCTTTGAATGGCACATCGCCCGCAAATTTTAAACCAAACATAATCATGCGTGCGACCCAAAAGAAAATAATATCAAAGCCTGTCACCAAAACATTGGTAGGATAAAAAGTCTGCAATTCAACAGTTTGCTCTGGCCAGCCTAAGGTAGAAAATGGCCATAGTGCAGAAGAGAACCAGGTATCTAATACGTCTTGATCTTGCTGCAACACAAAATCAGCACTTAATTTGTAAGTAGCCCTAACTTCAGCCTCATCATAGCCAACATAAATATTCCCATCTGCATCGTACCAAGCAGGGATCCTATGCCCCCACCATAATTGCCTACTAATGCACCAATCCTGAATATTGTGCATCCATTCATAATATACTTTGGTCCAATTTTCAGGCACAAACTGGATCTTGCCAGAAGCAACCGCCTCTATTGCTGGTTTGGCCAAACTTTCAATTTTTACAAACCATTGATCAGTCAGAAATGGCTCTACAACTGCATTTGATCTATCTCCGCGCGGCACTTTTAGAACATGCGCTTCGGTTTTAACTAATAAGTTTTGCGCAGTTAAATCCTCAATAATTAACTTGCGCGCTACAAAACGATCTAGACCTTGATATTTTTGTGGTGCATTCTCGTTAATTTTGGCATCGCTGGTGAAAATATTTATATGCCCTAAGCCATGCCTAGCACCCACTGCATAATCATTAAAATCATGCGCTGGCGTAATTTTGACACACCCTGTACCAAATTCAGGATCTACATACTCATCTGCAATAACTGGTATCGTGCGATCAGTAAGCGGCAATTTTAATAATTTGCCTACTAAATGTGCGTAGCGTTTGTCTTGCGGATGCACTGCAACAGCAAGATCGCCTAACATAGTCTCTGGTCGAGTCGTTGCTACAATTACAGATTCCTGGCTGTCCTGCACTGGATAGCGTATATGCCATAAATGCCCTTGCTCTTCTTCTGCTTCTACTTCCAGATCAGAAATCGCTGTATGCAACACTGGATCCCAATTTACCAGGCGCTTGCCTCTATAAATCAACCCTTCGCGATATAAATCCACAAAAGACTTGATAACGGCCTGGGATAAACCAGGATCCATAGTAAAGCGTTCACGCGACCAATCAACTGACGCACCCATACGACGTAATTGCTGCGTAATAGTATTGCCTGACTCTTGCTTCCATTCCCAAACCTTTGATACAAACGCTTCACGGCCCATATCGTGCCTTGAGGTACCAGCCTGCTGTAATTGTCGTTCTACGACCATTTGCGTAGCTATACCAGCGTGATCCGTACCCACTTGCCAGAGCGTGTTGTCTCCACACATTCTATGATAGCGAATCAGAGTGTCCATAATCGTATCTTGGAATGCATGTCCCATATGTAGACTGCCAGTGACGTTAGGCGGCGGGATCATAATGCAGTAGGGTAAATTGCCATTATAAGTAGGCTTATAATAATTCCCTTGCTCCCAAATTTTGCTCCATTTTGCTTCTATTTGGGCTGGGTCAAATAATTTATCTAATGTCATTTCATTCTCGTCTTATGCTGTGATTATGGCTGGCAATTTGTACATGTGAAATTTGACATGGATCAGTACCTTAGGTCAAGTGACTGCTTGAATTCGCGTAAAAATCAGTATAAATACTGTATAGATATACAATTAAATAATGTTTAGCTGCAGAACCAATATAGCCCTCAAAAAGTCTAAACTAGGTATAGGTTTTAAAGAAGGGCTCATAACATGCCACAAATCTCACTCCTAAAAACCATTGAAAATTTTTTCACAGGCGTGAAAAAAATACCCAATAATATCATGCAAAAAAGAGCTGAGCGCAGAGCAATGTTACAAGGCCGCTACAAGGCATGCGATGATTTACTATTTTCAATACAACCCATCATCGACAAAATTCCACAAGCAAAGCAACTGGAATTACAAAAAGAACTTGATCTGCTTGAAAAAGAATTTACTTATTTATGCAAACATTTTAAATCTACAACACCAGAACTAGACAAACGTTTAGAGATAGTCATTTTGCAAGCCAGAACTTTAAAAATTTTAGCAGCATGTCTGAGCATATTTGATGATCCAAGCTTTGCTACACAGAAACAAGATATTCAAGATATACTCTATGCTATAGATACTTTAAAGCAAACCACTTTACACTACGAAACAATAAACTCTGGCATTATGGCTGAATACAAACAACAGTTGAACAACCTAGAAGTAAAAACTACTACACATGTTGATAGTACAGGTATTAGTTTTAAAATGTCAGAATAGTAAATATCAAAATAAAAAATTTCTTGTACGTCTTGACGTAGAAAAAATATTTTGTATATAATTACTTCAATTTCCTAAAGGGAATTAATTTTTAATCCCGACTACCTCAGTCGGGATTTTTTTTGCTTTTTTGCGCAACATCATTACGCACATATGAAGGCACAGCTGCATGACCGGCCATAGTCTCGCCAGCAAGGAACTTGTGCATAGCTAACTGCAAAACTTCCTCGGCACGCGGATATTGAATCTCGTCCACAATATTTAATTGTGAATTGGCTTTTAACAAAATACTTTTGTAAGCTTGCGCACCAGTCCCAACGACTATGCCACGTAAGTGATCTAAACCCTGCAAATCCTCAGGTTTTTCTAAACCATCAGGCACCTTGCTAGATACTAGACCACTAGCCGTTACTTTAAATAAACCCCAATATGTTTCATGCATTCTGGCGTCAATCAAGGCCAAAATTTCCTCTACCTTGTTTCGGTTTGCAGCTTGTTGAGCTAAAGCTTGTAGTGAAGAAATAGCAATCACGGGCTTTTGTAAACCAAGCGCTAAACCTTGTATCACACTCGCAGCTATACGCACCCCCGTAAAGCTTCCAGGACCGCGCCCAAATGCCAATGCATCAAGCATAGGTAAACTAATACCCACATTGTTACAAACATCCTCTATCATGCCTAAAATAAGTTTGGCATGCGCTTGCGGCTCAACTATACATTTGCTACTTGTTGCATTCGGAGTGCAAACCGCAACTGAACAGGCATCGGTGGCGGTTTCTATAGCTAAAATGCTTGGGGCTACAATACTCGCTTTCATTATTTGTGACCTATATGGTAATCAGACAGATTTGTGTCATCCCCAAAAAAGCAACACCCGGGTTACCCCGGGTGATGTTTGCTTGCTGGTTCTAACCTCTGGAGAGAGACTTAAGCAACTCTACGACGGCGAGATTTACGTCTAACTGTTACTTTCGCAGCAGTTTTCTTAGACTTAGCAGCAGACTTCTTTCTACGCTTTTTCTTTGGAGGGTTTAAAAGGTCTAGACCTTCCATTAATAAAGACTTAGATTTTGCTTTTTTACGGCTTGTACGCTTTTTCTTAGCGCCAGCTTTCTTAGCAGTTTTACGTTTGCCAACTTTTTTCTTTGCTGTCTTACGTTTAGCTGTTTTACGCTTTGCAGTTTTACGTTTTGCTACGCCTTTCTTCGCAGTCTTACGTTTTGCCACACGGCGTTTTTTCTTAGCTACAGTTTTCTTTTTAGCTGTAGACTTTCTAGCGCCCTTACGTCTTTTAGCACTAACACGTTTCTTAGTTGCTTTCTTCGCAACAGACTTCTTCGCTCTCTTTGACTTCGCTCTTGCCATGATCAATCTCCCAAGGCTATCCAGAATTAAACCGTCAATACAAACATAGCACAAATATTAAACTAGTACATAATTTGCAACAAAAATTTCTAAAAAAAGTGCATTTTTTTTTAATTTTTGATCTTTTTGCGTATTTAAATTCTAAAAATTGATCACTAGCAGCAGACCTACTACATTCTTTTTAAGCGATAATCTGTTGTTTCTCGGTGTCACCACCTTTACGCATCGCATCTAATATCGCAGCACGCACTACTTGTTCATTCTGCGTACCATCAACTTCAATAAAATGTGTACGCTGTTCTTTAGCAACATTTTTATACCAAGCAACTAATGGTTCAGTTTTGGAATGATAAACCGATAACCTTTCCTTCACTGTAGATTCATTATCATCAGGACGCTGGGTCAGTTCTTCGCCTGTTACATCATCACGGTTAGGAACTTTAGGCGGATGGAAATATACATTGTATGTACGTCCAGATTCCATATGCACTCTACGTCCGGCTAAACGTTGCACGATCATTTCATCTGGGACAGTGATCTGCACTACAAAATCTATACCCACACCAGCTTTTTCCAAAGCCTCGGCTTGTGCTGGAGTCCTAGGGAAACCATCCAAAATAAAACCGTTCTTACAGTCATTTTCTGCTATACGCAGTTTTACTAATTTAATAATCGTCTCATCAGAAATGTACTTTCCTGAATCAACCACTTCTTTAATAGACAAGCCAAACTCGTCACCTTTACGTATGGCTGCGCGCAGCATATCACCAGTGGATATGTGCGGAATATTTAAGGCTTCACGAATTAATTCTGCTTGAGTACCTTTTCCGGCACCAGGCGGCCCCAACACAATGATCTTCATTATTTTCTCCGATTGACTCTGTTCGGCAGCTGGTGATTGTACCACAATTTTTTCACATCAGTTAAGAACCTAGCCATAACTTTAAAAATTCATCTCATTTCTAGCTAGCGCTGATTAACTCATGCGCTATGTGTAACTTCACCATTTTAGCTAGCCACATGCTTATCCCGTATTGCGCATCCCGGCAGCTATACCAACAATTGTGGTCAGCAATGCACGAATAAGTTCCTGGCTCGCGGCTTCACCCTGCTCTCGCACTCTATATAGAAGTTCTACTTGTAAAAGATGCAACGGCAATAGATATGGTGATCGCAGATTAATTGACCTATCTAAAGTATGATTTTGTTCTAATAACTTCTCTGCGCCTAAAACTTCCAAAAGCATTTGCTTATCTGCTGCAAACTGTGCGCGCAGTCTAGCGCCAAATGCAAACAGTTCAGTAGGTGCCAAACGCTGTTCATAATGTTCAGCAATACTAATATCTGCCTTGGCTAAAACCATTTCGCACATACTGAGGATGGTCTGAAAGAATGGCCATTCCTTATGCATACTACGGATAGCACTACCTTGATCTCTGCCAAAAGCAGCACGCAAAGCTGCACCCACACCAGCCCAAGAAGGCAACAATAGTCTATTTTGGGTCCAAGCAAAGATCCATGGAATGGCGCGTAGCTTGCTCAAGGAATCTATGTTGGCACGTGAATCTGGTCTGCTCCCTATAGCCAAACGTTTCAACTCTTTAGTTGGGGTTGCGGCCTGAAAATACTTTAAAAAATTTGGATCTTCATTCACTATGCTTTTGTATTCACTAGCGGAATCTTGCGCTAGTTGCGAAATTAAATCGCGCCACTCTTGTTTGGGTGCTGGCTGAGGCAATAAACTAGCCTCCAAAATAGAGGTGCTGTAAATAGAAAATGTTCGCATAGCTATTTCACGCAAACCTAATTTATTTTGGATGACTTCACCTTGAATAGTGACGCGCATGACACCAAAAACTGAACCCGGGGGTTGAGAAATTATGGCATCGTGAGTAGGCCAACCACCGCGACCTAAACTGCCACCACGTCCATGAAAGAACACTAATTTGATATCGTACTTCTGCGCCACAGAAAGCATTTGCTCTTGGGCTTGGTATTGTGACCAAGCAGCAGCAAGCATGCCTATGTCCTTGGCTGAATCTGAATAGCCAATCATAACTTGCTGATAACCAGCAATCAGTTCTCTATACACTTTAAAGCTTAAGAGTGTATCTAAGATAGAGGCTGCAAAAACTCACTGGCCGTGCGCCTGCGCATGACACTGGTAAACATTGCTGCATGTGAAAAATACGTTGCAATAACACAACGGCTAATACATCAGAAGGCTGCGAGGACATGGAGATTACATAACACCCCAAACTATCGCGAGGTAACTGTGCAATTAATTGGAATGTATTGATGGTATCTTGAATTTCTACCGTATTGAATAAATCTGGTGTGAGTAGTTTGCTGATTTTAGTTTTAGGCTTGCTTAATTCCGCAAGTAAAAATTTCTGGCGCTGCTCTTCATTCCATTCTAAATATTCACCTATACCTAAATTGGTGGTGATTGCATTCATTAGTTCAGTATGCTTGGAGGCTTCTTGGCGTATATCTGTACGTACCAAAGTTAGACCAAAACAGTTAATTTGCCTGATTATATCAAGCAAATGCCCTTCGGCAATTATTGCACCTTTACATTCATGTAAAGAATCATAACAAATTTTTAATGGCTCTAATAATTCTTCAGCTGTTGTATAGATTGGTTCTGTGGCTGGCACTACCGCAGCAATATTCGCTTTTGCCCAAGCACGTGTTGCTTTGAGGCGGTGGGTTACTTCTTTTAACAACGCACGATATGGCTCTCGCACATCACCAACTAAAGCACGCAACTTAGTATTGCAGCGATTCATAGATAGACTCTGCCGCAATTCCATCAGCTCAAGCAATAATAAGTCTGCCACAACCCAACGGGCCATATATACTACCCTGCGCGTAACCTCTGGAGTTACATTTGGATTCCCATCCCTATCACCGCCTAACCAAGAGTCAATTTTGATAGGGGCAAAGTCTAGCGGTAAATCGCGCTGCAAAGTATTTTTTACCACCAGTTGCATTTCGCGTATGAAACGCGGTATGGCACGCCAAATGGAGCTCTCTATAATCGCAAAGCCCCACTTAGCTTCATCTGCGGCTGTTGGTTTCTGCGACCGCACTTCAGAGGTTTGCCACACAGAGGTCATTTCACGACTAATTCTTTCCTTAGCAGCATAAATTTCATCTGGAGTTAAAATCTGTCTATCGAGCTTTTCTAAGGCTTGAGTAATATGATTATATTTTATAATTATGGTGCGTCGTTTTACTTCGGTAGGATGTGAGGTAAGCACCAATTGCATATCTAAGTTTAAGATTGCTTTGTATAAATCGTCTGGATCTATGCCTTGAGCTAGCAGTTTAGGGATCACCTGCTCCAAAGAGCCAAGCTGTGGTCCGAATTCAGGCTGCATCTTATATGAACGGGCACGACGTATGCGATTATATTGTTCAGCAATATTGGAAAAATTTAAAAATTGGCTAAAAGCCTTGGTCACTGGGATCAGAGTCTCTAATGGTAAATTTTGTAATCTGCTCACTAGTATATCGGTAGCGGCTGCATCGCCTTTTCTTATTTGTTTGGCTAGTTGGCGCAGCTCTTCTACTGTAGCGAACACTTCCTCGCCGGCCTGTTGCTTTATGGTTACTCCGAGCAAGTCCCCTAACATTCTTACATCGTTGCGTAGCGGGAGTTGCTGATCATCAGTTGCATTTGACATTATTTACTCGTTCCCATGTACTAATATACTTATATATACGCACAACCAATATTTGCATTGGCCGCGAGCTTAGGTTTACACCATTTAGTCGTCCAAAGAAGGCTTGGACAACAATTTTGGCATTGTACCTGGAATAACTAATGAACAAAAGAACCAAAGATACTAAACAGCGACCAATAACCCCAGATGTTAATGACTCCTCGCTCACTCGTGAATCCTGGAAAATTTTCCAGGTAATATCTGAATTTGTTGAAGGCTATGAACGCCTATTTAACATAGCTCCCTCCGTGAGCATCTTTGGATCGGCTAGAGCCCAACCTAACGACAAATATTACAAATTTAGCCTTGAGCTAGGCGAGTTATTGTCCAACTCTGGCTACTCTGTAGTCACTGGCGGAGGTCCTGGCATTATGGAGGCTGGCAATAAAGGAGCATATCAAGGCAACTCATTTAGCGTAGGTCTAAATATTGTCTTACCTAGTGAAGTACTAAATACCAAGTATCAAGATATTTCCTTGCGCTTTAGACATTTCTTCACTCGTAAAGTGATGTTCGTAAAGTATACCAGCGCATATATAGTACTACCGGGTGGCTATGGAACACTAGATGAATTATCTGAAATTCTCAGCTTGATTCAAACCAGAAAAACTAGGCGCATACCCATCATTATGATCCACCAAGAGTTTTGGCAACCTTTGGTCGAATGGTTTAAAGGCACCTTATTGCAGCAGAACATGATTGATGCCCAAGATTTAGAGTTATTTGAATTTGCAGAGACTCCGCAAGAAGTAGTGGATAAGATACGTAAATTTTATTCATAGCAATAAACATTAAACGTAGCTAGGCATTGATCCTATATACTTCTATAATATTTGGAATTTGTTGAATTTTCGTTAAAACCCTACCCAGACTATCTATACCTGGAACTTCAATTAGCAATCTGAACTCAGCGCGATTGGCGTCCTTGTCAGTCATAGATTCGATGCTGATGATATCCACTTCTTCAGCAGATACTATGGAAGATATGTCTCGCACCAAGCCCCTGCGATTGTAAGCTTTGATTTCGATTTTTACTGAATAATTATTCTTGATTTGTTGACCCCACTCTACGGCCACAAGACGTGCACGCTTAGCCTCAGATACTTGCAACACATTAATGCAATCCTGTCTATGTATGGCTACACCTTCACCTAGCGTGATGTATCCTATAATCTCATCCCCAGGGACTGGACTACAACATTTGGCCATGTGCGTCACTAGGTTATCTATCCCTGCAACAACTATTTCCCCTGTGCTTGATCTAGTCTTTACAGGTTGATGTATGTGGGGATGAAAATCCTGTGCTGTATCTAGCGGCGCCATAATTTGTGGAGGGTGTTTGAGGCGTTGTATAGCTCCTAGCACTTGCGACATCTTTATGTCACCATTTCCAAGGCCTGCTAACAAATCATCTTCGGTATTACAGTTTGGAACCAATGTGGCTATTTCTTTAAGATTTACACTCTCTAAACCAAGGCGTTTTAATTCACGACTAATACTTTCTCGCCCATCATGGATATTTTGTTGTCGATTTTGCTGTTTAAACCAGAGTTGAATTTTAGCTTTAGCTTTGCTGGTAACAATATATTTTAGATGTGGATTTAACCAATCGCGGCTGGGACCACCCTCTTTTGCAGTTAAGATCTCGACCTGTGCACCATTTGTTAATGGTTGGTTTAAAGGGATCATTTTACCATTTATCTTAGCGCCCCTACATCTATCACCAACGGAAGAATGTATATGATACGCAAAATCAATGGCAGTAGCGCCGTTTGGCAAATCAATTACATCACCTTGCGGTGTAAACACATAGACCCTATCAGCAAAAAATTCTGCGCGTAATGATTCTACTGCCTCGCCATCTAGCACCAATTCATCTTGCCAATTTAGGATCTGACGTAATTGATTAAGCTTCTTTTCGTAATATGGCTCATGCTGACTGCCCTCTTTATAACGCCAATGCGCAGCCACGCCTAATTCCGCCTGCTCGTGCATTTGTAAGGTACGGATCTGTACCTCTAGAGTTTTGCCTTCTGGTCCTATCACTGCTGTGTGTAAGGACTTGTAACCATTATTTTTAGGATTAGCTATATAATCATCAAATTCCTTAGGGATATGTTGCCATAATGTATGCACCACACCTAAAGCAGCGTAACAATCGGTAATAGTCGGTACAATAATACGCAAAGCTCGCACGTCATAAATTTCATTATAACCAATCATTTTGCGCTGCATTTTACGCCAAATGCTATAAATATGCTTGACTCGACCAAAAATGTCTCCGCGGATTTCTTGCTCTAGCAATGCTTGATTTAACTGTTCCTTAACCTGCTCTATGTATTTTTCTCGATCAATACGGCGCTCATCTAATAGCTTTGCAATGTTCTTATAGATTTCAGGGTTTAAGAATCTAAAAGCATAATCCTCAAGCTCCCACTTTAACTGCCCTATGCCTAGGCGATTAGCAAGTGGTGCATAAATCTCTTTGGCCTCTAGTGCTAATTGATGTTTGACATCTTCTGCAGCATGAATAGCCATACGCATAGCAGCCAAATGAGCGGCAAGCTTAATTAATACAACGCGCACATCTTCTACAACTGCCAGGAGCATTTTACGCAAATTGTGCAGTGTTTCCTGCGCAATTTCTTCTTTATTCATTTTTAAAGGGTTACGCGCATGCACTAAATCCATGGCTTGCACACCTTGCAAGAGTTTTAAAATTTCTGGACTTAATGTAGCTTGAATTTGGGTAGCAGATATATTGCAGTCATGATAAGTATCGTAAATTATTCCGGCAGCTAATGACGCTGAATCTAACCCTAATTCTTCTAAGATCTCAGCAATTAACAAACCATTACGTAAAGTTGCAAAGTTTTGCACTAATGTACAAGCTTTACGCATTACATTCTCATCAAGACTACTGCGATCAGCAGTGATGTTAGCAATCCATGCTTCTAAATCGATACTGCCGTCAGCATGTATAGGGTGCGAGTCACGTACTTTAACCATAGTTCCATCTCATTCTAGAGCTCAATTGCTCTATTTGGTAAACAAAGCCATCGTTTCCACAACATATCCATGATGCCTAAATGCGTCAGCTTATAACCGTGTTGCTGACATAAAATCCCGCTATCACGTGCCAACGTAGCTGGATTGCATGATACATATAAAATCATATCTACCCCCATACTAGCAAGCAAGGGTAATACTTCCTGCGCACCACTGCGCGGTGGATCTAATAAAATCTTAGTATAGGTTTGCTTGGCCCAGGGTGCGTCCTTCTGGTCTTGAAACAAATCAGCAGCAAAAAACTTCACATTGTTAATATTGTTTCGTTGTGCATTTTCATAACCGCGCTGCACCATATCTGTCGAGCCTTCAACTCCAACTACACTTGCCGCAATGGTAGCCATAGCTAAGGTAAAGTTACCCAAACCACAAAATAAGTCCAGAACATGGTCATTAGCATTTAATTGTAAAAGATCTATAGCTTGCGCAAGCATTTTAACATTTAGCTGCGGGTTGATCTGTGTAAAATCTAAAGGGTAAAAAGCTAATTCCAAATTGTAGACTGGCAAGTTGTAATGTAGTCTATTTACACCTTCTGTGGGCCAAACTTTATATACGGTAGTTGGATTGCCTGGCTGCAAATATAAATCAAAATCATGCTGCATCGCAAAGTTAATGAGAATTTGCATATCTTCAGGACATAACTCGATCATGTTCCTAAAAATTAAGGCCATGCGATCATCACCTACAGCTACTTCAATTTGTGCAATTTCTTGATATGCTCCAAGAGTACTGATTACTCCCTTTAATGGTAAAATCAAATTACCAATCTTAGGGTGTAGTATGGAGCAAGAATCTATATCTGCTAAATAGTTGGCATTCTTTTCTCTAAAGCCCACCAACACTTTGTCCTTTTTGATTACATAGCGTACGCCCAAGCGCGCCTTGCTTCTATAACCAGAGGTAGGCCCTGTTAATGGTGCTAACAAGTGCTCTGGCTGCACTTGACCGAAATGTTGCAGCAGTTCTAACACGCTTTGCTGTTTGGCCGCTAGCTGTGCCGCCGAGGAGATGTGTTGTTGAGCACATCCACCGCAAGTCAAAAAGTGTACACAATCCGGTACTACGCGCTCAGGTGCGGGTTGCGTAATTTCCACGACCAAAGCCTCATCGTATTTTTTCTTACTACGAGTAATTTTATAATTGACCTTTTCGCCCGGTAATACACCATCAATAAAGATAGTTTTACCAGCGCTATCACGCCCTACACCACGCCCATCATGGCTTAATCTAGTTATCTCAATAGTCATTTAACATACTTTTAAATTGCCCACAAAGCATATATTACCATGAAACCTGCTCTGAAATGCAGGGTGCCCTATCCAAATCTAGTGGCAAATAGTTTTTTTAAAGCACCCATGCCGCACTCAAACCTGCATAACCGCTTTTAGAGAGCTCTTGCAGGCAACTAGAATAATGCTCCTCATTAGCCTTAAAGCCTCCGTGCGCATAGGACAGAGCATCAGCTGCAAAGCGATAAGGCAATTCCTTATAGGTAAATGGCACTACTAAGGGATGCAAGGAACCCCTTGCTACTTGTTGGATCTGTATCTTATGGCTGCTTAGATACATACTAATAATTAAATCATCAGATAATCTACAGATATCTGGTATAGCCATAAATATAGTAACAAAGTCATCGGCAAAAAAACTTCTTCTGTAAGCTACACCTGCCGCACCAACAACTAATTTAGTCTGACTAGCATGCTTATATTTATGCGTTAAAGCAGTTATTTTATAATCTGCGTCTAGATCAAAACTAATATGCACTGGTGTGGCTGCAGAATGTTTCTTTTGCAATAAAAAATGTACTAAATCACGCACTACATGGCGCGGATACCACACATCATCATCAACCGTAATAATAATTGTCTGTGGGTCCTGTTCCTGCTGCAAGGTTGGTAATAACTTTGTGATCGGCCCATAATCATCGCCGCGTACGATAGTTATGTCTGGATATTCATGCAACCAGCTTGGGACTACATATTCTACATTAGTACGCTGCAAACGATAGGGAATATTCAAGTAAATTTTGTCTGCTTTTATACTCTGCTGTCTAATTGCCTCAAGTGTTGGCTTAATCTTATCTATTCTATACGGAGTGGTTGTTAAAGATACGACAATGCGCGTTCTATCTTTAGCTATATCTTTACGAACTATATATGTCAGATATGGTCCCATATATATGAACCAACCGAGAATAATTCCATAAAGTGCGATCATCGCATATAATAACCATGTAAACTTTAAAGCTCGCATGTTTTTAGTTTTTTAACTCATGTTATGTAAAGTTTGAGCAACGAGAATATAATAAGTTTGATTCTTGCAGGATGCAAATGAGCTATTTATATGGTGTAGACATAATTCGCGCGTACGAGGTATCTTGGTTAAGTAGTACTGGTAAACCAGAAATTGCCTTGTTAGAAATATTTGAAGATCCCATACAGCCAAACACTAACACCTGGGATTTAAAAGCATACTTAATGACTTTAAATAGTAAAACCTTTGCTGATCTTAAAACAGTGCGTAGCGAAATTTACAACCATCTAAAGCAAAATGCCAGTTTTGGCGACAATTATATAAAACTAATCCCAAGACAAGATTTTTTTGCCATAAATTTCAATCACTTACCGCAACCTACAGATTACCCACATAAAATCTCCCAAGGTTTAAGATTTATCTGTGAGCATAGCGGGCAACCTTTTGTTGGGATCGCAAATATTTACAGCGATGAACCTCTAACAAACGTGCAAGCAGATCTTGATGCTACTGTATTAGAGCTGCGCAATAACAATTATACAACTCGAGCATATTGTAATGAATTATTCTCAAAACGTTTCAACCAAACCATTGCGAGTAACTTTGTTTTATCAATATCATTACATAGAAGAGGCGGGATCAGCATACAGAATATACGCTGCCGTAAGTCTATAGATTTCTTAGAATTTATGCATCGCGAGGTTTTAGAATAATATGGATACACAAACGAATCCAAATAATGTCAATAAACTTGTGTATGCAGATAAATATGATCCTACACTGCTAAAAACTCTTAATCGAGCTGAAACTCGCCATAACGCAGCAATCAGTATGCAGAACTTGGCATTGCAAGGCGTTGACATATGGAATAATTTTGATATGTCCTGGCTGAATCCGCAAGGCACCGCTGAGTATGCGATGCTCTCAATACATGTGCCATGCAACTCTACATACATGCTAGAAGCTAAGGCTTTGAAATTATATTTATATAGTTTTGCAAATTCTCAATTTACAAGTATGCAAGAACTTGAAAAAATCATACAACAAGATCTATCAAAGTGTACTGATAGTACCGTGCAAATCTATTTAGCGCAGCAATTACCTGAATTTATGCAAGTTGCTGCCCACTTCTCTGGTACGAATCTTGATGACTCCTCTCTCAATTGTAGCGCCTATGCACTACAAACAGATTTCCTGCGCTGTGATGCACAACAAATCGTCACTGAACAGTTATGTTCAGATTTACTACAAATTGTTAGCACAAGTGGCAAGCCAGATTGGGGATCATTACGCATTAGTTATAGTGGCGCAAAAATTGATCCAGAGGCTCTGTTAAAATATATTGTTTCTTATCGTAAACACCCTATTCTGCCTGAACTTTGTATAGAGCGCATCTATTGTGATTTGATACAGTTTTGTAAACCTAGTGCCTTAACAGTAGAGGGCGCATTTACAAGGCGCGGGACTCTAGATCTTTATCCTATTCGTAGCATGACAAGCGTGCAAGCTAAATGTGAGCGTCTCTTTAGACAGTAAATTACTCGCCTAACATATCAATAAATTGTTTGTACACTCTAACGATAATTTGTGGCAAACTAGCAAATATGCATTGGTCAACTTTGTTGGGTAATCTAAATGACTATCAAATGGGGTATTAAGCAGCGCGTTTTGTTTCTCGCATTAATACCTACTATTACAATTTCCATCTTACTTGGTGTGTACTTTATAGGCATCAGATTAGAAGATTTATCCGTAGCTTTGAATGACCGTGGAACAGCTATCGCTTCGCGCTTAGCATCGCAGGGGCAGTATGGCGTGTTTGCACGCGATACTGAATCTTTACGCATGTTGGCTAGACAGACAATCAGTAAAGATGTTACTAGCGTGGCTTATTATGATAAAAAGGGCATAGAGATAGCAAGCGCGGGGAAACTCACCTCGAACATCATACCACCCACCTCCCCTAATGCAGTGCAAATTACACCAAATAATTTGAATGACACAATTAGTTATATAGCTCCAGTCACCTTACCGGATGTAGTTATTGATACTTATCCTGAAAATAGCAACTCCATGGAGAGCGAAAATTTAAATACCACAGTGATTGGTTGGATAAAAGTAGAGCTAGATCATAAAACAACACGTCTTAAGGAATATCAGGTTTTAATCCATAGCGCCTTGATTGGCCTCTTGGGCTTAAGCATTAGTTGTTTACTTGCCCTAAGGTTAGGTTATGACGTCACACAACCCATATTGCAGTTAACTGCTGCGGTAGAGAAAATCAAAAACGGTGATTTTGCGACGCGGATTAATACACAATCCCACTGGGAGCTTGGGATCTTAGAATCAGGCGTGAACACTATGGCTAGTTCATTGCATATAGCGCATGAGGAAATGCAGCAGAATATCGATAAAGCTACTGCTAATTTGCGGCAAACCTTAAAAACTATTGAGGTCCAAAATATTGAGCTAGATCTGGCGCGTAAAGAAGCCGAAACAGCCACACAGGTTAAATCCGAATTTTTAGCCAGCATGAGCCATGAGCTGCGCACCCCTTTGAATGGGATTGTTGGGTTTATTAATTTGTTAGAAAAAACTAATTTGGGCGAAGAACAGCTAGATTATTTGTCCACTATTCAAAAATCAGCGCACAATATACTTTCAATTATTAATGACATCTTAGACTTTTCGAAAATTGAAGCTGGTAAATTGCATTTAGATCTAATGCCTATGGATATCCGCGAATGCGTAGAAGACACCCTAACACTTTTGGGTCCAAGCGCGCATGATAAAGCCTTAGATTTAGTGCCATTCATATATTCAGACGTCCCTACCAAAATTAACGGCGACTCTTTACGCCTCAAGCAGGTGTTAACAAATCTGGTCAGCAACGCAATAAAATTTACACAACAAGGCAGTGTTGTGATACGAGTAATGCTAGATCAAAATATTGCTCATTTAGTTACTTTAAGAATCAGCGTTACCGATACTGGGATAGGTATTAGTGAAGAGCAACAAAAGGAACTATTTCACGCTTTCAACCAAACCAGCCCAAATATCACACGTAAATTTGGCGGTACAGGTTTAGGTTTAGTAATTTGTAAAAAACTTGTAGAACAAATGCACGGAACCATAGAATTAGAGAGTGAAGTTGGCAAAGGTACCACGTTTTGGTTCACGTTCCAGGCAGAAAAACTTGCCGACAATTCTATGAATGATGAACGCGAGTTAGCTGATATTCGCATTATACTCTACGAGAAACATCTAGTAACACGTTTAGCATTAGCGCATTTGCTGCAACAATGGGGCATACGCGTTGATGAATGTGAAAGTTATGATGACATTCTTTACCTTGCACAACAGGGTATTTCTGATGGAGATCCGTTTAGCATGGTGATTTTGGGTGTAAATCAGCCTCATG
>DALYEH010000006.1:7536-8533 GCA_031972715.1 Gammaproteobacteria bacterium | reverse complement strand
GACATCATAAAGAACGTAAAAGAGCCATTCGCTTGTCCTATAGGAGTGCTTGTAAATACTACTGAGTACGGCATGCACAACGAAATTTTACAATCTGGTGCGACTTTATGCTTAGCTAAACCCATCAGCCGCAAAAAATTATACGACGCCCTACGTAAAATCTTTATTACGCAGCCGCAGTTAAGCGATCAAAGTCCAATGCCACTACCAAGCATGAAAGTACTTGCGGTAGACGATAATTTAGCAAATTTAAAACTAGTACAAGTATTTTTACAAAATATAGGCGTGATCCCTACTTTAGCTAAAAGCGGCTACGAAGCAATACAATTCTGCAATAAAAACCATTACGATTTAATCTTAATGGATCTGCATATGCCTGGCATGGATGGTGTAGAAACTACAGTACAGATCCGTAGCACTGAAAACCCCAACCACAATACAGCCATTGTTGCGCTCTCAGCACATGTGCTGCTTGGCGAACAGGAAAAAATCTTAGCGGCTGGAATGAATGATTATTTGACTAAACCTATTGATGAAAATAGTTTGCGTGCCTCAATCTACAAATGGACTCATAGTGGTGTAATTTCACTGGACAAGGAGCAAAATATGGAACCAATACAAAAACAAGATGTTTCTCCAATAGACTGGGAACTATGTTTAAAACTAGCCGCTAGAAAAGAAGATCTCGCTCAAGAAATGTTAGATATGCTAATCGCAAGTTTACCTACGGATCTGAATAATATACAAACTGCCTATAATGCCACTAATCTGCACGATCTACGTGAGTACGTACATCGACTACATGGTGCCTGCTGCTATGTAGGTGTGCCAAAGTTAAAAGCCATAGCCAAAGAATTGGAAGATGCTATTGCTGAGGAGAATAGTG
This sequence comes from Gammaproteobacteria bacterium, assembly GCA_031972715.1. GTDB lineage: Bacteria > Pseudomonadota > Gammaproteobacteria > UBA6186 > Azoamicaceae > JAGVLG01. The sequence goes on along the minus strand of DALYEH010000006.1, from coordinate 7,647 downwards.
ACAAAATGGCCAAATATGTAAGCGCTATGCAGAGAGAAATCACGCAAATTCTGGAATTCTATGCACAGCGCCCCATAGCTGCAACAGCTTAGGATTACAGTACGAAGATCT
>DALYEH010000006.1:5333-7526 GCA_031972715.1 Gammaproteobacteria bacterium | reverse complement strand
ACTCTTCACAACGCAACATACCTCGTACAAACCTGATTTTTTTGATTTTAATAACTCTTTGTAAATCTCGGGGCTAACTAACGCATCAATCGTTGAACCTAAGCGCACCAAGCAAGTGCCATCGACAGCGTATTCATAACCTAGGTTCTTTAATTCACTAGCACGCGGGAGAATATAATAACCTTTTTCATTGCTAAATTCAAAATCTCTTTTTAGTTTTTGTTTACCACTCGCAATTGTAGCAATACCTTGCGCAAATGCTTGCAAATAGCAAGCCGGTAAATGACGCTGGATATATCCAATTACCTGTGTCCAAAATAAATTTTGTCTCTGCTCTTGCTCATAGCCTTCGCCACTAAACTGATTAATGTTTTGATTATAAAATATAAAGGCTTTTAGTAAATAAAAAGGATTAAATATCTTATCTTGGTGCGATATGGTAGTAAAGTGTCTTCTGAAATTGTGTAAAGCTACATTCAATCGCCTGCTTGAACTAATTTGCGATGGATTTGCCAGTTCAAATCTCCAGTCTGCATCATTAGATCTAATAGTTCTTCCAGGACTATCTAGTTCAAATTCAACTTGATAATCTTTAGCATTGTTAATTGCAAGAAATATTTCATCAAGCGTAGTGGCCTGTAATTGTTCTGCTTGCTCTCTTTGAGCAGCTTCTACTGAATCTATTCCCTCTGGGTAAATTGCTCTGAATTGGCGCTCTATCTCTAATCCTGGCGCGAACTCTAATGGTTTGTTTGATGCTAGCGTCTGTAAAACTTCTTTTATCATCTGCACCATATCTACATCCCCTGCACATATTGCAGCTTGTAGAAAGGTTAGCCCTTTAATTTTCTTTCCAGAAAGGTCTGTAACACTAGTAGATGCATCTAATAATAGTTCTGGATACCATTCTACAATCTTCTTGGCACCATCTTCGTCACCGCGTACCACAGCAGTTAAGAGCTTCCTTTTTATTATAGTTTTAGTGGCCATATTTTTACCCGCACTGCAAGTTGCAGAAAATGCCACTATGCTAGGGGTATCTAGCCAGGTATTGAGAAAATCTACGTTCGTCAACGTTCCTGCAAATTCTAAGATATTATGATGCGGAAAAATATTGTTTCCAGAGCCAACTTGCTTTGTGTCTGCACTCTTCTTTTTGTTTTGTGGCATGAATACTAACTCCGTACTCTTTAGTTAAACACTATCGCGATACCTTCTTTAAAGTTTTTCGCTAATTCTGCAGCGAAATTTTGGTATTCTTTAGATTTAATAGTTTCATCGTATAACCAACTTACTTTAATAACAACTTTCTGATTGACCGTGACAGAATTTTGCTTATATTTAACAGTACGTATCACATCTACCCATGGCGATTGCAAGGTGTAATCTAATATATCAGTATTCGCAACCTGTATGTTATCCAAAGTGATAGTGATCTGCGCGGTTTTAGGCGCACCTAGATATACATCTGCGACTTGTTCAGCGTTAAATATAAAAGTATCAACAAATTTATTTTTTATTAGTATGGCTTTGCCAGCATTGGTGTTAATGAGCATATTGCGTTCAGTGTACTTAACTTTGAAATCCAAATCTCGTACTAACCTACTATCTAATTTTGGTGCAATAACACTCTTTTCTATAATATTGTCATAATTACCTAGTTCGTACACTACAGCATTTTGGATTGTTTCTGGTGATACTTGTAGTTCTGCCCCTGTAAGTTGCACGGCACTTAAACCTTTTAAACTAAGGGTACAGTCAACTTTTATTGCATCATTATCACGCATATCTAGGGTTTTTTGCATTATAATCATGTTATCGTTTGGCGTGGACTGCGGTATATCTGCCAAATAACTAGTTTCATCTAAAACCAAGGCTTGCCTATCAGCAATATCTGGTAAAACTTTATTAGCAATGCTGACGAAATTTGTGGGATCTACCCAAAGTACTTTGTCTTTTGCTAATTCTACTCTCACCATTGCATGATTAAAATGCACAGAACCTGGCAGTTTTATGTATTTGGTATCGTAGACTCCAGTTCCGCGTTGCACTAGGGCGACGTTCGCCTTAATACCTAAGTTGCGTAGAATTGCAGCCATGCCTGTGGCAAAGTCTTTGCAATCACCTAAACGCTTGTCAGTCACATCCTGCAAATTTTGTGGTATATGCCGACCATGTGCGCTTTTCCAATCA
>DALYEH010000006.1:0-5323 GCA_031972715.1 Gammaproteobacteria bacterium | reverse complement strand
CATTGGATCTTGTTCCTGCTTTACCGCCTCGAGAATTTCTGCATACATGGGCGGTAATGCTTGACTCTGCACTTTAAGATACTCTGCAGCAAGTTTAGGCGCAAATTCTTCCCACTTGTCAGAAGTAGCCACAAATACCCAAGGAAACTTTTTTGGATTAATAGTTACCTGTTTTTCGTCTACTAAACTCACATAGATTGGTTTTAGTAATTTAACCTGGAGTGTATGTACCTTACCTTGTAGCCCCTGTTCAATAGATAGATATTGATCAGGATCATTAGAATTTACAAATAATGGCAATGCGGAATTTACCGATACGCTAGCATTTTTTGTGTAAACATCAGCAAAGTCTAAGAAATACTCGAAAAACCCTGGCACTTCTGCTTGCAGAACATTAATTTTGTAATGCACGTACAAAATCGCGCCTACCTTCACTTGTGGATAGGCAAGCAACACTTGATGTGTCTGATCAAAACCTTGTATTTCACTGGCTAGGGGCTTATCTTCTATCAAATTTTTATCTAATTTGAATTCTTTACCATCAATAATCGTCTTAGCCTCAACCAGCTTTAAAGTAGAATTATCTTGGTTGTAATATAACGAAAGTTTTGAATTTGCCTCCCGACCACGTTCATTCAAAATTTTCATCTGTTTAATTACATCTATCTCGCAAGAACCATCAGCACGTACAGTTATTTGCATATCGCGCTGTAACATCTCCACAGGTGCATCAGCAAAAGTTGCCCAACGCGCCATCGCGCTTGAATGCACTGCTAGTAATATTATTAGCATTAAGATTTTTTTAAGCATAAATTTGTTCGCTACTCTTTTAAAATTATTACAAAAGCTACCACGTAGTCTGCTTCGTCAGACAAACTGATATGAATATCTAACTTTCCTAAGGTTTCTACAAATTTTTTAGTAGCATCATAAAACATTACATGAGGTTTGCCTTGTGGATCGGTCTCTATACCTAATTGAGTAATGATTACATCGTCTCTAAAACCAGTGCCTAAGGCTTTAGCAATCGCTTCCTTTGCAGCAAAACGTTTCGCCAAAAAAGCAGCATGCTTAGTTTTTTGCTTCGCTAATACGTCTAATTCATGCGCGGTCAAAATGCGTCGCGCAAAGTTTACACCATGCGTAGCCCACATTTCTTCAATACGTTCTATTTTAACTATGTCTGTGCCTATACCGAAAATTTGCATTATAATAGCTCTCTACTTATCAATTGCCTTGCACCCAGGTGGTGGCGCAAAACCACTCGCATCAAACGCTTTATATCTAACAATACGCCAGGCTCTTGCCAAGCCTCGGCAGCTAAAGCTAATAAACTGGCCCCTTTAATTGCAGATGGGTTGCCTGCTACTGCTAGACGTGGCCCCTGCTCTGGATCAAAAACGTAATACTGATCCGCATGTACTGCCATACCAGTAGTAATCTCTCTGTGCAGTTGTAAAGCATAGCCCATAGATTTTAATAGCTGCATTTCAAATTTTCGCAAGATTATTTGATCTAGGATCTGCTGAGCCGCTAAAGCTACAATAGCTGCCTCATACTCATTATATAATACTGTACAGCTATCCCACCTAGGCAATAATTTAACTAGCAATTCATTCAGATACAATCCGCAAATAGCATTACGTCCAGATAGAGTCGGTCCTGGTTGACATGCCTCGACATCCACTAGGGTGACAAGATCACCATCCCCATACCAACTGAGCTTAAGGGCTAAAAATGGCTGTAATAAACTACTGATTTTACTTTTGCCACGCTTAGCACCACGTGCTACTACAGTTAAGCGTCCTTGCTCAGCGCTCAAAATCTCCACCAACATACTGGTTTCACGGAATGGACGTGTATGTAAGACATAAGCCGCATGCAGCTCTTGCCTAGTTCTCATCACTTAAATAGCCCAAATTACGCAATGCCGTAGTATCATTTGACCAATTATTTCGTACTTTCACCCATAATTCTAAATGCACGCTGGCTTTTAGCAAGTGATTCATATCCAATCTAGCTTGCTTGCCAACCTCTTTGAGCACAGCGCCATGCTTGCCTATGACAATCATTTTTTGACTATCGCGTTCTACCCAGATGATCGCATGTACTACTAATTGCGTATCGGTTTGACGTATATCTTCAATTTCTACACTTAACGCGTAAGGTAACTCTGCACTAAGGATCCGTGTCAATTTCTCACGTATAATTTCTGCGAATCTAAATTTCAAAGATTTGTCTGTGGTTTGATCAGCAGGATACATATGCGGCCCTGCAGGTAATACTGAGAATATTTTTTCTGCAATTAACGCCACTTGCATACCATCCGTAGCAACACAAGGTATGATTTCTTGAAATGGCATTTTCTCAGCTAGGTTTTGCATATATGGTAGCAGCTGCTCTTTCTGCGGCACCATATCTACTTTATTCACAACTAAAAAAACTGGGCATTTTAAATGACGTACACATTGCAGGACCAACTCATCTTCTTCTGTCCATTCTAGCGCTATTACTACAAACAATACGGCATCTACATCCCGCAATGCGCTTTTAGCAGCTTTATTCATTTCTTTGTTAATGGCCTTTTTCTGCAACAGATGCATGCCAGGAGTATCTATAAATACTGCTTGTCTATCGCCCTCAGTTTTGATACCAATAATTTTATGGCGTGTAGTTTGCGGCTTATCCGCAGTAATACTCACTTTGCTGCCCACTAAATCATTTAACAAGGTAGATTTGCCTACATTAGGTCTACCTACGATAGCCACAAAACCACAATAACTATCATTTGTTTGCATTTAATAATTCCAATACTTGTTCAGCGGCCATTTGTTCAGCTTTGCGTCTACTACTGCCAATGCCCTGCACAGGACCAGGCAATAATACGACCTTACACTCTATATAAAATGTTTGATCATGGCGATCACCATCTACTTTTATAATGTTGTATTCAGGCAAATGCAATTTTTTAGCTTGCAGTAGTTCCTGCAACACTGTTTTAGGATCTTTAGAATTTTGCAGCTTTTTATCATTAAAAGCTTCAAATTTATCGCCATACCATTTCAAGACCACCGACTGCACTATGCGCAGATCAGAACCAGAGTCTAAATATATAGCGCCTATAATTGCTTCTAATGCATCAGCTAGAATTGAAGCTCTTTGGTGCCCACCACTGCGCTGTTCACCTGCGCCCAAAATAATATATTTTCCTAGATTACACGCTTTCGCAAGTACGCTTAACATATCCTCACAGATAAAGTGCGCACGCATACGCGTTAACTGCCCTTCAGACGCAGTTCCAAAACGTGTGTACAATTCTTGTGCTACTACAAAATTTAGAATAGAATCGCCTAAAAATTCTAAGCGTTCATTGTTAGTGGCGCCCATAGATCTATGTGTTAAGGCCAACTCTAGCCAAGCACTATCTTTGAAAGTATAACCTAGATCTTTACTTAAACTTTGATAATTTATCATTAGTTATCCGCATATACATAGACTGATTTACCTATGCGAGACCAACGCACTGGTAAAATTCTATCATTGTCATTGCTATCCCAACTCATCCATGTTGCAACAGCTTTTCCTAAGAGATCCTTTTCACTTACAAAACCCCATTCACGGCTATCTTTGCTATTACTACGATTATCACCCATAACAAAATAACTACCCTCTGGCACCACTACATCCGTATAACGGTACTCACGATGAGTTTGTGGATAATCGTAAATGTCGTGGATAATGTTACCTAAGATTTCTTTGCTCTCAATAGTATAGACACCATAATCTTGGGTCGCTTCTATAAATGTACGCGGCACAACTTTATCATTGAGATATAATTGCTTGTCACTATAGCGCACACGATCACCTGGTACGCCAACTACACGTTTAATTAAATCTTGATCCGGATGCCTGAATATTACTATATCGCCAGTTTTTGGCTTTGAAATTGGCAACACAACTTTGCCAGAAACCGGCAAACGTAATCCATAGGCAAATTTATTCACTAAAATAAAATCGCCTTCTAGCAAGGTTGGCTTCATGGATCCAGTAGGAATACGAAATGGCTCATACAAAAAAGAACGTAAACCTAATACTAGTACCAATACCGGGAATATCGCTATCACTTCTGCTATTAACCAAGAACGTTTAATTTCGCGCTTCTGTTTTTTTCGTTGCCAAAAGTCATAAGCGTAGATAATTCCACAAATTACTGTAGAAATCACTAATATTTCTTCAAAACGCATACTATTAATCCTTATCTAACTTTAAAACTGCCAAAAATGCATCTTGCGGAATATCAACTTTACCCACGCTCTTCATGCGCTTTTTACCAGCCTTCTGTTTCTCAAGTAATTTTCGTTTACGGCTCACGTCACCACCATAACATTTGGCTGTAACGTTTTTACGCAAAGCTTTTACTGTAGTACGCGCTATAATGTGCGCGCCTATGGCAGCTTGGATCGCTACGTCAAACATTTGCCTAGGGATCAGCTCTTTCATTTTCTCTGCTATATCACGGCCACGCCTAAAAGCAGTATCTCTGTGTACGATAAGAGACAGAGCATCAACTTGCTCGCCATTAATTAGAATGTCTAGCTTGACCATATCCGCAGTTTGAAAACGCACGAAATGATAATCTAAGGATGCATAGCCGCGACTTACTGATTTTAAACGATCAAAAAAATCTAGTACTACTTCATTCATAGGTAGTTCATATTCTAAAGCAACTTGATTACCAATGTAATTCATATGCTTTTGCACACCACGTTTCTCAACACACAAAGAAATTACGTTACCTACATACCCTTGCGGCACTAAAATATTCGCCACAACTATTGGCTCGCGTAATTCCTCAATTAATCCCAAATCTGGCAGCTTCGCTGGGCTGTCCACATGCACACATTCACCGTTACGCTTGATTACCTCATATACTACTGTTGGCGCAGTGGTGATTAGATTTAAATTGTATTCACGCTCTAAACGTTCTTGCACAATTTCCATATGCAACAAACCCAAGAAGCCACATCTAAACCCAAAGCCTAAGGCAGAAGAATTTTCAGGTTCGTAGAATAGTGCTGAATCATTTAAACGCAATTTTGATAAGGCTTCTCTGAAATCTTCATAATCATCAGCAGAAACGGGAAAAAGGCCAGCATATACTTTGGGTTGTACATGCTTAAATCCTGGCAAAGGCTGTGCTGCAGGATCACGCTCAAGTGTAATAGTATCACCAACTGGAGCGCCATAAATGTCCTTAATACTCGCGATTAAATAGCCTACTTCGCCAGCAGATAGGCTTGTTCGCCCTTCGCGCTTTGGCGTG
>DALYEH010000005.1:17067-28751 GCA_031972715.1 Gammaproteobacteria bacterium | reverse complement strand
CTTGAAGATGAATTAATCTTAGCGTTGCCGCAGGTACCAATGCATGATCTAGATGATGCTACTCATAGGCAACAGTGTAAACGAATTGAGAACAAAGATGACGTGGTGCAAGATTTGGCTAATCCATTTCAGATTTTGCAAGAATTGAAATTAGGTAAGATTGTTCCTAAAGTGGACGATCGCTAGCAGGGGATAAAAATGGCAGTTCAACAAAATAGAAAAACGCGTTCTAAAAGAGACATGCGCCGTTCACATGATGCACTAACAGGCGTGACTTTATCTGTTGATAAAGAAAGTGGAGAAACACATCGTCGTCATCATATGACTGCTGATGGGTTTTATCGTGGTAGACAAGTGATTGCTAAAGTAGAAGACGTAGAAACAGTAGAATAAGAAGTAATGAGCAAAATTTGCATTGCTATTGATGCTATGGGTGGTGACTTCGGACCTAAAGTCACCGTGCCAGCAGCATTGAAAGTATTATCTGAAAATCAAGAATTGCATTTAATTTTGGTTGGTAACCAGACGGCCTTGGTGCGCGCGTTAGAAGCACAGGATATTGCCTGGGACAAAAATAGATTGCAAATTCATCACTCTACACAGATCGTAGAAATGGATGAAGCCCCTGCTGCTGCATTACGTGGCAAGAAAGACTCGTCCATGCGTGTAGCACTAAATTTAGTACAAGATGGTGTTGCGAGAGCGTGTGTAAGTGCTGGTAATACTGGTGCATTAATGGCTACTGCACGTTACGTTTTAAAGATGTTGCCTGCAATTGATCGCCCAGCCATATTATTCCCTATTCCTACTGAAAAAGGTGTGGTGTATATGTTGGATTTAGGTGCAAATGTTGATTGTACGGCAGAGCACTTATTTCAATTTGCTGTCATGGGTTCAATTTTGGTTTCCTCTTTAGGCACAGATGTGCCTAGTGTTGGTTTATTAAACATCGGCACTGAGGCAATTAAGGGCAATGAAGCTGTAAAGCAAGCTGCGCAATTATTGCAGCAGCACACAGATATAAATTACATAGGCTTTGTAGAAGGCGATGCTATATACAAAGGTGTGGCTAACGTTGTAGTGTGTGACGGTTTTGTAGGAAACGTGGCGCTTAAAACTAGCGAAGGTGTAGCAAAGTTAATCATGCAAGTAGCGCGTGAAGAGTTTGCGCGCAATTGGTTTACCAAACTCGCTGCTTTAGTTTGCAAGCCAATCCTAAAACGTGTTTTTATGCGTATGGATGTAAATAAGTACAACGGCGCTAGTTTGCTTGGTTTGCAAGGTGTTGTAATAAAAAGTCATGGTAGTGCCAATATTGAAGCATATGCAACTGCAATACGCAGAGCTGTAAAAGAAGCTGAGATGAATGTGCCAGAAAAGATACGTGCTGCAGTTGTTGCCAAATTACAAGATACAGAGATAATTGAAGCATGAAGTACGCCAGAATAGTGGCTACCGGTAGTTTTTTGCCGAGTAAAATTTTAACGAATGCTGAGCTCTCACAACTAGTTGAGACTAGCGATGAATGGATTGTGCAGCGCACTGGTATTAAGCAGCGCCACATCGTATCAGAGAATGATACAGTTGTTTCAATGGCAGCAGAAGCGGCGCGAAATGCCTTAACTGCAGCAAATTTGAAACCCGAAGATATAAACATGGTGCTTGTAGCGACTTGCTCGGCAGAGCATGTGTTTCCTTCGGTTGCGTGTTTGTTACAAGCTGAATTGGGCATGCCTAACTGTCCATGTTTTGATGTACAAGCTGCATGTAGTGGTTTTATATATGCTTTGAGCACCGCAATGCAATTTATTGCAACTGGGCATAGTAAGCGTGTGTTAGTGGTTGGCAGCGAGGCCATGTCTAAAGTTATAGATTGGACAGATCGCAGCAGTTGTATATTGTTTGGCGACGGTGCTGGAGCAGTGATTCTAGAAGCATCAGATGAGCCAGGTATTATATCCGCGCATTTGAATGCGGATGGTAATTTTAAAGAGCCGTTATTTATGACGTATGGACAAAAGATCAATATGCAAGGTAACGCGGTGTTTCGTTTAGCCGTTAAGTGGTTGAGCGAGATAGCAAAACAGACGCTAGATGCAAATAAAATGCAAGCAAGTGATGTAGATTGGGTAGTACCGCATCAAGCAAATATAAGAATTATACAATCTACAGTTAAATCATTAGGGATCCCTAATGAAAAGGTGGTGATTACGGTTGATAAACATGCGAATACATCAGCTGCATCCATACCTTTAGCGCTAGATGAAGCAATTCGTGATGGCCGTATTAAACGTGGTCAGAACTTATTGTTTGAGGCGTTTGGAGGTGGGTTGACCTGGGGTTCGGCGTTAGTGAGATACTAAGATGAATGAAAAATTAGCAGTGGTATTTCCTGGACAGGGTTCACAAAGTGTGGGCATGTTGCATAATTATGCAGCTAGTCATCCTGCTATCGTGCAAGCTGTTTGTACTGAGGCCTCTGATGTCTTGGGTTATGATATGGCGAAGTTGATTGCTGAAGATTCTGCGCAGCAATTGAACCAAACTGCGTTTACTCAACCAGCGATGTTAACTGCAGGTGTGATTGCTTGGCAGGTTAGAGTCGCAGATGCAGCGCCACAACCATGTATGTTGGCTGGCCATAGTCTAGGCGAATATACTGCATTAGTATGTGCCCAAGCTCTTTCGTTTGCGGATGCTTTAGAGTTAGTTGCTAAACGAGGAGAATTAATGCAAGCTGCAGTGGCACCTGGTGTTGGTGCTATGGCTGCGATTTTAGGATTGGACTTAGCGCAAGTGCAAAGCATTTGTGCCCAGATTTCTGGTGTGCAGGCGGCAAACATTAATGCACCTGGACAGATTGTGATAGCTGGTTATAGTAAAGCAGTGGAACAAGCTCTTGAGCAAGCGAAAACAGCGGGAGCCAAGCGTGCTATTATGTTGCCTGTTAGTGTGCCATCGCATTGTGAATTAATGCGTGGAGCTGCTGCTGAATTTGTTGGTTATTTGTCTGCTAAAAAATGGCAGCAACCAAAGATTCCAGTGGTACATAACTTTGACGTTGCTATACATAATGATGCTGCAGGGATATGTTTAGCTTTAGAGCAACAGTTATATAGTCCTGTGCGCTGGGTAGAGACCATTGAATATTTTGTGCAACAAGGTGTTACAGAAATTGTGGAGTGTGGTCCAGGCAATGTTTTAACTGGCCTTACTAAGCGTATTGCACCACAATTAGGAGCAGTAATATGTTAGGAAAAAAAGTAGCGTTAGTAACTGGTGCTAGTCGTGGCATTGGTCGTGCAATAGCACAAGAGCTAGCGGCAAAAGGACTCACTGTGATTGGTACTGCTACCTCACAAGCTGGCGTTGATGCTATTAATGAGTTCGCTATTGGCATGCAGCTAGATGTGACTAAGCAAGAGAGTATTGATGCATTATTAAACGCAATTACTGAACGCGTGGGTGCACCTTTAATTTTGATCAACAATGCAGGTATTACTGCTGATAATTTATTCATGCGCATGAAAGACGAAGAGTGGAATAGCGTGCTTGATGCTAATTTGACTAGTATTTTTAGAATGATGCGAACCTGTATACGCCCTATGCTTAAAGCTAGGTGGGGACGCATAGTGAATATTAGCTCAGTAGTTGCTTTTACTGGCAATGCTGGGCAGGCAAATTATGCAGCTGCTAAATCTGGTATGATTGGTTTAAGTAAATCTATTGCACAAGAAGTTGCATCGCGTGGTATTACAGTGAATGTTGTTGCGCCAGGGTTTATTGAAACTGACATGACTAAAAATTTACCCACTGAACAACAAGAAAAGTTATTGTCCCAAATCCCTATGTCGCGTATGGGACAGGCAATGGACATTGCACTAGCAGTGCAGTTTTTGATTTCGGAAGGCGCTAGCTATATTACAGGAGAGACAATTCATGTAAATGGCGGCATGTTAATGAGTTAATTTTTAAACCTGAGGGGAGCGTAGTATAATGAGTATTGAAGATCGCGTAAAAAAAATAATTGCTGAACAATTAAGTGTTAGCGAAGATAAAGTTGTACCTGAAGCATCTTTTGTAGGTGATTTAGGTGCCGATTCTTTAGATACTGTAGAACTAGTAATGGCATTGGAAGATCAATTTGAAACTGAAATTCCTGATGAAGATGCACAAAAGATCCTCACAGTGAAGGATGCCATTGAATATGTTTCTACTAGAATGAGCAGTGTAGAAGAAAGCTAATTTTTGTTGGAGAAAGGTTGTGACTAAGCGTAGGGTTGTAGTTACTGGTTTAGGAATTGTTAGTCCATTGGGTTTAGGTTTAGACACAGTGTGGGGCAAGGCTTTGGCCGGTGAAAGTGGTGTACGCTTAATTACATCTTTTGATACCACTGAATTTCCGACTAAGTTCGCTGGGCTAGTGCCAGATTTTGATCCTACTACTTTTATGCCTATCAAAGAAGCGCGTAAGTGTGATACCTTTGTGTTGTATGGTATAGCGGCTGGCGTGGAAGCAATAAAGCATGCTGGATTAGATAATCTTGACGATACCACGTTAAATCGTGATCGTGTTGGCGTGATTATGGGATCTGGTATTGGTGGGATCCAAACTATAGAAGAACAAACAGCTATTTTGCATGCATCAGGTCCGCGCAAAATTAGTCCGTTCTTTATTCCTTCTGCAATAATAAACATGATCTCTGGTCATTTGTCTATTATGTACAATCTACGTGGTTTAACTTTGGCACCGGTTACTGCTTGCACTACTGGCACACATGCTATCGGTTTGGCTTTACGTAGTATCGCTTATGGTGATGCAGATGTGATAATTGCTGGTGGTGCAGAATATGCTAGTACTCCTTTAGGCATGGCTGGATTCTCAGCTGCGCGTGCTTTGTCCAAGCGTAACGATGATCCTGAAAAAGCTAGCCGTCCATGGGATAGGGATCGTGATGGTTTTGTATTAGGAGATGGTGCGGGTGCTTTAGTCTTGGAAGAGTATGAGCATGCTAAGCGACGTGGTGCTACAATTTATGCCGAACTAGTTGGTTTTGGTATGAGCTCAGATGCATTCCATATTACAAGACCATCTGGGGTAGGCGCACAAGTCGCGATGAAAAATGCTTTAAATGATGCTGGTATAAATGTAGATCAAGTACATTATATAAATGCTCATGGAACTTCGACCCAAGCTGGTGACGTTGAAGAGAGTAACGCCATTAAGCAAGTCTTAGGTCTTGAAAATGCTAAAAAAGCATTAATAAGCTCTACTAAATCTATGACTGGGCACTTATTAGGTGCAGCAGGTGCGGTTGAAGCGATATTTACAGTTATGGCAATTAAGGATCAAATTGCACCACCAACCATTAATCTGGATAATCCAGATGAAGGTGCAGATTTAGATTATGTGCCGCATAAGGCGCGAGCTGCTAAAATAGATGTAGCTATTTCTAATTCCTTTGGTTTTGGTGGAACAAATGGATCGTTGGCCTTCAAGAAGTTCACTGACTAAGCTGCTACGCTATAGTATGTTGTGTACTATAGCTCTAATTGGATTTTGTTATGCGTTCACATGGAAAGCGCTAGCTGTTGATACATTAAATGTGCCAGGCAGTGGATATGAATTGCTGATCCCAGCTGGTACTACTCTGACCAAATTCACTGAACAACTGCACACAGATGGCGTATTACATTATCCAAGGCTAATGCGCGTCTATTTGATTTATAAAGGCAATACTCAGCAAATAAAGGCCGGTGAATACAAAATTGAACCTGGCACGACAGCCTTGCAGCTCCTGGACAAGGTGTTCCAAGGAGCGGTAGTACAATATTCATTTACTATTGTGGAAGGTTGGCAAACTAAACAATTACTTGAGCAGTTGCAACAGCATCCTAAAATTAAAACAACTCTGCAAGGTTTAAGTGATAAACAAATTATTAAAGCCCTAGCTTTACCAGTAAATCACCTTGAGGGTATATTTTTACCAGATACATACTGTTTTGAGGCAGAAACTACAGACGTAGAATTTCTGCGACGAGCTTATTTTAGCATGCAAGCAAAACTGCAGCTAGCTTGGGAACAACGCGATGCAAACACTATTTTGAAGGATCCGTACGAAGTGTTGATACTAGCATCAATAATAGAAAAGGAAACCAATTTAAAGTCAGAGTATAAACAAATAGCTGGTGTTTTTACGCGTAGGCTTAATAAAAACATGAAGTTACAAGCCGATCCTACAGTGATATATGGTTTGCAAAGTAAACTAGATGGGCCTTTATTGCGTAAACATTTAAAACACGATTCACCTTATAACTCTTATATGCGGCATGGGTTGCCGCCCACACCTATTGCTCTACCTAGTATGTCTGCAATAGAAGCGGTCTTACATCCGGCTACTGGCAATGATTTATATTTTGTTGCTACAGGCGAGCAAGATGGCGGCCATATATTTTCTGCTACACTACAAGAGCACAATACTGCAGTACAACAGTTATACAAAACGCGTAGAAAGTAACATTTATTAAGTTTGTTCCATTGCACCAGTTATTTATTCATGTTACTTTATCTGTGTTACATATATGGGAAAATATATCGTGCCAAAGAAAGCATCTGGCCTTGAAGAAGTAATTGATGGTATAGAAAAAGGAACTTATACCGCAAATAAGATTAGTATCAATGATCAAAAGCTTACTCCTAAACATTTGGAAGATTTTTTTGAGGTGCTGCGGCAGCATGTAGATTTTGCAAATCAAATAGAAGAACTGGATTTTAGCAATAGACCACATCCACCAGTAACAAATAACATATATGTTGGAATCAAAAATTCGCGGCCCAGAAGGCGCGAGAGCGATAATGTATTGATTGTTACCAAAGTGCCCAGACTGCCTAAATTAAAAAGACTGAATCTGGCACATACTTTTGCCGTGCGTGTAGAGTTTCTAGATTGGCAAGTGCAGCACTCATTGCAAAGTTCGCGGATTGAGCTTATTTGTGAAAATCCAAACTCTTTGCTTATTGATGGTCTATCTAAAGAAGACATAATATTTTCAGAAGGGCCCCAATATCAGGTCCAAACTCGCGACAGAAGACCTACCATACAGCGTCAAAATGCACAAACAGATATTGCACCATTAGATATGTTTAGTCAGGCTAGTCTGCTTCCCAATCCAGAGCCTAAAATAGGAGCTACGAGCCCTATTGTAACATTAGATATAATCGCAAAAGATTTAACTCCTGTAGTAGAGCAAGAGTCTATTCAAAATCAAGCAGTAGGGAAGTGCCTCTGTTTTAGCCTACCTTTTAGTGTATATAAACGTAATAAACCTCAAGACATGCGCAGACCATATAAAGGATCAAAAGACACGGTTTCCACTGGCGCAAGCCCACAATCGCCTGATTTTACTGTCACTAACCACATGAATCCTAGCGAAAACTACATTCTTAACGGCTAAACACTTTACTAGCTAACTAAAATAGTGTAATATTGGGGCATGACAAGACCAATAACTAAAAAGGTGATATGTGTTTAGGCGTATAAAGACAGCAGCAAAAATCGGGTACGATTGGGCGTTTGGAGGTGCTGATGTAGCTGTTCTGCCTGGCGATAATGCTGGTTTAAACCAGATAGCGAAAGAGGCCATGAATCGGCCCAGAATAAACAGTGTTATAACACACACTGAAGATTCAACGCTTGGAAAGACCACACAGATATTTTCTAACCGTCTGATAGGAAAAGGTGTAATAACACTTGTCTGTGGATCACAGCAACTAAAACTTGCTATAGAGTCTATACACGATGCAGTCCAAAGCTGCAATTTCTCAGACATAGAAAAAGTTACTGTAAGTTGTATAAAGGGCAAATTATCTGTACGGTGCTCAGGCCATGTAGACATCATGATTAATATGCAATCTTCGGTAACTACAAATAGTCTGCAAATCGATACACCGGGCAAAGTTGAGATTTGTTCAGAAAACCATACTTTTACTGTAGATGAAAAGCTTGATATAAAAGCCAAAAACATAGAAATCAAATCTGCAATGCATGCAAAGGATACACGACTAAAATCCGATCATATTAATTTAAAGGCTGCACTTAATGTTAGTACACTAAAAGTAGAATGCAAGAGTTATTATGCTACTGGTAGTTTGCATGTGGAAAATGAAGGCACAATAAACGCCGAGAGCGTAATTATTCGCAATGACATCAGTGGTACTCAGTTAACAATTGAAGCATCCAAGAAAATACGAAATTTCGCGAAGATAATAGTCTCAAATTTAGTGTTGAATACAAAAAATCTATATGTAAGCACATGGGCGATTATTGATAGCATTGAAAAATTAATTATAGGCTCTGATTATATATATAATAGAGGGCGCATAACTGCAATTGTAACTGAAATTGAAGCTTTGCACATACTGAGTATTTTGGGCGGTACTATACGTGGAGAAAAAATACTTAAAATGAATGCCCTAACTAATATTATTGCTTTGGGCGGAGTGTTGTGCAGCGCAAACCTTGTATCGCAGTGTGGTTTGTACTTAAGTCTAGGCGGTTTGACTCGCTCATTTCACAATATACATCAAAGTTTACTTGATTTAGATTTTGGCGTAAATGTGCCAGAGATGCCACATGATATACGCGATATAACTAATAAAACCAAACTGTTATTCGTGGCGTTAAAAATCCTTAGGATTATTTATAAGCCTATAGCCGTGTTGATAAATATTGTGCGGCAAATATTTGCATTGATACGTAATGGTAGGAGTGTATATGAGCGCTATAAAACGTATGAACCTGACCATACTTATAAAGGCACCAGAAAATATTCACTAAGTATATTAAATACGCTTTTAGATATAACCTCTATGCTTTTTTCTGTACGCGCTGTGGGAGAACAAAAAGAATTTATTGCTAATTGCACTAAAGTAAGAGAGAATAATAAACATGACAATCCTTTTGTGAGTACTCCTGCTCCAACATGGCAAAAAACATTCGACGGCACAATGAAAATAATGCCATCGCTTTTTGTGCCTGTAATAAGTAAGAATTCTATAGCTTCTGTTGAGGGAGGGGTTCAGATTACCGGATCTATAGTAAATAATTCTATGTATAATAAGGAAACTATGCTGTATAAGTATAGCTTAAACGACGCTCCAAAAAGTCGCATAGCAAGCGTGCAACGCGCAACCGGGGCTAATATATTAGCAAGCGATAACGTCGCGGCTGAGAATTTTGACTCACAAAATGCATCAGCATGTATGGCGCCAATAATTAGACCTGCCAGAATTCAGACCCATCCTCAAAATACTATATACTAGTATCATCGATGCCATTAATAGTAGTATTCAGATTATTACTGCCATACTACATGGAGAGTATATGGGTGCGCCTAAAGTGTTACAAACTATTTTGTATGCTCTGTTATTTTTGCCCTGTGCCTGTTTTGCTAATAGTGACTTAATATGGCGCGGCTATGCCATGGCTGAAAATATTTCGAATATGTATGGTGGGGTGCAAACCGGCACAATTTTCACAGAAGCATTACGTTTAACAGCAATCTATAAGACGCAAAGTACAGGTTTCTGGAGGAACAGTGAATTTGGTTTGGGCGTATTAGGTATAGGCCAGACACATAAACAGAGTTTATATACAGGTGCGCTACAACCGCCCAGTGGCTTTTCTGGTATACCGGAAATACGGATTACCGATCTTTGGTATGAAAGGAAGCTTAACGCTCAATTTATGCTACGTGCTGGGATTATGGATTTTGATGACTATTTTAATCTAATAGAGGTCGCTTTACCGCTAGTCAATTCAGGCCTCACTAATACTGCAAGCCTGAATTATAATACACAGTTAGCAACTTATCCGTTTCCAGGATTTGGTGCGTTTGCGAAAATTGGGGATCAGAAGCAGTTTATTTTAGCTGGCATATTTCAGGGTAATCCACAACATCAAGATACTGTGTTTAGACGTGGCCAATTGCTAATTTTAGAAGTAGACAAATTCATAGAGCTTGCATACGCCGAATATATTCTAAAAGCAGCGGTCTGGGATTATCAACAACCACTAGAGTATATCGCTACAACAACCAAGGGCGTATACGCTATTGCGCAAGCGCGTTGGAATGCATGGCAGCATAAGCTAGAGGCGGGTATAACCTTCGGCATCAATCCTAAAGTTGCTGCGACTATTTATGAATCTGTTGCAGGATGCTTAATAGTGAAAAAGCCTTTCAAGCAAAGAATAAACGATAGTTTAAATTTTGCGATAGGCCGTGTCTGGTTAGAGGGTGCCGAGCATCCTGAAACGTATTATGAAATAGGGTACACAATAAGCTTAATCAAGGATTTGACTCTCACGCCAGACATACAATTTTTTACGCACCCGGTGGGCAATATAAGAATGCATGGGTCGGGATCTTACGTTTAGTGTATACGCTACCTGAGAACTGGCATTTCAAGACACCTTAGAGTCTGCTTAAGACAAGTTTTATGGTATAATCGCCGCCTATAATAGCACTTTAAATTAGTTAGGTAGTAAAATATGCAGCAAGAGCCAAAAGCCTCCTTGGCTAAATTCTTATTTGCAGCTTCGCTAGGTACCTTTTTAGAATTTTTTGATTTAGCCTTATATTCTTTTTGCGCGGCCTTGATTGCGCAGAATTTTTTTCCTGAAAATAGCGATTCGTCTTTTTCCATAATCCTTACCTGGTTAATTTTTGCAGTCGGTTACTTAATGCGACCCCTAGGCGCCATATGGTTTGGTTACATTGCAGATTTATATAGTGGCAAACGCGCCATGTTGATTTCCATGGTGTTAATGGCGGTTGCCACATGCTCTATAGGCTGTTTGCCTACTTATTCAGTGATAGGGATAGCTGCACCAATCCTGTTGTTGTTATGTAGAATTTTACAAAGTGTCGCGGTGAGTCCCGAATACAATCTTGCTAGTGTTTTTATTAAGAATAATGCATGGTGTGAAAAACATTATGGTTTAGTTTCTAGCATTTCTGCCAGCGTGACTGGCTTAGGGATGTTGAGTGCTAGTTGGATGATGAGTTTGATTCTAGGGGATAATAATTTGCATGATCTGCCTGAATATAAATGGCGTCTACCATTTATAGCGTCAGGGTTGTTAGTAGGTACAATAGGTATATATTTCCGCCGCAATATTAGTGAGACAGTCACTAACAAAGTTGCGAAATCTATGCCTTTGCTCTTAGTGATTCGCCATCAATTTAAAGATTTTATTAAAGGTATATTTATCGCAGGTTACATCGGCTGTATTACGTATGCTTTGTTTAGTTTTTTAATTTATCAATTACAACATGTGCGCGGCATGACTCCTGGTGCAGCACTTGCTATCCTAGGGTATGGCACCTTGATCCCGGCCTTGAGTTCTCTTGCCGCAGGATATTGTTCAGATTATGCTCCTCGCTATTTATTGATGCTGGCTGCTGCTTTTGTGATTATTACTAGCGGCTATTCATTGTTTAGCTATATAAACACTGTTAGCGAGCTAGCAATTATAATTCAATCATCTTTTATGCTAGCAGGCTTAGGTTTTTTTGCAGGCAGCTTCCCTGGCTATTTAGCAGAGTTGTTTGCTAAAGAATACAGATATACAGGTTCTTTTTTAGCATATAATATTGGCATGTCATGGATAGGTGGGGTAACT
>DALYEH010000005.1:9177-17057 GCA_031972715.1 Gammaproteobacteria bacterium | reverse complement strand
TTATATTCATTACCTTATCAAGAATAAATCAATCTTTACCAGTACTGCTAATAGTGCTTTATTCATTGGTAGTGATCGCTATTTTAAGCAGACCTTTGCTTTGCTTTGAAACCAAGCAATTTGATGTAGTATAATTGTCATAAGTTATACGGAGTAGAATAATGAACTCTTTAAAAAATTGCGCGGGTAAGTTCATTACCTTTGAAGGTATTGAAGGAGTAGGCAAGTCTACCCACCAAAAATTACTCAGCGCGGCTTTGGAAGTTGCCGGAGTTGAGGTACTCAACACAAGGGAACCCGGCGGTACAGAAATTGCCGAAGAAATTCGGGGCATATTATTGGCGCATCATACTGAAACTATGACGCCCATTACGGAACTCTTATTAATGTTTGCAGCACGTGCACAACATATAGCAAAAGTAATTAAGCCTGCCTTACAAGAAGATAAATGTGTCTTGTGTGATCGTTTTACCGATGCCACTTACGCCTATCAAGGTGGTGGGCGCGGCGTGTATCTGCAAAATATTTTGCAACTGGAAACCTTAGTACAAGGTGATTTACGTCCAGATTTAACTATTTTGCTTGATGCTACAGATATTGATCTATGTTTATCTAGAGCTAAAGGTATAGGTACTGGTGATCGCATCGAAATAGAAGAGCGTTCATTTTTTGAGCGCGCACGTAAAATTTATTTAGCTCGAGCCAACGGTAATCCTGCTCGCTTTAAAGTAATAGATGCGATGCAACCTTTAGAAGTGGTACAAGAGAATATTGTAGCGGCATTAAATGAAAAATTTGGCAATAGCTAGATTACAAGATTTGCATCTTGCGCATGCGCTGCCGCATGCTTGGCTATTTGTTAGTACCAATTTAGCAGCTGGTTTGCATACAGCACAAACATTCGCGCAATGGCTTTTATGTACTAACAAGGTACAGCATGAGGCGTGCGGAGTCTGTAAAGCCTGTAAATTATTTTTTAATGGTGTACACCCTGATTACTGTTATGTGACCACACCAGAAAATAAGCAAAATATTGTAATTGATGATGTGCGTCACATTCTTGAGTTTGCTACCGTTAAACCGCAAATCAGTTCCAGTAAGGTAGTATTAATTTACCCTGCACAAGCTATGCATGCTCAGTCGGCAAATGCCATTTTAAAGTCTTTAGAAGAGCCATGCAGCGATACCATATATATACTAGTTGCTAGCCATAAAGAGCTACTGGCAAAGACTATAATTAGCCGCTGTCATATCTTTAATATTCCTAATGCTCCGCTGGTGGATACTGCAGTGCTAGAACATGTGCAGTCTATGTATACAGATTTACAGGCATTATGGCTAAATAAATCTGTGACCTCTAGTCAAATAGCCGAGTCTTGGATTAAACATGCGCCTGTAGCGGTGCTATACTGGTTTGAAATCCTACTTACTGATATGCTACGTTTTAAATATACTGCTAATACACGCTTTGCTAAGGCTTGGTGTTTGGAACAAGAAAAACTGTGTAGTGCGCTTTCGCATCACAAATTATGGACTATATTAGAACAATTACGTCAGGCACAATATTTATTAGGACATAATCATAAACCTAATGTGCAGTTATTATTGGAAAATATGTTGTTATTGTAAATGACAGTCAAAAAAAGGGTTAAGCATGATTGATGATACAAATCCTCCAGATGTAAACAAGCAAGACAATCCTGCGCCAACACCAACAGCTCCCAAGGTGCTGGCTAGTGATAACCCTACCGATACGCAAATTGCTGCCGCATCTGCTGGTGTCACTAATCAAATTCCAAATAGCGAAGAAATAAAACCTTTGCCAAAACGTAAAACCTTATCAATCATTATTCATGATGCTGGGGTATTACGTGCCGCATATATGCAATTTGTACGTGGTGGTGGTTTATTTATTCCGACAAAAAAGACGTTTGTGATGGGTGAAGACACGAATTTAGTGATACGCTTATTGGATGATGATGAGCCATATCGTGTCTCAGGTAAGGTTGTTTGGATCACGCCAGCTGTATCGCCATCCAACAAAGCAGGAGGAATTGGTGTAGAGTTTGCAGAAGATAAAAATGGAGAAAAATTGCGTAATCGCATAGAGTTGATTTTAGGGCCGCACTTGAAAAGTACTGAAAGTACGCATACAATGTAGCGCTATGTATGTAGATACCCACTGTCACTTACAATTATTAGATTATGTTACCTTAGGCACCGATATGGATGCCGTGGTGCAAGAAGCTATAGATAATAAAGTTTATAATTTGTTATGTGTGGCTACACATCTTGATCAAATGCCAGAGCTTTATCATATTGCGAATAAATATATCAATGTAAAAATTTCTGCTGGTTTGCATCCTAATGAAGACATACCTATAGAGCCTAGTGTCGAAGATTATATTAAGGCGGCTACGCATAGTCATGTGTTGGCGATTGGCGAGACCGGCTTAGATTATTATAGGATCCCAAAAGAGCCTAACGCTATAGCAGCAAAAGAATTACAGCATAAGCGCTTCAGAAACCAAATCCAGGCTGCGCTACAAACCAACAAACCGCTAATAGTGCACACACGCGATGCTAAAGAAGATACGTTACGTTTGCTGAGAGAAGAAGATGCGCAGAAAGTAGGTGGTGTGTTGCATTGTTTTACAGAAGATTTAGATATGGCAACTCGCGCCTTGGAATTGAATTTTTATATTTCTTTTTCTGGGATTGTGACATTTAAAAATGCCACGTCCTTACAAGAGGTAGCTCGCAGTATCCCCTTGGAGCGAATTCTAATAGAAACAGATTCGCCGTATTTAGCACCAGAGCCAGTGCGCGGCCATACGAATTTACCGGCCAATGTGCGCTACGTTGCAGATTTTGTCGCCAAGCTTAGAGGTATTAGTGCGCAGGAAGTTGCACGGCAAACTACCCAGAACTATCAGGCACTCTTTGTCCGTTAAAAGACCCATACTGAACAATAATATATTTAGACAAATACCTTGTATTTGGGTATAATGCGCAATATCAATTTTGCATATGGTGTAATTTAACTAAAAATCATGTTAATTATAAATAATCTATCTATGGCTTATGGTGGCCGAGAGCTTTTTAGCGAAGTTAGCTGCATTCTACAGCGCAAACGTCGTTATGGTATTGTTGGTGCTAATGGTTGTGGCAAGTCCACGTTCTTACGCATCATTTCTGGAGAAGAAGCCCCATCCGGCGGTACAATTGATGTCGCGAATAAAGGCACTATAGGCTTTTTGAAGCAAGATCATTATAAATATGAGCATGATTTAATTGTGAACGTAGTCTTACAAGGTAACAAAGCTTTGTGGGAGGCTATGCAACAAAAAGAAGAATTGTTACGTTTGCCCACCTTATCTGATGCAGATGGTTTGCGTTTAGCGCATTTAGAACATGTTATAGCAGAGGAAGATGGGTACACTGCTGAAACGCGCGCGCAACATATTTTAATAGGTCTTGGGATCCCTGAAGAAAAACACTATGAAGAAATGCATATTTTGTCTGGTGGTTTTAAGCTGCGTGTTTTATTAGCACAAACGCTTTTTTCGGATCCGGACATACTTCTACTAGACGAACCTACGAACCACTTAGATATAGCTGCTATTAAATGGCTAGAAACATATTTGCAAGACATTTTCAAAGGTGTGTTATTGATAGTGTCGCATGATCATGTCTTTTTAAATAATTTGGCCACTGATATTCTTGATGTTGATTATGGTACCGTACTTGAATATTCAGGCAATTTTGATGATTTTCTACAAGCTAAAGAATTGGCGTCATCACAAAAAGAAATTGAATTAAAGGAACAGGAACGTAAAATTGCGCACATGCAAGCGTTTGTAGATAAATTTAAAGCTAAGGCTAGCAAGGCGCGTCAAGCCCAATCTAGAGTTAAAATGATTGAAAAAATCGAACTAACAGAAATAGTGGCATCAACAAGGCAAGCACCAAATTTTATGTTTAATATCAAGCGACCATCTGGTAAGCATGTGTTACAGATTGAGCAAATTGATAAAAGTTATGGTCCCAATAAAGTATTAAGTAAAGTAAAATTTAACGTAGATAGGGGCGAAAAGGTCGGGATTGTAGGACAAAACGGGATCGGCAAATCAACTTTGCTTAAGGTGTTATTAAACGAGATAGATGCAGAGACTGCTGCATTTACTTGGGGCTATGAGGCACAGCTAGGTTATTTTTCACAAGATCATCATGAGGTAGTGAACAACAAATCCAGTATATACGAATGGATTGCAGATAACGTACCAGCAGCGGATGATAAAAGTATTCGCGGTGCCTTAGGAAGCATGTTATTTACAAAAGATGATGTACATAAAACTGTAGGTAATTTAAGTGGTGGTGAAGCTGCTAGAGTACTATTTGCCAAAATTATGTTGGAGCAAGGTAATGTATTAGTTTTGGATGAACCTACCAACCATCTCGATATGGAGTCCATAGACGCCATGGCCGAGGCTTTGCATGCGTATCCAGGAACTCTATTGGTTGTAAGCCACGATCGCCACTTTTTGAACAAAGTCTGTAATCGGATTATAGTCTTGCAACATAACAAGGTTTCAGATTATGAGTTGACGCATGGTCTAAATTTACAAGAGATATGTGCAAAGCATTTTTAGTACCTCGCTAGATAAAACTCGTATGGTTGTGTTAACATGTCGCCTACCTTGCAACGAGATTTTTTAGCGGAATGACAAAACTTTTTACGCGAGCAGTAATCTTAATAATTGGCCTAATGTCATTTAGTTCACTAATGGCATTCGAGCCGTTTATTGTGAAAAAAATAAAAATAGAAGGCAATCAGCGTTTGTCAGAAGATGCCGTGTTAGCCGATTTACCAATAAGTGTAGGCGATCAAGCCACGCCGGCAAGGGTTAATACAGCTATACATGATTTATTTAAGACCGGTTTCTACAAGGACGTAGCTATAGAACGTGATGGCACTACTTTGCTTGTAAAATTAGTAGAGCGACCATCGATTGGTAGTCTAGAAATCACAGGGATTAAAACCAAAGATGACGTAGAAAAGATCCTCAAAGCAAATAATGTTGCTGTAGGTCGCGTATATGACCCTAATGTTATGAGTAGGGTAGAAAAAGAGATCCTGCGTGAATATCTAATGAAGCAGCGTTATGGCGTTAAGGTAGATATAAAAGTCACACCTGAAGATCGTAACCGTGTTGCAGTTGTTTTAGATATTTATGAGGGTACGGTCGCTACAATTAAAGAGATAAAATTTGTAGGGAATCATGCCTATTCTGCGCGCACCTTACGCGGACAAATGTTTCATAAGACCAAAAATCTGTTTTCTTGGTATGACAAATCAAACCACTACTCTAAAGAAAAATTAGCTGCAGATCTGGAAATGCTGCGTTCCTTTTACATGGATCATGGTTATATCAATTTCGCGATTGAGTCCACGCAGGTTTCTTTAAGTGTAGATAAAAAGTATGTATACCTAACTATCAATATCTCTGAGGGATAAGATGCAGGCTGTGGTGGATAAAAAACTCAAACCCGGCGCGGTATTTTCTCTTAAGTCTGTGTTAGAGGTTAAAGAAGAATTAGAAACGATGCTCGGCGATGCTGGCTATAGTCGCGCTGAAGTACGCATCGTGGATGAGATAGATCCAGAAAGCAAAATGGTGAATTTACGCTTGGTAGTAGAGCCGAATAAACGTATTACTGTTCGGCGTGTAACTTTCGTGGGCAATGCTTTGACTCAGGATACGGTCTTGAGACGTGATTTAGAGCAATTTGAAGGTAGTTGGATCTCGACTGGTAAAATAAAAGAAAGTAAAGAAGCGATCATGCGCGATGGCTATGCTACAGATGTAGACATTAAGACCATTCCTGTGTCAGATAAAGACGATCAAGTAGATCTTCTTTATAAAATTGATGAGCAACGTACGGCGCAAGTGTCTGCGGGTATAACGTATTCTGCAGCTGAAGGCTTGGGTGCGAACGTAGGCGCAGATCTGAAAAATTTTGTTGGGACTGGTAAAGATGTTAATTTTATCTTTAATCATACCAAAGCTGCGCAGGTGTACAATCTAGGATACACAGACCCATATTTTACTGCTTCGGGTATAGGAATGGGCTTTAATGTCTATAACTCTCGTAGTCGTTTAAGTAAAACTTCTAATGTTTTCAATTACTTAACAGATGTGACCGGTTTCACTATAGGCTGGAGCTTCAGAGTTTCACAGTACAATTATTTTAAGTTTGGGTTTGGTGTCGATCATCTGATCTTAAAAATGAATTATCCTGTCTCCCCAGTTGAAGCTCAAACGTTCGCTCGTGCGTATAATGGCGGTCAGCCTTTCGCGGGGAATGAAGGTAATATTTCCTTAGGTTTCAATGAATATTATGGTACTTTGGGATGGATACATAATAGTCTAGATAACTATTTATTCCCGTCCAAAGGTTGGGCAAACACTATTACCTTTAAAGGTAATATTCCCGCATCGCAGTTACGTGTGTATAAGTTTGATTACGATCTAAACTGGTTTAAAACCGTTCGCGATCCTTTAGTGCTTAATTTGCGTGGAATAGTAGGTTATCAAAATGATTATGGTAATAAACCATTCCCGTTTTTTAAACATTATTATTTAGGTGGCTCAGATAGCGTGCGCGGTTTTGAAGAAAGATCCTTGGGCCCATTAAGCTCTCAGAACACACCTTTTGGTGGTAATGTGATGGTAGAGGCAAGGGCACAGCTAATTTTCCCTCCTCCTTTTGTGCAAGACACTAAAACTATGCGATTGGCCTTGTTTTTAGATGCCGGCCAGGTATATGATACGCATAATAAAAAGGATTTATTAGGCAATGATCGCAATCCAACTGGCATACGTTATTCAGCTGGTTTGTCTTTCACATGGAATACGCCAATGCACGTTCCAATTACTTTGAGCGTTGCGTATCCGCTTAATAAGAAGCCAGGCGATCAGATCCGCATACCTGCGTTTAGCCTGGGCACACAGTTTTAAGTTTTTACTATATTGGAGGCCATCTTGATGCGTTTTAAACACATGACTTTGATTGCG
The DNA here is from genome assembly GCA_031972715.1 of Gammaproteobacteria bacterium. Taxonomy (GTDB): domain Bacteria; phylum Pseudomonadota; class Gammaproteobacteria; order UBA6186; family Azoamicaceae; genus JAGVLG01. The sequence goes on along the minus strand of DALYEH010000005.1, from coordinate 9,978 downwards.
GCAGTATGTTTGTCGTTAGCTAGTGGGTTGGCTAATGCGGAGCTAAAGGTAGGTTTAGTGGATAAAAATGTATTAAGCCAAGAATCTTTATACGCTAAAAATGTAATGGAAAAGATGAAGAAAGAGTTTTCTGCACGCCAAGAAGCATTAATGAGTCGCGATAAAGAACTTATGAGCAAGTTTGAAGCTTTAGAACGTGATAAAGATGTTTTAGGTGAAATCGAGCGCAGTAAGAAAGAGCGCGAATTAGCCAAAATGAAGCAATCTTTACAAGAAGATAGTGAAGCATTTCAGCATGATGTAATGCAGCGTCAAGAAAAAGAAGGTGCAGCTTTTGAAAAAGTTGTATCAGAAGTATTAGCTGAAATAGCTAAAGAAGAAAAGTTAGATTTAGTATTACAGCAACAAGTTGCGTTGTTTACTAATCGCAAAGCTGATTACACATATAAAGCTTTACAGTCTTTAGACAAGCGTTATAAAGAAGCAAAAAAATAATTGAGAACCCTTAATGGAATTAAAATTACAGACCCCAACAACCTTAAAAGAGTTAGCATCTAAAATTGGTGCGGACCTTGCTGAGAGTGTCGGGGCTGTAGATTCCATTTTGCTAACCAACGTATCAGCTTTAGATACTGCAAATGCTGGTAGTATAAGTTTCTTAACGGATAATCCTGCATATCTAAAATATCTTTCTACCACTAAAGCCAGTGCTGTACTCACATCAAGCAAGCATGCTGCACATAGTCCTGTGCCTGTAATTATTGCTAAAAATGCACGGTTGGCTTTAGGTAAGCTATTGCA
>DALYEH010000005.1:6363-9167 GCA_031972715.1 Gammaproteobacteria bacterium | reverse complement strand
GTTTCTGAGCAGAATCAGCAAGAGAATAAGCCTAATATTCATCCTACGGCGGTGTTAGGACGGAATGTGCAATTAGGGAATGCGGTCACAATTGGTCCCTATTGTGTGATTGGTGATAATTGCACTATTGGGGATAATACGGAATTAAAAGCGCACGTGAATGTGTATGCCAATACCAAACTTGGTGCCTATTGCACAATACATAGTGGAACTGTATTAGGATCAGATGGCTTTGGATATGAAATAGACGAACAAGGTGATTGGTTTAAGATGCCGCATCTTGGTGGTTTAGTTATAGGTGATCATGTAGAAATTGGTAGTAATACAAGCATCGATCGCGGCATGATAGACAACACAGTGATTGGTAGTTGGGTAATAATTGATAATCTTGTCCAGATTGGACATAACGTAACTATTGGCGATCACACAGCAATAGCGGGATGTGCTGGTGTAGCTGGCAGTACCACTATAGGTAAGCGTTGTTTAATTGGCGGCGCGGCCTGTATTGCGGGGCACATTGTTTTAGGGGATCGGGTGTATATAACTGGCACCTCGGCAGTTAATCACTCTATATTAGAGCCAGGGATCTATTCATCAGGACTGCCTGCGCGTGAAAATAGCGTTTGGCGTCGTAACGTAGCGAGATTTAATCAGATTGAAGCGATGGCTAAGCGCGTGCGTGCTTTAGAAAAAGTTATGCGTGCGGACCTGCAATCTGGTGAGAGCAGCAACAACAACATAAGCGAAAGCAGCAAAAATGACTGAAATGAATATACAAGAAGTGTTAAGATTTTTACCACACCGTTATCCATTCTTACTAGTAGATAGAGTTGTATCTATTGATTCTGACCAATCTATTATTGCGTTAAAGAATGTTACTTATAATGAGCATTTTTTTCAGGGGCATTTCCCTGACAAAGCTGTGATGCCTGGCGTATTGATCGTCGAAGCATTGGCGCAAGCTGCTGGCATTTTGGCCTATAAAAGTATGGGATGGTCGCCTGAGGACTCCTTATTTTATCTAGGTGCCATTAGTGAGGTACGTTTTAAAAAGATTGTTTTGCCTGGGGATCAACTAAAACTGACAGTGCAGACCTTAAAAAGACGCAGTACGGTTTGGAAATTTGCATGTGAAGCATTTGTTGATAATGAATCGGTATGCTCTGCAGAGATTACTTGTATGGAAGGGGCTGTAGAGTGAGCGAATTAATTAGTAAATTAGCGGTGATTGACCCTTCAGCCAAATTAGCTGCTAATGTTAGCGTTGGCCCATTTGCAGTAATAGGCGCGCATGTAGAAATTGGTGAAGGCAGTATTATTGGATCTCATGCAATTATCATGGGGCCAGCTACAATTGGTAAAAATAACCATATCTATCAATTCGCTTCTATTGGCGAAGCTTGCCAAGATAAAAAGTATCATGGTGAAGAAACCAGTTTAATCATTGGCGACAACAATGTGTTTAGAGAAGGTTGTACTGTACATAGAGGTACTGTGCAAGGCGGCGGGTTAACCAAGATCGGCGATAATAATTTATTTATGGTCAATACGCATGTCGCGCATGATTGTATAATTGGGAACCATGTCATATTCTCAAATAATGCATCTATTGCTGGGCACGTACATGTCGGTGATTATGCGAGTTTAGGCGGCTTTGTAGGCGTGCATCAATTTTGTACAATTGGAGCGCACAGCTTTGCAGGTGGTGGCAGTATGATCATGAAGGATGTAGCGCCATTTGTGAGAGTATTCGGTAATCCGGCTCAAACGCACGGTTTGAATACCGTAGGTTTAACTAGACGTGAATTTTCAAATGATATTATGGCAGCATTAAAGCAAGCCTATAAGATTGTTTTTAGAACTAGCACAACAGTAAAAGATGCTATAGAAAAGCTGAATGCACTGATTGTTACATGTCCAGAGATAAGTATTATGCGCGATTTTCTACAGCACTCTGAACGCGGTATTACCCGCTAATGAAATAGCATATGTCAAAACGTATAGTTGTAGTAGTAGGTGAGCCTTCTGGGGACCGCCTAGGAGCGCAACTGGTTACAGAACTTCGCAAGACGCACCCTAAGCTAGAGGTGGAGGGTGTGATTGGCGCTGAAATGATTAATGCCGGTTGCCTGCAGCTACATACTATGGATACTTTAGCGGTGATGGGTTTTATAGATCCTATTGTGCGCTTGCGTAGTATTTTGCGTTTACGTAAGTGGTTGATCAAATATATTCTGCAGGATCCACCTGATCTTTTTATTGGTATAGACGCTCCAGATTTCAATTTAGGCCTAGAAAAGGTTTTACATAAGCTAGGTGTGCAGACCATGCATTATGTCAGTCCTACTGTTTGGGCCTGGCGTAAAGGGCGGATCAAGACCATCAAGAAGGGTGTAGACATGATGCTGACCCTGTTTCCGTTTGAGGCTGATTTTTATAAACAGCACGATGTGCCAGTAATTTATACCGGGCATCCTACTGCAGATCTGATCCCCTTACAGATAGATAGAGCAGCTGGTAAAGAAGCATTAGGGTTCTCTCCGCAGGATCTTGTTTTGGCTGTTATGCCAGGAAGTAGAAACAGCGAAATGAAGCATATGGTGCCAATCTATCTGCGCACTTTAAAGTTATGCTTAGCAAAAAATCCCAATATTAGAGTTGTAATGCCTTTGGTACAGCCCGCATATGAGATCTATGTCGAATATTGGAAAGCAAAGATAATTCCTGACTTAGAAATTACATATGTGATCAAAGATAGTTTCGCGGCACTACGTGCTGCAGACGTAGCCTTGGTCACCTCAGGC
>DALYEH010000005.1:2945-6353 GCA_031972715.1 Gammaproteobacteria bacterium | reverse complement strand
CATGTTGCATAAAGTGCCAATGCTTGTGGCATATAAAACCGATTGGCTTACCTACCAAATAGCAAAACGCATGGTCAAAGTAAAATATATCTCTTTACCAAACTTATTGGCAGACATTGAGTTGGTACATGAATACATACAAAAAGATGCTAATCCAGAAGCTTTAGCAAAAGGATTATTAGAGTTAATTGAAAATGCAGAACTGCAAAATAAGCAAACCAGAAGATTTACTGATTTGCATAAAATATTACAACAAGGTGCTAGTGCCAGCGCTGCTAAAGCAGTGGATGATATGTTATACATCAAAGGATAAACAATGCTAATTGCTGGTGTGGATGAAGTGGGTTATGGAGCATTGGTGGGTGATATAGTAGTGGCAGCAGTCATATTACCTCTGAAGCACGGAATCATAGGGATCAAAGACAGCAAACAGCTTACCCCTAAACAGCGAGAAGAATTATACAAACAAATATGCGCTAAGGCAGTAGCTTGGAGCATAGCTTCTGCTTCACATATAGAAATTGATCAAATTAACATTCTCAACGCAAATATGCTCGCTATGCAACGCGCTGTAGCAGCATTATCTGTAAGACCTGATAAAGTATTAGTTGATGGCAACAAAGCCCCGGTGCTGCCATGCCCTGTAGAAACTATAGTGCAGGGTGATGCGACTATAGAGCAAATTGCTGCTGCATCAATCATCGCAAAAGTTACACGCGATAAGCAGATGCTTGAATTAGACAAGTTACACCCTGAATATGGTTTCGCCAGCCATAAGGGTTATGCAACGCGGGTGCATATGGCAGCTCTGCGCAAATACGGCCCGCTTAAGCAACATCGTCGTAGCTATGCGCCAGTTGCAGCTGCAATTAAACATGACTTAGTCGATGCTTAATTGCTCATAGCTGGTATCTGTTAGCCTCGCGGATCGCGATTGAAGTTTAGGGCGTAGTGAGAACCTTTATCTAAAAATAGTTCCTTTTTGACAGCGCCCTGTACTAATTTATTGATGCTGCCAGAGATATCTTGCAATACAGCGTTTGCTGGCCTGTGATCAAACTTTCCAAGATAGCTACTGCGATATAGTTCAAAGCTGACATATGCTAGTAAAGCTTCTGTAAAATGCTTAGGTAGTTCTAGAGTGACATCTGTGCTGCCTAAGGTAAGTTGATGCAATAAATCTATAGTTGCTTTGGTAGTCAGATCGGTCACACGTGGCATATTTGCTAAGGTGCCGCGATTTAAATTGTTAGCTTGTAATTTAATAACATCATTATGGAATTGCTGCTCTAGGATCTTAGCTTCTAAGACTTTGGCTTCTATATCAAGGGCTAAGTTATTGTCCTTGGTGTAAAATGCTAACTTGGCGTCTATATCTTCTAGTTTGATCATTTCTTTTGAATCTTTGACATACGTAATGTACTGCATAGTAAGATTGTTATTACTAGAGTAATTAGTTTCTTTGGTATTTGCGTCAAGGTTAAAAGCTAGATTTTGGATCTTGAATTGCCACTCAGGGTTGTCTATTTGTAATTTGGGTAGTGTGATTGAGCCGCGGTAGTAAGTAAAGTTTAGATCATGCTCCAGCACGCCGTTTATTGGATCCCAAGCTACGTGAAATTTAGTTGGTGTACTTTGATCTGCAGCCAGCAAGTGAAACCAGGTGCTAGCAAGATTATTGAAATGTACCAAAGTAACAATAGATAATGAATTTTGATTTGATGTGTAGTTATCTAGGTTTTTAGCTAATGGATCACCTAGATTTGTTCTAAGTTGCCCTGCTATTATTTTGATTCGAGTACCGTTAGGTGTTTGCGCAGCTACTATGGGTCCGTGTGTAATAACTTGGGTAAGTGAGATAATTTGCGCATCAGCCATATCATCGGCGCCAAGTTCGACTGTCAGTACTGCATTCGAAACGAATATGCCACGTTTATAACTAAGTAGGTTAACTTTTACATTGGGCTGGGTATTAATTTTTGCTACTGCTTCGTAATAACTATTTTGAATTAGCTTGCCGCTTAAAAAGAAAGCACATACAATGGCCAGCGTAATCGAGGTTAGTACCAGAAATAATTTTTTGCTCACAATAGCGCTCCTGTTATTTGCCCTACGAAATCAGGCATAATGAGTATTCTAAGGTAATCTACCACATAGGACAAGTTCTAATGTTTGTGCATTTATGTTGTCATACAGAGTATTCATTAGTCGATGGTCTGCTACGCGTTGACGATTTAGTTGCGGCTGCAAAAAGACTGCAAATGCCAGCCGTGGCAATAAGTGATTTTACCAACCTGTTTGGCATGGTGAAATTTTATAAGGCAGCACTTACTGCTGGTATCAAGCCGTTGATAGGTACTGAGTTGTTAGTGGAAAATCCGCAACAGCCGACACAGCCTACGCACCTATTAGTATATTGCCAAAATCAGGATGGTTACAAAAATTTAGCGAAATTATTAAGTAAAAGTTATTTAGAAAATCAAAGCTCGGGGCAGCCAATAACACGTAAGCAATGGTTTGAGACCTATAATGCTGGATTGATTGTTATTTGCAAGATAAAAGACAGTGAGTTAGGTCACGCTTTGCACTGCGGGCAATTAGATCAAGGTGCACAACTTTTAAAAGAGTGGCAGACAAATTTTCCACAACGTTTTTATATTGGCTTAACGCGTACAGGTAAAGCAGAGGAAGATCAATACAATACAGCGGCTTTGCAGTTTGCAACGCAATACAAGGTACCACTAGTAGCTCTAAATGATGTTTGCTTTATGCAAGCTGAAGATTTTCGCACTCCTGAAGAAATGCAGGAGTTATTTGCAGATATACCAGAAGCCATAGTAAACACAGTGCAGATTGCGCAGCGCTGCAGTTTGATTTTAGAGTTGAATATTGTACATCTGCCCAAGTTTCCTGTGCCCGCAGGATCAACACCAGAGGAATATTTAAGCCTTGCCGCCAAAGAAGGTTTGCAACAGCGCTTTACGACATTCCGCAGTGCAGAGGAAGAGCGCAAATATACGGATCGCTTAGATATTGAGCTACAAGTTATTAATAACATGGGTTTTGCAAGTTATTTTTTAATCGTAGCGGACTTCATAGCCTGGGCGTTCAACAATGGTGTGCCTGTCGGACCAGGTCGCGGTTCAGGGGCAGGATCCTTAGTAGCATATGCTTTAAAAATCACTAATCTAGACCCTTTGCAGTACGATCTACTATTTGAGCGTTTCTTAAATCCTGAACGCGTTTCTATGCCAGATTTTGATATAGATTTTTGCATGGAGGGCCGAGATAGAGTAATAGAATATGTGGCTAATACATATGGCCGTGATTCGGTGTCTCAAATTATAACGTATGGCACTTTAGCAGCGCGTGCGGTAATACGTGATGTAGGCCGTGTGCTGGGTTTAA
>DALYEH010000005.1:0-2935 GCA_031972715.1 Gammaproteobacteria bacterium | reverse complement strand
GAGGGTGTTGGCTCATCCATATGGTTTTGTCGATAAAATTGCCAAATTAATTCCTATGGAAATTGGCATAACCTTGGACAAAGCTTTAGAGCAAGAAGTAGTACTGAATAACCTGTATAAGCAAGAAGATGATGTTAAAACCTTAATTGATTTAGCAAAAAAATTAGAAGGCATTACACGTAACGTTGGTAAACATGCAGGCGGCGTTGTTATTGCACCCTCTGAACTGACAAATTTCACACCTTTGTATTGTGAAGCGCAGGGCGCGCATACTATAACACAATTTGACAAAGACGATGTAGAAACCATAGGTCTGGTGAAATTCGACTTTTTAGGTTTGCGCACGTTAACAGTAATTGACTGGGCTTTGCAGCATATTCGGCGTAGAAAAATTAACGCGGGCGATGAGACTCTTGATATTAGTACCATCCCTTTGAATGATCCAGCTACTTTCAAATTATTATGTGATACAAATACTTCTGCAGTATTCCAGTTAGAATCAAGGGGCATGAAGGATTTGATCCGCCGCTTACAGCCTGATTGCTTCGAAGACATAATTGCCTTGGTTGCTTTATTTAGACCAGGCCCCCTACAGTCAGGCATGGTTGATGATTTCATAAATAGAAAGCGTGGGCGTGCTGCGATTGAATATCCTCATCCAGATTTAGAGCCTATCTTAAAAGCGACTTATGGTGTAATTTTGTATCAAGAACAAGTGATGCAAATCGCGCAAGTACTTGCTGGTTATACGCTTGGAGCTGCTGATTTATTACGTCGCGCAATGGGTAAGAAAAAGCCAGAAGAAATGGCAAAACAACGCGAAATATTTGTGCAAGGAGCCGTGACGCGAGGGGTAAAACCAAATACAGCTACTTATATATTTGATCTCATGGAAAAATTTGCTGGTTATGGTTTTAATAAATCGCATTCTGCAGCCTATGCATTAGTATCTTATCAAACAGCCTGGTTAAAAGCACATTATCCTGCGGAATTTATGGCTGCCGTGTTATCAGCAGATATGGCGCATACAGACAAAATTGTCTTTATGGTGGAAGATTGCAGAAGTCTTGGGATCAAAATCGTTTCGCCAAACGTCAATTATAGCGACTATAAATTTACTGTGGATGCACAAAATCGTATTGTGTATGGTTTAGGGGCTATTAAGGGTGTAGGCGAGGGTGCGATAGAGAGTATTATGCAAATACGATCTCAACGAGGACCGTTCAAAGATTTATTCGATTTGTGCATGTATATAGACCATCGTAAAGTAACTAGACGTACTTTAGAGGCACTAATTTCAGCTGGGGCCTTAGACGTGTTCGGTATGCATCGAGCTGCATTGATGGGCAATTTAGAGGCGGCGTTGCAGGCAGCGGAGCAAATGCATAAAAATGCTGATTTGGGGCAAAGTGATTTATTTAGTGATGCTATCTCAGCCCAAGATTTGGAGATTATGATCCCAGGTAGTGCGTTCCCTCAATGGTCGGATCAAGTACGCTTAGCGAACGAAAGATCTTCTTTAGGTTTATATCTAACAGGCCATCCTATTCAGCATTTTGAAAATGAATTAAGCTCGATTATTACCCATAAAATTTGTAATTTACGTCCTGGTGGTCGTAATGAAAAGCAGATCATTGCTGGATTACTGATTGCAACACGTACATTACAGACCAAGCGTGGCGATAAGATGGCTTTTATAACTCTAGAGGATCGTACTGGCCGCCAAGAAATTGCTGTGTTTGCCGATCTATATCAAGAATCTAGAGACTTATTTAAAAAGGATACTTTGTTAATTATTCAGGGTGAAACCAAAAATGATGAATTTTCTGGCGGAGTAAAAATGCGAGCTTTAAAAGTCTACGATTTGCTTGCCGCGCGTTGTGCTCTGGCTAAGAAAATTCGCCTGCAGCTTGATGCATCTGCAGGGTTGGCAGAGGATTTTGTAGTCCGTTTACAACAAACTTTACAGCCCTATCTTGCTGGTACCTGTAAAATCGAAATGCATTACCAGCAGAGCCAAGCCGATGCTGTGGTACAGTTCGGCGCTAATTGGTTGGTGCAACCTACTGATGACTTGTTAGATAAATTACATAAATTGGCTGATGGAAAATTGACCGCTTCTATTTGTTATACAGACTAGGCAGCACTGGAAATTTTTACTATTGCCCATATATTATTGAAAAGAAAGAGTAGATTGGGTACCATTTACTTGGCGTTATAACAAATATTAGGGGTTTTATTGTGCAAAAGGTTAATTTAAAAATATTTTCTATCTTTGGTGCATGCCTACTTTTGGCTGTATACGCCCCAATTTCTGCTGCAGCGGAAAATGCTATTAATAGCTTAAAACAAACTAGTCAGGCCTTTGCAACAATCGCTAAAGAGGTTTCACCTGCTGTTGTCAACATACAATCTGACCAAAACCCAGCAAATGGCGAGACTGCAGATAACGAAATGGATCCATCAGAATTGGAGGATATGCCACCTCCGTTTTTAGAGTTTTTTAGACAAATGGGACCAAACTCCATGCCATATCGTCGTCAACCTATGACGCGTCAGGGTTCTGGATTTATTGTGTCAAATGATGGCTATATAGTGACAAACAATCACTTGGTACAAAATGCTACCAAAATTACCGTGAAGCTACTAAATAACGACGAATATGTAGCCAAGGTTGTAGGTACTGATCCACAGACTGATATCGCCGTCATCAAGATAAAAGCAAAAAATCTACCTGTGGCACAACTTGGTGATTCAGACAAAACAGAGGTTGGTGAGTGGGTAGTAGCCTTAGGCAATCCTTTTGGTTTATCGCATTCAGTCTCTACCGGAATTGTTTCTGCAAAAGAACGCCGTGATGTCGCTCCTTCAGGGCGTGGTGGTTATTACGATTTTATCCAAACCGATGCTTCAATTAATCCCGGTAATTCAGGGG
>DALYEH010000004.1:26379-31638 GCA_031972715.1 Gammaproteobacteria bacterium | reverse complement strand
GGTGGTGGTGGTGGTTTTGGTGGTGGTGGTGGTGGTGGTGGTGCGGTACCTATCAACACACCAAATTATGGTGCTGGCGGTTTCTATGGCGGTAATGGAGGACAAGGCACTGGCACGATTTTAAGTAATGGTTTATGCGGTGCTGGTGGTGGTGGTGTGGTATAGGCGGTGGTGTATTTTTAGGGGGCACTGCTACGTTGATGATATCTGACGGGGTAAGTATCTCTGGTAATACTGCAACTGGGGGCAATGGCGGTACAAACCTTGCCGGTGGAAATGCCGGTACAGCAGGCACTGGTCTTACTAAAGATATATTTTTATTTAGATCTGCATTGGCACAATTTAATAATACTAATAGTATGACCGTACAGTTTGCTTTGCAGGGTGATGCTTCTGCGCCTGTGGGACATCTGGATGCTGGTATAAAAGTAAGCGGTACAGGGCCTTTAACGTTAGCAGCTGCGTTATCTGGTGAATCTAATACTTATAGAGGCGGTACTGTAGTAGAAAGTGGTGCCACACTAAATGCTACAGCGCTTACTCTGCCAACTGCTGGCGCCGTAACAGTGAACAGCAATGGTACATTTAACCTTACCAACAGTGCTACTGCCTTTACTGGTTTGCTTACCAATAATGGTACTACCACTATAACTAGCGCTATGACTCCTGCTACCAATTCTGTAAACACGGGCACATTAAACATTAATTCAAGCGGCACTTTTACCAAACCGGCTACTTTCACTAACAGTGGCACTACCAATTTAAATGGTACAGGTACTATAAGTGGTGCATATACTGGCGATGCAGGATCGATATTCAACTTTGGTCCTGTGACTGCAGTAACATTTGTAAGTAACGCTAATATAACTGGTTTCACCGACATAAATGTCAAATCTGGATCTACGCTCACACAAACACACACCTTATCCAGCACAAACATAACCATAGATCAGGGAGCTACAGTAAATGCAAATGCTGGCGGTGCACTGAATGCTGCTACTAGTTTTACCAATAATGGTACGCTAAATATAAATAGTACTGGCACTATGAGTGGCGCCTACACTGGCGGTAGTAGCTCTGTATTAAATTTTGGGCCGGTTACCGCAACTACTTTTGCAGCAAGCAATAGCATAGCTGGATCTTCAAATATTACAGTCAAAAACGGATCTACAGTCAATCTAACTAATTCTTTAACTGGTTCGCAGCTTACACTTGAACCCACTGCTATTCTAAATATTAATAGTAGTGGCACACTCACAGCGCCAGCAACACTGAATATTCAAGGTACAACCAATATAAATGGTAGTGGTACAATCAGCGGCAATTATACTGGCACTACTGGGTCAGTTTTGAGTTTTGGTCCTGTAAGTGCAGTGAATTTTAGCTCTAGCGGTAACATTGCAGGATTTTCCACAGTAAATTTTAAAAGTGGATCAACTGTAACCTTAAACAATACTTTTAGTAGTGTTGCAGCAGCTACTTTAGAGAATGGTGCTACATTAAATATAAATTCTGGTGGTAATTTCACTCAGCCTGCCACCTATACAAATAATGGTACTACAAACGTTAATGGTAGTGGTGGCATCAGCGGGGCGTATACAGGTGGCGCTAACTCAACTTTGAACTTTGGCCCTGTTACTGCCAGTACTTTTAGTACTAGTGGTAATATCACAGGGTTTGTAGCGCTTACTATTAACAGTGGCTCTGCATTCACTATGAACAATAACATCAGTGCCACAACCGTGACTTTGCAAAATGGCGCTGGCTTAACTGTAGTAGGCACACGCAGCATGACAGCAACTAATTTTATAGCTTCTGGTACGCAAACTTACACGATTAGCGATGATACTACATATGATAGCTTAACATCTTCTGGAGCTATAAATATCAGTGACGGTACCATAAATGTAACATCGAACTTTGTTGGTTCTGGTAGCCTAAGCTTAACCTGGGATATCTTGCAGGGCAGTGCTATTACTACAAATGCAAACACAATTGTTAATCCTCCTTCAAATGGTGCGTTTGGAACTTGGGATAAAATAGTTTCTGCCAACAAGATTACTATAACCTATATGCGGGAAGCTTCATTTGTACCACAACCAGGAGTACCAGAAAAAATTGCTAGTGTGCTAGACGCCATGTCAAGAGATACAACAAATGCAGGGCAACAAGCTCTTCTAAATGCTGTAAACTCAGCAAGCTCGCAAGAACAGTATGATCTAATTTTGAATCTATTACAGCCTAATCCATCTACAAGTGTGATTACAACTGCGCAAAGCTTAGCTTACAATAAAGCAGAATTACGCATGAGCGATCAGCAAAATTTTAGATATAGCTCTAATAGTACGGATCAAAATTTTATATCTGCGGGTGACCTTTCACCTACAAGCAAAATATGGCTTTCAGGATTTGGTGGGTACTCTAAGCAACAAGCACAAGGCGATTATCCTGGCTATTACTGCAAGATGTTTGGAGCCATGTTAGGTTTAGATCATAAAGCTGATAATGATGATATCTATGGTGTAGCGTTTGGTATGGCTAGCAGCAATGTAACCTCATTATTAAACACTGAGTCTGGATTACATATTGGTGCTTTAAATGCGATGATTTATGCTTTAAATTATTGGAAAAATGACATCTTTTCAGAAAGTATGCTCAATGCGGTATTAGCGCACAATAAAAACATGCGTAACATTAATTTTAATGGTTATATGTTAAGCACAACCGCAGGCTACAATACATCATTAGTAGGTATGCGTGTCAATGTAGGGAAGCATTATAATCTAGCGCACGATTATATACTTAGAACTTTGGGCATGGCGCAGTATGGTCTTGTGAATCAACCGCAATATGATGAGACCGGCAGCGTAGCGGCATTCAACGTACGCACAATATCAAATCAAGGTATTTTTACTTTAGGTGCGGGCGCTAGAATTGGCAAATCTTTTGTACTGGATGATGTGGCAAGTTATTGTGAAGTAAAAGCATTATTGTCCTACGATGTAATAAGCCCAGTACAATTAACTACCGCGACTTTTTTAGTGGGTAGCTATCCATTTAATATGCTTAGTTCACCGAGTAGATTTGCCTTAAATCTAGGCTTGAATTATATATTTACGCTTAGCGACAATGTAGATATGCAATTCTATGCAAATAGTCAGATCCGCAGTGGTTACTATTATAATTTTGCAGAATTGAAAGTGCGTTATTTATTCTAGTGTTGCTTATCCAACTAAATTTACTGAAAATCACTGTGTTTTTGTTGACTTGCTGCCATGAATCATGAATACTGCCGGGCACTGCAGCAGTTTAATAACATAGGTGTATCATGTTTAAAGCAAATAATAACGACAAAAATACGAATGGCTCTTTAATGTTTAGTACGCAGCTAACAGTTCCTAATCCAGCGTTAGATTTAGAGAGAGGCATGAGTGCCGTTACTTTAACAGACGCACCACAAAGTGCAGCAGCAACAAAAATTTCTGAAATATATCAAAAAGCTATTAATGAACAACATCAAGTGTTTGGTAAACCCAAGAATATGTCAGCATTTATTGCCCCGACTGCAAATGCCGCAGCTGGAATTCTAGAATTCGTAAGTGATGATACAACAAACTGTGAGACCGGAGCCGCAGAGGTTTCAAAAGCGGCAATAGGAACTTACAGTTTAGCATTAGCCGCCCAAACAGGTGCAACTGCGACCCAGCTTTGGGACTATGTGGCCAGTGTGCGTCTTATACAAAAGGCACAAAAAGGTTTATTGGAATTAGCACTTAATGACATTAAAGATTGTTATTATCCGGATGTTGATACGAACACTGCGCAAGCTATAGAAGTACGAGTAGAAAAGCCATACACAGCAGAGAAGCTAATCACTATTCTTGAAAAACACAAGAAATTGCGAGTTGTGCTTGATGTCGATTACGAATTTACCTTATTTTACAAAGAGCTTATGTCTTGGAATACTGCTAGAGTGTTAGCCTCTACCTTGCCTGGTATAGGTTCTGGGATCATACAAGTTGTGGCCTCAGCAGGCGCGATGGAACAACCAGGGACCATAGGGCGCTTAGTTTTAGCACTAGTTGCTAGCGTGCCTTTGACAACTACAGTAGATACAATTCAAAAATTATTAGATAGCACAGTCATTACTATTTTAAAGGCACATAAAGCTATTTTTGATAATTATTACAGTCAAAATATCGAGCAAATGGAACTAGCACATATTGAGCCATTAAAGCCGTTTATGAAGGGTGAAGACTATGATGCAATAATCAAGCATTTTGACGACGCTAAAAACGCATATATACAACGGTTAAATAATAGAAACCCTAGGCCAAGTCTCTTTAATAGTTAATTTTATGTCATTTGATTGCTTAGTTACGTAATAAACTGTATAGTGTCTTAATACTATCTTGTTTAGTGCATATGCAGTTAATGTAGGTGAATAATGCATTCTGAAGAAAATAACGAAAATTATACCAGCGAGAAAATCACAGCAGCTATTAATGAGCTTAATTTTGCGTCTTTAGCTGCTCTGTCTTCTACGTACAGCGTAGATCAGATTCGTAATGAATTAGTTTTTCTGGAGGCAGAAGCTAGAGCAAGGTCTAAGGATAAACTCGCATCTAGTGAAAAATGCATTACAGCAGCACTACGCTGGGTGCAAGCTTTATTTGTATTAGCAAATAACAATATAGATGAATTGTTACAGCCCGGTAGCGCTTTGCGTATAGTATTGATTGGTAAGGCATTAGATTTATTAGGCACTGGCAAATCGCGTTTGTACTTGGCGCTAGGGAATGCAATGGGGAGTGCTCAAATAATAGATGCAGAATTGTTTGTGCGCTATTTGCAAGTACAATTGCTGCATTTAACTATATGTAAACATGTTGCTAAAAATATTAGTATTGAACGTGGTCTAGAAGAGCTAAATAATTTTCATAGTGATCTTGCTAAATATTTCCAGGCTAATACAGCAAAAATTAGCGAATTATATAATACTGCGCTTGAAAATACGCACTTCCCTATATCAGAGGATATTTTACAAATATTCAAGGACTTATTTGGACAATATGCAGTACCACAAGCTGTATTAACAGCAGCTCCTGTTGTGGAACTTATACCTGAGCAACCAGCTACTCCATATTTAAATCTGTATGTACGGAAAGCCTCCATACAATCTATTACGCCTCCTGGTGAAGCCAATATGTGCAGACGGCGCAACAAGAACCAATGCAGCTGATCCACAAGATAAAACAA
>DALYEH010000004.1:20099-26369 GCA_031972715.1 Gammaproteobacteria bacterium | reverse complement strand
ACCTAGGGCCTTCAAAAAAGCGTATTACTTGATTTTCTTCTCTTCAAACCACTCATGCTTACGAGTGACTGGATCGTACTTACGTAGTTTTAACTTACCAGTACCTTCGAAGCCACCTTCCATACGAGGGTTTTTCTTAGTGGTATAGAAATATGGTGACGCCGTTGAAACTAAGCGTACTAAAGTTATTTTCTTTTTCTTACCTGCCATGCTCTATCCCCTTAAATTGCCGTCGCTTCACGCGCTTTTAACTCGGCCACCACGGTTTCAATACCGCGCTTATCAATAATGCGTAAACCTTTGCTAGAAACTAGCAATCTCACAAAACGCTTCTCGGTTGGTAACCAAAATCTATGCCAATGAAGATTAGGCAGGAAACGTCTTTTAGTGTGACGTTTAGAGTGGGATACATTATATCCCGACATTGGTCGTTTACCGGTAATTTGGCATACCCTGGACATACCCGTACTCCTGCTTTGTATTTATTCGCTAAAGGGGGATATTATTAACAAAAAATCACCATAAAGCAAGAGGATCGGCTATAAAGAGCTGAATAACCTATTTTTATGTCAGTTATGATTCTTATAAAGAAAAATGATGTGCGTGTGGCTGCGGCTTTGATATATTATGGCTACAGATAGAGACAGCACGGCGAAGCAAAGAGGATAGATATGAGTGGATTACAACATAGAGTAAAAATGCGCATCCTAAACCCTAAAATGGGGACGGAAATACCTTTACCTACTTATGCTACTACCGGATCCGCCGGTTTAGACTTACGTGCTTGTATTGACCAGCCTATAGAAATCCTGCCTGGTGCGACTGTGCTGATACCAACGGGCTTAGCCATATATATAGAGGATACCAACTATGCGGGTTTGATCCTGCCTCGTTCAGGCCTAGGACATAAGCATGGCATTATTTTAGGCAATGCAGTGGGCTTAATAGATGCAGACTATCAGGGTGAGTTAATGATTTCTTGCTGGAACCGTAGTCAAACTCCTTTCACAATGAATGTAGGGGAGCGTTTAGCGCAATATGTTATTGTGCCAGTGGTGCAAGCGAAATTCGAAATAGTGGAATCATTCGTTGAAACTGATCGTGCGGCGGGCGGATTTGGCCATACGGGGCGCACCTAAATTATGACTATCGCTGCAGAAATTTTTAGAGCCTATGATATTCGTGGGGTAGTGGATCAAACCCTGACTACTGAGGCTGTGTATAATATTGGTCGAGCTTTAGGTACAAAGGTGTTAGCGCTTGCTGGCGACTGTATAGTACTTGGCCGCGATGGACGCTTGTCCGGGCCACGTTTAGCCGCAGAATTAAAAGCAGGAATTTTGTCTACTGGCTGTAATGTGGTGGATGTAGGAGTGGTACCAACTCCAGTGTTGTATTTTGCAGCTAAGTTTTTAGAGATCAAATCTGCAGTTATGCTCACTGGTAGTCATAACCCACCAAATTATAATGGTTTAAAAATTATTTTAAACGACGTCACGATTTATGGCGCAGCTATTCAAGAATTACAGCACATAATTGTAACGCAAGCTTATTGCACGGGGCAGGGTCTAGCCTCTACGGTCAATGTGCTGCCTGATTATGTAAAGGCGGTCACGAGCTCTCTGCAGATTCAGCGCGCACAAAAAATAGTAATAGATTGTGGTAACGGCGCTGCTGGCATGATTGCACAAGAGTTATTCCAAGCTTTAGGCTGCGATGTAATTTCTTTATTCTGCGAGGTTGATGGTAATTTTCCCAACCATCATCCTGATCCAAGCGATCCGCAGAATCTAATTGTATTGCGTGAAACAGTTTTAAAAGAAAAAGCTGATTTAGGCTTAGCCTTTGATGGTGATGGCGATAGATTAGGGATTCTTGATAATACTGGTAAGATTATTTGGCCAGATCGTGTGTTAATGTTGTTTGCACAGGATGTCTTAGCGCACAATCCGGGTGCCTCGATTATTTTTGATGTGAAATGTAGTCGCGATGTAGAGCAGATCATTCATGCTGCTGGTGGAGTGCCGGTGATGTGGAATACAGGCCATTCCTTGATCAAAGCAAAAATGTTGGAAACAGGCGCCTTACTTGCGGCAGAAATGAGCGGACATATATTTTTCAAAGACCGCTGGTATGGTTTTGATGATGCATTATATACCGGTGCGCGTTTAGTGGAATTATTAAGTAAAAACAGCCTCAGTGCAGATCAGGTATTTTCCGCTCTGCCAGAAGCCGTGAGTACACCAGAATTAAATATCACTGTAACTGAAGCGAGTAAATTTGGCATTATGCAAAATTTATTAACACAGGCTAAGTTCGATGAAGAGTATAAACTTATAACTATTGATGGGATGCGTGTGGAATTCGCGGATGGTTGGGGCTTAATTCGTCCTTCAAACACCACACCTAAATTGGTGGTACGTTTTGAAGCAACAACACAAATAATTTTAAACAGGATCCAGGAGCAATTCAGAGCGTTACTGCTATCTGTAGCTCCGGAGTTAGTTTTGCCATTCTAGCTGTCATGCACTAGTTTGCTGCGCTTGAGCAGAAAATGTGCGCGCATGTCTTTCTGCCATGTATAGAGCCACGCATATCAAACCTAGTCCCATGATCAAACGTGGCACGTCAGTGCTTTCATTAAAGAACACCAGCGATATAACAATAGCTAATGGCGATTTTAAATTGTTGAAGACAGCTAATGTGGCAGTGTTGGTTGTAACCCCGCCTTTGTTCCATAGAAAGAAACAAATGCCGGAAGCAACTGCGCCTAGATAGGCAAGCACAGAGATCTGCGCACCAGAAATAATCTGTGCACTACTCCAGCCTGAAAACATTGTAGTTGCAATAACCGCAACCAGTAATGCCCCTAAAAATAATAATGCATAAATGTTTTGATCTTTTAAAGCCACTTCTGTAGTGCGTAAACGCTTATATGCTACTTGTCCGTAAGCAAAACAAAGATCAGCCACTTGCACTAAAAGAAAACCTTGCACGATATTAGGCTGTATAATGTTCTTATAATATATAACTGCTCCGCCCAAGACCGCGATAGCTGCGATTTTTAGATAATAGGGGTTAAATTTTTTGGCGTACAAATCATTTATTAGGATCACGTACAAGGGCGTAAAGGTGGTGAATAGAGCGGCCTGATACGCATCTAAATACTGAAAAGATCTCAAAAAACAAAGGTACATTACACCATATTGGATGGCTCCAATAGACATCAGGCTAAAAATATGCCTTTTAGGCAGGTTTTTGATGCGTAAAAAGGGTAAGAATACTAGCAAGGCAAAGCCCATGCGGCAAAAGGTAATGAAATTAGCATCCAAACCGCCTAATTTGGTCTTAATGAGGCCGTAAGAAAAAGCCCATACCAAAGATGTAAACACTAAATACAGCATACCTGGCACCTATAGAAGGTTTAATTAGATGTCAAACATCTTAACAAAGTCTGGTTAGGGATGCTATGCTTGGCGTCTGTGTTATTTAGCTACGATACTTATGTCTTTGTTCGGCATACTGGACCCACCTGAGATTATAAAGGACATGGCCTCCTCAAAGGTCCAGTCTAGTGGCGTAGTTTTTTCTATAGGCACTATCTCTAAATACCCAGATGTAGGGTTAGGGGTAGTGGGTACAAATACTGAGGCCAGGATTTGTTTGGTATTGGAATCTACCATGGTGCGAATTATAAAACCAACAGTTTTCATCTCGGAGGAGGGGAAATTAATCAGTACTACTTTTTGTTCACCCTTTTCACGTTTATTAAAGGTCTCTGCTAATTGGTTTAAGGAGCTATAAAACGAGCCTATTACGGGTATATTTTTTATAGTGTGGTTTATAAAATTCAATAAAGCCTTACCTAACCACATATTGGTTAAAACACCAATCAAATATATCACCACTAAACTTAGTAAAAAGCTTATAGAATAGGTAACAAATTTGTTACCGCTAATTGGTAGTTCAGAAATAAGCGGGTATGTAAATTGCGCTAACAAGATGAAGATAATGTACGCAAAGTAAATTGTGAGCCACAATGGCACAAGGATCAGTAACCCTAAAAGAATATTGCGCTGAATGTGCAAAGAGAAAACATCGCGTACTCGACCCATAGTAACCCGTTTGTATTAGTGCAATTTTTGTAGACTATATTATGGGCTTAGAGCCCCTATTTAGCAAGTAGGCCTTAGCCCCTAGAAATTCTCGGTTTTTGTAGGTATAATTCCAACTCTTTTTATCCAATACGAAGGTAATAGTGATGCGACCAAGTGGCAGAGGGCATAATCAGCTCCGCGATATTAAAATTACAAGAAATTACACTAAACATGCTGAAGGTTCTGTATTAGTAGAATATGGAGATACTAAGGTGTTGTGTAATGCGAGTATCGTGCCTGGAGTCCCGCGTTTTCTAAAGGGTACTGGTAAAGGCTGGGTTACCGCGGAATATGGGATGTTACCCAGATCTACCAATGAGCGTATGCAACGTGAAGCCACACGTGGCAGCCAAGGTGGCCGCACACTAGAAATTCAACGCTTGATAGCGCGTGCATTGCGAGGGATGGTGGATACTGATGTGCTTGGTGAAAACACCATTACTGTTGATTGTGATGTGATTCAAGCAGATGGCGGTACACGCACAGCTAGTATTACTGGTGGTTGTGTGGCGTTGGTGGATGCAATTAACCATTTGCAACGTAAATCATTATTAAAGAAAGATCCTTTAAAAACTCTAGTAGCTTCAGTTTCTGTTGGTATTTATAAAAACGTGCCAGTGGTAGATTTAGATTATATTGAAGATTCTGATGCCGAAACAGACATGAACGTGATTATGACCGAGCGTGGAGAGTTTGTAGAAGTGCAAGGCACAGCTGAAGGGCAACCTTTCAAAGTCCAAGAACTAAATACCATGCTTGAGCTAGCACAACAAACAATTCCGCAGTTGATTATGTTGCAAAAGCAGGCCTTGGGCTGGTAGTGCCGCCTTAAATATCGTAATCCATTATCACTGGTGCATGATCGGAGAATTTTTGTTCTCTGTACACTGAAGAGTGCGTGAGCTTGTTGGCTATTGCGGGTGTGACTACATGATAGTCTATTCTCCAGCCAGTGTTATTAGCCCACGCCTGCCCCCGATTGGACCACCAAGTATATTCGACTTTATTAGGATGTAAGTGTCGGAAAGCATCAACAAAGCCTACTTCCCCAAAGACTTTATCCAACCATGCTCGTTCAGCCGGTAAAAATCCAGAAGTATCCTGATTGCTACGCCAATTTTTCAAATCTATATTTTTATGTGCAATATTCCAGTCACCGCAAATTATATAGTCTTCTTTGCTCTTGCGCTGCTTCTTTAATACTTCAATATAATGGTCTAAAAATTCATATTTAATTGCTTGCCGGGCCTCGCCACTTGTACCAGATGGCAAATAGATTGATGCTATATGTAGCTTACCGTAGATAGCTTCTATGTAGCGCCCTTCTTGATCGGCGCTCTCCCAACCTAAGCCTTTTTTAATATCGTCTGGCTCTACTTTACTGAATATCGCAACACCGCTGTAGCCTTTCTTAACGGTGGCAGCGTGGCAGTAGCGCTTATATCCATGCATATTAAATATTTTGTCAGTTAGTTGGTCGTCTTGAGCGCGAACCTCCTGTAAACAAACAACATCCGCTTTTTGGTGATCAAGCCAAGTGAAGAACCCCTTCTTCGCCGCAGATCTGATACCATTCACATTTACTGATATTACACGCATAATATTTAGGCCACTATCCCTTACTAGAAGCCAACATTTTAAGGTAATATATAGTTTAATGAAATATCTTAGAGACAATTATGAAAGCCCAAGGGTCATTAATTATCATTTCCGCTCCATCTGGTACTGGTAAAACCAGCTTAGTGACCGCACTTTGTAGGCAATTAACTGATATTAAAAAATCGGTATCCCATACTACTAGAGGCATGCGTACTGGAGAGGAGAATGGGGTACATTATAATTTTGTGACAACCCAGCAGTTCCAGCAAATTCTACAGGCGGATACTTTTTTGGAGCATGCGGAGGTATTCGGCAATTTTTACGGCACTTCAAAAGAGTGGGTATTGCAAGCGTTAGACCAAGGCAGTGACGTAATTTTAGAGATTGATTGGCAAGGGGCACAGCAGATCCGCCGTAAAATACCTGATGCGATATCAATTTTTATACTGCCCCCGAGTAGTGCGGTGCTGCGAGATAGGCTTACAAAGCGTAATCAAGATCAGCCACAAAAAAT
>DALYEH010000004.1:17475-20089 GCA_031972715.1 Gammaproteobacteria bacterium | reverse complement strand
ACAAAAAATAGACTTACGCCTATCCCAGGCAAAGGTAGAAGTTTCTCATTATACTGAATATGATTACTTGGTAGTAAATGATGACTTTGATCTAGCTTTGCAGCACTTGATAGAGATAGTATCGGCAGCTAGATTGAGGGTGTCACGGCAAAAGCAGTTATGCCAGCCCTTGATTAATGAGCTGGCTAAAGCTTGAAGTACTAGCTTACATATTGTATGATGAATAACTACCATGTTGAGGAGTGAGAAATGGCACGTGTTACAGTTGAAGATTGTGTAAAACAAATTCCAAACCGCTTTGAATTAGTACTTGAAGCTACCAGGAGAGCTAGAAAGCTTATTTCTGGGGCAGCACAGCCATGCTTAGAATGGGAAAATGATAAGGCTACAGTTCTTGCCTTGCGTGAAATAGCCTCCGGTTACAGATTTAACCAGGAAGAAGAAGTAGAGGAAGAAAAAACAACCACTACTGGTACTACAGGTAGTCGTGGTCTTTTTGGGACTCATTCAGCGTTCTCAGATATGTAATCTATAAACAGGTGGGGTGCATAGCGGGTGTATTTTGCCGAGCTCCAGAAGCAACTTGCAGGATATTTAAATCAAGATCAGATTGATCTGATCACCTCCGCTTATCATATAGCTGAACAGGGACATGCGGGACAAACACGCGCATCCGGTGACGAATACATAACACATCCTGTAGCGGTAGCGAAGATCCTTGCTGATATGCATATGGATTACCAAAGCATTATTGCAGCTATGTTGCATGATGTCTTGGAAGGCACAGCTATCAGCAAAGAAGAGATCGTTGCCAAGTTTGGTGAAAAGGTCGCTGAACTAGTCGATGGCGTTAGCAAATTAACGCAACTCAAATTTGAAAGTCGCGCAGAAGCGCAAGCAGAAAACTTACGCAAGATGATGTTAGCAATGGCGCGTGATATACGTGTCATCTTGATCAAGCTTGCTGATCGCCTGCACAACATGCGCACCCTGGAATCTTTAGCGAGCGAAAAGCAACGGCGCATAGCTTTAGAAACTTTAGAAATTTACGCGCCTATCGCAAACCGCTTAGGTATGAATAATTTCAAAGTAGAGTTTGAAGATTTAGGCTTTGCCTATTTATATCCTGTGCGTTACCGAGTGTTAAAAGAGGCTGTGCGCAAAGCACGTGGTAATAGACGGGAAATTATAAATTCTATTGAAGCAGATCTGCTTCAAAAATTAAAACAGCATAAAATCAAAATTGAAAGAATCTTTGGACGCGAAAAACATTTATATAGTTTGTATCGCAAGATGCGCTTTAAAGATTTATCTTTATCTGAAATCATGGATGTGTATGCTCTGCGCATTATTGTCCACGACGTCGATAGTTGTTATCGCGTACTGGGGGTGATTCATGGCATCTATAAACCTGTGCATGGGCGTTTTAAAGATTATATTGCGGTACCAAAAGCCAATGGTTACCAATCGTTGCATACTACAGTATGGGGTCCTAATGGCGTACCTGTAGAATTTCAAATCCGTACTGATGAAATGAACAATATGGCTGAGAATGGCATTTCTGCACACTGGTTATATAAAAATTATGCCGATGAGCAAAGTGGTAATCAAGCGGAGATACGTGCACGCGAATGGCTGAAAGGCCTATTAGAGTTGCAATATAACACTGGTAGTTCTTTAGAATTTATTGAGCATGTAAAAATTGATTTATACCCAGATGAAGTGTACGTGTTTACTCCTACTGGTGAAATTATGCCTCTTCCTAGTGGCGCTACTTGCGTAGATTTTGCATATAGCGTGCATACAGATGTAGGAAACTCTTGTATTGCAGCCAAAATAGATAAAAGATTAGTACCTCTCAGTAGTCGTCTCGTCAGTGGGCAAACTATAGAAATCATTACTGCCGAAGGCGCGCATCCGAATCCAGCTTGGTTAAGTTTTGTCGTTAGTGGTAAAGCGCGTAGTAATATTCGTCATTGGTTAAAGACACAGCAAATTAGTGAATCACGTCAATTGGGTCAACGCTTAGTAGAGCGCGCCCTCTCTGCTTTATCGTTAAGTTTAGAGGCAATTGCGGAAGAAAACTTCGTGCGTGTGGCCAAAGAATTAAAGTTGCATGGTCGTGATGAATTGTTTGAGCAAGTAGGTTTAGGCAATCAAATGGCACAGCTTGTTGCAAGGCGCTTAGCGGTAGAATCACCCAAAGACTCTGCAAATGATCAAACACCTTTAGCTATAAAAGGCACAGAGGGCATGGTGGTGAGTTATGCGAAATGTTGTAGACCAATACCTGGGGATCCAATTTTAGGCTTCTTAAGTGCAGGGCGCGGCATGGTGATACATCGTGACACATGCAACAATGTCTCTGAAGTGCGTAAATTTCCAGAAAAATATGTGTTTGTACAATGGGCTGATGATGTTATTGGTGAATTTGCAGTAGATTTGCGCGTGGATGTTTTAAATAAGCGCGGTGTATTGGCTACTTTAGCCAATACTTTATCTGACTGTAATGCGAATATTGATAATGTACATGTGGAAGAGCGTGATAGTAGACATAGCGCTTTGCGTTTTTTAATTCATATCAAGGATAGGCGGCACTTAGCTCTGATTTTAC
>DALYEH010000004.1:1196-17465 GCA_031972715.1 Gammaproteobacteria bacterium | reverse complement strand
ATAAAAGTATCCAGAGTTAAATAAGCATGAGTGTTTTGCAACGGCCAGTTGTTGATCTAAAAGGCGTGGGCGAACAATTAGCTGCTAAATTAAATAAATTACAAATCAAAACTTTACAAGACGTGCTTTTTCATTTGCCACTTAAATATGTTGATCGCACCCGCATTTATCCTATTATCACTGTGCGTACTGATGATGTGGTTGTAGTAGAAGGTGTAATTGAAAAAGTATCAGTCATTCCCAAGCCTAGACGGAATATGGTCGTAAAATTCCGTGATAGCACAGGTGTAGCTGATATGCGCTTGTTTCATTTTAATGCCATGCAACAGCAACAATTTGTCCTTGGTAAAAAAATCCGTTGTTTTGGTACTGCCAGACAAGGTAGAAGCGGTTTGCAATTTATACATCCAGAATATACTGTGTTTGCATCTGAACAGATTGTCCCGGTGGAAGAATATTTAACCCCCATCTACCCTGCAACAGAAGGGGTGGGACAAAAAATATTACGCAACTTGGTGAAACAAGTATTAACTTTACTGAAGCCCATAGCCCAGACTTTAGAAATATTACCCGCCCCTTTAGGTGTGTCAGAGGAGCATGCGACTCTGTTTGCAAGTCTAGAGCAAATCCACTTTCCAACTCCTGAATGTTACACAAAAGTATTAAATCAAGGTTATCATCCTGCACAAAGGCAGTTGGCGTTTGAAGAATTGTTAGCGCAACATTTAAGTTTGCGGCAAAAGCGCAATTTACAACAACGTGATAGAGCGCATAGTCTTAAACATGCAGGCAAATTAAACGCTGCATTACTTGCTAATTTACCATTCACTTTAACTTCTGCTCAGCAACGAGTATTTGCAATTATAGCGGATGATTTACAACAGAATTTTCCGATGTTGCGTTTAGTGCAAGGTGATGTTGGATCTGGCAAAACATTAGTTGCTCTTATGGCAGCCTTACATGCAATTGAGGCTGGATTACAAGTTGCTTTTATGGCTCCTACAGAAATTTTGGCAGAACAGCATTATGCAAATATAAGAAAGTTGCTTGCACCGCTGAATATAGAAGTATGTTGTTTGAGTGCCGCAGTACCAACTAAACATAAAAATTTACTGCAAGAGAAAATTGCTAACGATCAGATCAAATTAGTTATTGGCACACATGCTTTATTTCAAAATTCTATACAGTTCAAAAATTTAGGGCTGGTGATTATAGATGAACAGCACAAATTTGGTGTGGCGCAACGTTTAGCGTTACATAAAAAAGGTAGTGTGGATGATTACGTTGCACACCAATTGATTCTAACTGCCACACCCATACCGCGCACCTTAGCTATGACTTTTTATGCTGATTTAGATTACGCTGTGATAGACGAGCTACCTCCTGGGCGTAAACCAATTACGACGCTGGTAGTGAGCGATAAGCGTCGTGCTGAAGAGCAATTGCCTGGTTTAAAAATTGGTTTGATCCATGCACGTTTATCTAGTGAGCAAAAAGAACAAATAATGGCTGAGTTTAAGGCAGGTGCTATAAATGTCTTGGTCGCTACTACGGTTATAGAAGTTGGCGTTGATGTGCCTAATGCGTGCTTAATGGTCATAGAAAATCCGGAACGCTTAGGGCTTGCGCAATTGCATCAATTACGCGGTAGGGTGGGGCGTGGTGCACAACAAAGTTATTGTTTACTACTTTACAAAGCGCCACTTGGGCAAAAAGCGATGCAGCGTTTGCAAGTAATGCGCGATACGCAGGATGGCTTTGCTTTAGCGGAATATGATTTGCAGATCCGTGGACCTGGTGAAGTATTTGGCACTAAGCAAAGCGGTATTGCAAATTTGCGTATTGCGGATTTAATTCGAGATAAAGATTTATTGCCAAAAGTTGCAGATACAGCAGAAAAGATATTGCGTGAGCATGCTGAACTTATACCGCGCTTGCTACAGCGCTGGCTTCGTGAGCAAATTGAGTATGCAGTGGTTTAGACATAGGTTAGGGGTTTAGCGAGAACATATCTAGGTAACTTTACAAAAAGTCGCACTCTGGCCACAGACAATGCTAAAATGTTACTTTTAGCACTCTAAGATACGGAATCTATATGGACTTACAAGAAGTCATGCAGTATTTAGAACAAAACCAGCAACAAATGCTGGATTTGACTATAAAATTGGCCGAAATTAATTCCGGTACCTTTAATGTCGCAGGTATTGATGCAGTGGCCAAAGTGATGCAGCAAGAGATGGCAAGCTTAGATTGCGAGCATGTCAGCATGCCAGTAGCAGCCCATCAGCAAATTAATCAATTCGGCGAAAGTGTGGAATATCCTTTGGGGCATGTGCACCGCTTCTGGAAGCGAGCGCAAGCGCCATTACAGATCCTAATCATGGGCCACTTAGATACTGTGTATAGCCCCGAGCATAAATTTCAGCTTACAAAACGTATTGGCGGAGATATACTGCACGGTCCAGGGGTTGCAGACATGAAGGGTGGTCTGGTTATATTGTTATGGGCCTTGCGTGCCTTTGAGCAATTACCCCAGGCGACAAATATAGCAGAGATTATAAAATTTAGAGCAAATCATTTTAAGCTTGGTTTTGTATTTGAACCCGCTATGGACGAGAAAGGCACTTTGGCCAGTGCGCGCAAAGCAAGTGGTACCTTTACATTTGTGATGCGAGGTAAAGAGGCACACGCAGGACGCAATTTTCATGATGGTCGCAATGCAATTTGTAAAATGGCGGAAGTGATAGCCAAATTGAATGCATTAAATGGCTTGCGTGAAGAGGTAACAATAAATGTTGGTTTTATTCATGGTGGTGAGGCTGTGAATGTAGTGCCTGGTTGTTGTGTGTGCAAGGTGAATGCTCGTATACCGCGTAGTGAAGATGCAGATTGGTTGCAAGAGCAGTTCAATAAAATAGTGCACGAATTTAACAAAGCGCCTGATTACAATTTAGAGTTACATGGCAGATTTTATTCTCAACCAAAATTAATGGATGCAGCAAATACTAAGTTGTATTCCATCGTACAAGAAGTTGGGGGTAGAGTTGGCCAGCAAATCACCTGGCAGCCGTCTGGTGGTACTAGCGATGGCAATCACCTATCTGAATATGGATTGCCAAATGTAGATACGTTAGGAGTGCGAGGAGGCAAGATCCATAGCACACAAGAATTTTTAATCGTTCCTAGTTTACTGGAGCGTGCAAAGCTTTTTACAAACATATTATTTTATTTAAGTGAGAATGGTTTTAAATAATGGCTCATAAATTTCAATTAATTTTACAAGACAAAATAAATTTAAGCGCAAATACGCAACATTTTAGATTTACGACTAATGAGCCTAACGGCCTTGAATACAAGGCTGGGCAGTTTATCAGTTTACATATTGAAAAAGATGGTGTGGAACACAGACGCAATTATAGTATTGCTAATGCTCCTGCTGCAGACAATATTATAGAGTTAGCGATGGCATATATGCCGCAAGGTTTAGCATCGACTCTATTATATAATTTGCAGCCTGGTGAAACCTTGCAAGCAAGCGGTCCATATGGACAATTTGTTTTAAAAGATGAGGTTTTGCCTAAGAGATATATTTTGATTGGTACTGGCACTGGTATCACACCATATCGTTCTATGTTGCCGCACTTGTCGCATTTACTTAACACGACTGCCCTGCAAGTGGTTATTTTGCAGGGAGTGCGTACACCAGAAGATCTACTATACAGTGGTGAATTCATAGAGTTTGCAGCGCAGCATCAGCATGCTAAATTTTTAGCTTGTTATAGTCGTGAATTGCCAAGGGATCCACAAAGTTATGAAGTTGCAGGTTATGTGCAAAATCATTTAGCAGGGTTGCATATCAAAGCTGGTGAAGATATAGCGTATTTATGTGGCAATCCCAATATGGTGGATGATGCTTTTCATATATTACAAGAATTAGGTCTAGACAGAACTCATATACGTCGCGAAAAATATGTTGCGTCCAAGACATAATTAACTAGACTTGATCTAAGGAAGGAGCAAATAGCATGGAACAAGCATTTGTAATACGGGCTATAACCGAAAAGGATTTAGACTGGTTATGCGGCATTGCGCCTAAGATAGGTGTAGGGTTTACATCCTTACCGAATGACAAGAAATTTTTAAAAAACCGATTGCAGACTGTTGCGAAAAGTTTTAAAGAAGAGATTAGGATCGAGGAACGCGTTTATTTATTTGTACGCGAAAATCTACCGCAACGTGAGATAGTTGGGATATGCGGCATAGATGTTGATGTTGGTTACAAAGAGTCATTTTATAGTTATCAAATTTCCACTGTTAGCCAGGCTTGTGCATCCCTAGACAAATATATTGAGCATAAATTATTGCGCTTAGTAAATAATTTTCAAAAAGCTTCGGAACTAATCTCATTTTGGGTACATCCTGATCATCGTAGGCATGCGGTTGGCACGAGTTTATCTTTTAGCCGTTTTTTATTTATGGCACAGCACAAAGAACTAATTCATGCAGAGATCCTTGCTGAATTACGCGGTTTTGCAGATGATGCACAAACTTCTCCTTTTTGGGAAGCAGTTGGTAGAAAGTTTTTCGACATGGATTTTAATTTGGCAGATGCCTTAACATATTCTTGTGGTAAGCAATTTATTGCTGATCTAGTCTCTCGTGAGCCAATTTATATAGATCTTTTACCTCAAGCCGCGCAGGCGGTTATAGGTGTAGAGAATCCAGGTGCAACTGGCGCTAGGAAAATTTTGGAGCAGCAAGGTTTCCAATACAATCAACATGTAGACATATTTGATGCTGGTCCTGTTTTGTACTGCGAACGTGACAAAATCCATGCTGTTGCCAACAGCAAGTTAGTGACTATCACACAACTTGATAGTGTAGCTAGTATCCAACCAGCTTTACTTTACAATGCACGTATGAATGCACGTTTTACTGTAGCGCACATAGATGTGGTTGAGAATGAAGCAGTGATTACACCAGAGATCGCTAAAATTTTAGATGTGCGTATTGGGGATATGATTCGCTACTATATTATGTAAGGAAGACGTGATGCAAACTACACAAGGTTTATATATTAATGGTCGTTGGTTGGAAGGAGAGGGTAGAGAAATCACCGCTGTTAATCCAGCTACTGGAGAAACGTTGTAGCAAGGTAAGAGTGCTACCCATGCGCAAGCACAGACCGCAGTTACTGCTGCTAAAAACAACTTTCCTAAATGGCGGCAACTTTCTTACGAACAGCGTGCAGAATACCTAGCTAAATTTACACAGATACTAGAAAGCAGGCAACAGGATTTAACTGCGTGTTTAGCAAAAGAAACTGGAAAACCGCTGTGGGAAGCTAAAACTGAAGTAAGCACTATGCTTGCTAAATTGGCAATCAGTAAACAAGCCTATGCTGATCGTTGTAAAGATCTATTTAGTGAACAGCAAAGTTACATATCTATCACTAGACATAAGCCGCATGGTGTGGTTTTAGTCTTAGGTCCGTTTAATTTCCCAGCCCATTTACCAAATGGGCATATCATCCCTGCGTTGCTAGCAGGTAATACTATAGTGTTTAAGCCTAGTGAACTAACCCCGACTGTGTCGATCATGGTGCTTAAAATGTGGGAAGAAGCAGGCTTGCCAGCAGGGGTGCTGAATCTGGTTTTAGGTTTTGGAGATCTAGGACAAGAGTTAGTTGAAAATCGTGATATTGACGGGATATTTTTTACTGGCAGTTTTGCGACTGGACACAAAATTGCAGAAACGAGTTTTAAATTTCCGTATCGTATTGTGGCTTTAGAAATGGGCGGGAACAATCCTCTAGTGGTTTACAAAGCAGATAATATCGATGCTGCAGTGTACTACACTATACAATCAGCCTTTAGTACCGCGGGACAACGTTGTACTTGTGCTAGACGTTTGATCGTGGTAGACGATGCACTGGGCCAGCAATTTGTTCGTAAGTTGATTACTGCAGTACAAGGTATTAAGGTTGGAGCATACACAGAGACTCCAGAGCCTTTTATGGGACCACTAATCTCTGCAGATGCTGCTAATAAAGTATTAGAATCCTATACAAAATTAGTGCAAGATGGTGCAAAAGTATTAGTCCCCATGCATAAAATACAAGACAATCTCGCTTTTCTGACGCCAGCTATTATTGATGTAAGCTCATTGCAAGTAGCGGATCACGAAATATTTGGCCCCTTATTGCAATTGTATTGGGTAAATGATTTATCACAAGCTATAGCACAAGCGAACAACACCAGTTATGGTTTATCTGCAAGCTTACTGAGTGATGATCCAGATGCTTATCAGGAATTTTATGCAAATATTAAAGCAGGTGTTATTAATTGGAATCGTCCTACTATAGGTTCGCTTAGTAGCGCGCCTTTTGGTGGAGTAGGTAAAAGTGGTAATCACAGACCTAGCGCTTACTATGCAGCAGATTACTGCGCATATCCTGTAGCGAGCACAGAAAGTAGCAATCTTGAGTTGCCTTCTACTTTAAATCCAGGTTTGAAGTTATGAGCGAAGTAAATTTTGATGGCTTGGTGGGTCCTACACATAATTACGCAGGTTTAGCGCATGGCAATGTGGCATCTATTAGCCATGCCAAAAATGTTTCTAATCCTAAACTGGCTGCGAAGCAAGGTTTAGAGAAGATGCGCATGCTCATGGATCTAGGCATTCCACAAGCTGTTTTGCCTCCACCAGTTAGGCCTAATTTACATTTGCTAAGGCAATTAGGGTTTAGTGGTACACCTTCTAAAATGTTAACGAGCGCATATAACACTGATCCGAATTTGCTAGCTGCAGTGTATTCAGCATCTGCAATGTGGGCTGCTAATGCTGCTACTATTTCACCAAGCTGTAATACAACAGACAATAAAGTGCATATAACACCAGCAAATTTGTCCTTTAATTTGCATCGTGCCCAGGAATGTGCGTTTAATCACAGATTGATGCAAAAGATTTTTAAGGATCATACAAGATTTGTAGTGCATGAGCCAATCCCTGCAGCACGCGATCTAAATGATGAGGGTGCTGCGAATCATAGTGTGTTGTGTAGTGACTATACCCAAAGAGGCATAGAGCTATTTGTATATGGTCGTTTAGGTTTGGATGAAGCAGAATCCATTCGACATAAATATGTAGCTAGGCAAACAAGATTGGCAAGTATTGCTGTTGCCATGCAACATCAGCTGGCTATGGAAAGCACAATTTTTTTACAACAAAATACAGCTGCTATAGACGCTGGGGCATTTCATAACGATGTAGTATTTGTAGCAAACAAAAATGTCTTATTTTATCATCAGCAAGCATTTACCAATTGGGAGCCAGCAAAGGAGCAGATCCGCAATTTTTTTGCTGATCGGTGCTATTTTATCCCGGTAAGCACACAAGACTTGAGCTTAGATGAAGCTGTAGGCACATACTTATTTAATAGCCAAATTGTTTCCGTAGATAACAATATGGTTTTAATTGCACCAAAAGAGTGCGAGGAATCGCAGCGAGCACTTGATGTAATTAATAGGGTGATCGCTGCGGACAATCCTATTTCTAGTGTTGAATTTGTAGAGTGCAAGCAAAGCATGCAAAACGGTGGTGGACCTGCGTGTCTGCGCCTGCGCGCTATTTTGACAGCACAAGAGCAAGCTGCTTGTTGGCAAAACGTATTCCTTACTCCTGTAATGTATGAGCAGTTAAAATCCTGGATAGATAAATATTATAGAGACCAGCTGCTGCCGCAAGATTTACTTGATCCGCAATTTGCAGTAGAAGTACAATCAGCATTGGATGCTCTAACGAAAATTTTAGATCTTGGTAATCTGTATGAATTTCAATCTTAATGTTTGCTAAATTTCAACCATATTTTGCATTGATGCGCTTAGATAGACCAATAGGCATTTTTTTGCTTTTATGGCCTACCTTAATTGCTTTGTGGTTGGCTAGTAATGGTGTGCCAGATTTACATACACTATGCGTCTTTGTAGCTGGTGTAGTTGTGATGCGCAGTTGCGGATGTGTGATTAATGATTATGCAGATCGAGATTTTGACCCTTTGGTAGAGCGTACCAAGCACAGACCTCTGGCTACTAAACAAGTTAAGCCAGCACAGGCATTACTAATGTTTGTAGGCTTGCTGTTAGTTGCATTTTTATTAGTGCTGCAATTGAGTTATAAAGTTATTTTCTTGTCAATTGTAGCTGCAGGCCTAGCAACAATCTATCCTTTTACCAAGAGATTTAGCAAATACCCGCAAGCCATTCTAGGCTTGGCTTTTTCCTGGAGTATTCCTATGGCCTATATGCAGATCCTGGGACACATACCTTTAGAAGCATGGATGGTTTTGCTAAGTACTATGTGTTGGGTAGTGGCTTACGACACATTATATGCCATGGCAGACAAGACATGGGATTTGCAAATAGGTATTAAATCAACAGCAATTACATTCGGTAAATATGCAAGGCAGATAGTATTTGCGTTGCATTGTGCTGCTTTAGCTGGTTTCGCTTATATTGGCCTGATGCGTGCTTTTGGGGTCGGGTACTATGTATGCCTTAGCATGGCTTTAGGCGTGGCTATTTATCAGCAAATCCAAATCAAACATTTATGTCCTAAACGTTGTTTTGTTGCATTTCTTAATAATAATTGGTTTGGTGCCTTAATTTTTATGGGTTTGTGTGTACAATCTTTATGCTACACTTTATATATCTAAAATTCTGAAGACTACACACATGAAACAAACATCTCTTTTAAAATTGCTATCAATATGTGCTCTTGCTGTAAGCTTTGCACCTATAACTCACGCATGCACCCGTGCAGTGTTCGTAAATAAGAATAAAGCAGTATTTACTGGACGTAGCATGGATTGGGTGAAAACAGCTGGATCTAACATATGGGTATTTCCTCGCGGCATGGATCGTGATGGCTCTGCCGGGCCTAATTCAATGCAGTGGAAGTCAAAGTATGGCAGCATTGTAACCAGCTTTTTCGATGCCGCTACAGTTGATGGTATGAATGAAAAAGGCTTAGTAGCCAATGTCTTATATTTAGCAGAATCAGTTTATCCAGTACCAACAAAAAATGATAAGCGTAAGGCCATGTGCATTGCAGCTTGGGGTCAATACGTTCTAGATAACTTCACTACAGTTTCAGAAGTAGTGCAGGAGTTATCTAAAGAGACGTTTTATGTAGCAGCTGTAATGACGCCAGATGGGCATCCGGGGAACGGGCATTTAGCAGTTTCAGATCCTAGCGGTGACTCAGCAATATTTGAGTATATTGATGGTAAATTGGTGATCCATCATGATAAAAAATATAACGTAATGACTAATTCACCAACATTCGATAAACAATTAGCTATCAATGAATATTGGCAAGAAATTGGCGGCAGTACTTTGCTACCTGGTACTAGCCGTGCTGCAGATCGATTTGTACGTGCTTCGTACTATATAAATAATTTAGATCAAGATAGTGATTTGATCATGTCTATAGCAGGTGTGTTTTCTGTGATTCGTAATGCATCAGCACCGTTTGGAGTTGTAGATCCTGGTAAACCTAATATTGCTGCTACTTTATGGCGTACTTTATCGGATCAGACGGATATGGTCTATTATTACGAAAGTACAACTTCACCCAATGTATTTTGGATTGATTTTAAAGATCTAGATTTTGGCGGTGAAGTAAAACAACTTGGTGTGAATGATGGACAAGTGTATGCTGGCAATGCTGCTGCTAAATTGCAGTCGGCACCAGCGTTTAAATTCCTACAAGCTACTCCTCCCAAAGCACAGTCTTAAAGAGCATAGCTATCCTGATGTACGGGCTGCAGCTGTTTCTGCAGCCTTGCGCTGCTGTTAAGTGAGCAAAATTTACATTTCATAAATTTTCTAACTTATACTTAGTTCTAATCTCACTCAACCATTTAAGACTAAAATGTGGCTTTAAATTGTTAGATTGGGTTTTTGTTACTCCTGAATTATTTAATATTTCTTCAAGTGATATTAAAGAATTTGACCACCCAAGGGTACAAATTGCTCTAACAGCAGCTCTGTCAGCAGTAGAAATTAAGAATGAACAGCCTATATCACTAATGTTTGCATTTAGATGTGCAAGTAAATGTAATTCACCATCGTCTAGTCCCTCTAACTGCGGGAAATTTAGGATGAGATGTGCAATATCAAATTTACTTGGATTATAACGATAAGCAATACCTGTTGTGAAGTTGCTATTTAATGGAGTATGCCCTGTAAAAGCTTCTTCAATACATTTCTCAACAGTGGCAACTATATATCTAGATGTTAAAGCAGACCAGCAATTAATCCGGGTTGCTTCAATAATTACATTGGTATCTATAAATACATTGTTATTAGGCATAGTTACTTCATAAATCAAAAGGGCATTCTAAAGAATACTCTAAGAATAGTTCCTTAAATTGTTCTAAAGATAAACTCATAGCTTTAGCAGCTTTTCGAGCGGATAGTTTACCTTCGCTTAAAGACGCATGTAGCATCTCAACAAATTCTAGTGAAAATGGCTTTGGAGTTATGCTATTCGCTAAACGTTCTTGTTTTAGCTGATCGACAGTATTTTGATCAATTAGATCTAAGTAAAATAACCTTAATCCCAAAGCGGAAGGCGATACCAAAAATTTAGAAGCTAGCTTAGATAAATATTCAATATCACCTAATTTAGATTTGTCTATTTGTTTTTCTATAGATGCTTGCGGCATAAGCAAAGAAGATGCAAAGATATCTGCTAATGTCTCAATTCTTCTGAATTTTGGATTTGAACGTTCTTCTGGGCAATTAGATGCTCTATGAGCAGGTTCTAGATCGTTCCAAGTCAATATGTGAAATAACTCATGAGCCAAATCAAAATTACGTCTTGATTCTGGTTCATTTCTATTGACTAAAATGACACCTAAATCCATTAGATAACAGCTGGCTCCTGAAATATAGACACTTTCAGGAGTTTGTATCGTATCTACAAAAATTACATGAATGTTGAACCTATTCTTAACAATTTCTAGTAAATTTTTAGCAGGTATTTCCCCTAAGCCATAATCCTGTACTAGCATCTCAGCCCAAGTAGCAACATCTTCATAAGAAGGCCTATTTTTTGTGATCCTAAAAGAAATATTAAAGATATTTGATTCTTTGGAATCATTTTTTATGAGCCAACGGAGTAATCCAATCCATCTTCCAGCTTTATCTTCAAAGGAGTTGAGATCAGATTCTCGAAGGTCATTAGAGGCACGCCATGAAAACTTGGCTTCACCTACTACATTGAATGGGTCAATAAAGAATTCTATATCCTTACCTAAAAAATCAGATAATAAAACCAGCTCATTTGGTTTTATGGCTCTTTTACCATTTTCAATATCTGAGATAGTCTGACGATCATTTAAATGTAAGGCGGCAGCCAACTCATCTTGATTAAGGTTTTTGCTGTTGCGGGCAGCCTTGACCCTAATACCTATGGTTCTCTGTAGATCATCTTTGCTCATAGTTCGTCTCCCTTTGTTAAGTATAGACTTGCAAAATATAAAATGCAAGAATATCTTGCAAAAGCCTTGCTGCAAAAAGATTGAGTGACTATGCACTTAAATCGCTAATGGAGCAGACACGGCCTATGCGCTGATATTAATTTACTTTGTTCGAATGGGTCTAGGCTGAATTTCACACCCACAAAATAGATAAATAAAT
Source organism: Gammaproteobacteria bacterium (assembly GCA_031972715.1). Taxonomy (GTDB): domain Bacteria; phylum Pseudomonadota; class Gammaproteobacteria; order UBA6186; family Azoamicaceae; genus JAGVLG01. The sequence goes on along the minus strand of DALYEH010000004.1, from coordinate 5,760 downwards.
TATATAGGGGGTAATAATTTATCTTGATATATTGTCTAACTACTACAGCAGTCTGTTTTAGGGGGGTATATAAATGCAAATAATTAATATAGACAAAGATCCATTTTTATCCAGTGTAAAATCAAATTCGGACGGCCATATATTTGCAGGTCATGTGACTCATATAGTTGGAAAGAATTTTCCAGGTACCGAGAAGGAAGCATTAGAAAACGGTATTACTCCTGAGTATTACGATAATAAAGAAAAAATTATTTCCGCTAAAAATCTTGATAAATTAAAAACTATATGAATTAATACTGACCAAAATGATTACAGGAAATTTAGCATAAAAATAAGTTCAAAGGATGTAATGACAAAATTTTTAGATTCCTATTCTGATTTTGTTGGTGCTAATAATTTTTTTGTAGTGTGTGATGATCGCGTATTGCAGTCATATAATAAAGAGAGTGATTACAAAAAGTTTTTTCCGGTGGATTCCGAAGATCAGTTAGAAAACGATTTTAAAATATGGCGACTATAAATATCGGCGTTTTTACTGCGAGTATATTATTAGCATGCCATGCAGGTCAGCTTATTTTGACAAATTTATTGCCTCAAGTAGCATCTCCATCGTAACCTTATTATCGATTTTTTTGCCTAAAGATTTAATAATCTCGCCTTGTTTATACGTTTCCACATAGCCATAACTAGTGAAAGTGGTAAGGACATTATCATGCCCTAAATTTTGGCTCCATGCTTTAAATGACCTCGCCTAGACAATAGTCTTTCACAAGCATTTCCGCCCACGATGCAACATCTTCATAAGAAGTCTTTTTAGTAATTCTAAAAGCTATGTTAAATATGTTAGATTCAGCAGTTATATTCTTTATGAGCCAACGAAGCATCCCTACCCATCTTCCAGCTCTATATTCAAAATCATTAAGTTTTTCCTTTGGCAGTGCGTGTGATGCTCTCCATGAAAACTTTGCTTCTCCAATTACATTAAATTGATCGACAAAATATTCAATATCCCTGCCCAAAGAGTCAGATAATAATACTAGTTCTTCAGGCTTCAAGGATCTTTTTCCGTTTTCAATTTCTTAGATAGTTTTCTATCTCTTAAACCTAAAACCTTAGCTAAGGTTTTTTGAGTATGCCCTTTCTAAATACGGGCTGCCTTGACCCTTATACCTATAATTATTTTGAGATAGAGCTTAAGATCAATCCGTAGAGTCAAGTAAGTTACTAATTGCTTATTACAATATTTTGTATTAACGTATCAGCTTTAAGACGGAGATATTTTGATTAGAAGAAATAGCTTTGTATCCGGTGTAGAGCATTCATATCCAGTTTGTCTAGCCTTTTTATTTATGTTTTCTGCTCTCGGTATACTTGGGCATGCCAACGGCTTTAACTTGCTCAAAATGGTTAGTATGAGCGCTATTATATTTGCCGTGCCATTACAAGCTTTAGTCATAAATAGCTATGATTTACCGATCCTTGCATTGGCTGCAAATGCTTTTGTATTAAATTTCAAATTTTTATTAATGGCTGCTACATTAATTCCTCTATGGCGCAAGCGGAAGATGAATATTCCTAGTCTTCATTTTATCTGCAGTAGTACATACATGGTCTGTTTAGTAGAAAAGGATGTTGAAGATCCATGGCTATTTTATCTTGGCGTTGCAATACCTAGCTATTTTACTGCTATATTAGCAACAGCATTAGGTTATGGATTATGGCAACTTAATCCAAACTATCAAACTTTTTTACATGCATTAGCTCATATAATTTTACCAGTGCATTTTATTTGTCTTACTATGAAGCGTCGTAAAGAAATAACGCCAATAATAGCTACATGTCTAGGTCTTATGATGACGCCTGTATTATCAAAATTCTTTAGTACTCCTATATTGATTCTTTTGTGGGTTTTGATCGCTGGTATCCTAGTATCATTGGAGGGGGTCGTATGTGGCAAGCAATCTTTACAGCAGGCTTAATTGTTTACTTAGTTAGAGCTTGCCCAGGTTTCTTTGAGGTAATCACGCGTATCAAGGAATACCCACGTTTAAATAGATTATTAGACTATACAATTTGCTTGATAACTGGAGAGGTAATTTACTCTATTGCATTTAAAGGTATACAAATTGGAGATAAATTTTATATTCATTATTATATAACCGTAAGTACAATTTTGCTTGCAGGGATACTGATGTTATATACTGCGAAATTATCAAAAAGTCTTTTGCTCAGCGTCAGTTTTTTTATTATTAGTTATACATGGCTATGTTAGTTATTGTTTATTTTTATAGGTTAAAAATATGTTGAAAGATTTAAAAGAAATGGCTTTGTATTATCATCAATATCCCAAACCAGGCAAAGTTGGACTTGCAGTAACCAAACCTACTGAAACTAAGGAAGATTTATGTTTAGCATATACCCCTGGAGTGGGGGAACCAGTAAAAGTGATAGCAAAGGATCCAGAGGCTGCATATTTATATACATCCAAAGGTAATTTAGTCGCAGTTATATCTGATGGCACAGCTGTGCTTGGTTTGGGTAATGTGGGTCCTTTAGCTGGAAAACCTGTTATGGAGGGTAAAGGAATACTATTTAAGCGCTTTGCAGATGTAGATGTATTCGACATTGAATTGTATTCTGATAGTGTTCCGGACTTTATAAAAACAGTATCTAATATTTCCCCTACCTTTGGTGCTATTAATTTAGAAGATATTAAAGCGCCAGAATGTTTTGAAATTGAGAAAGCCCTAATTGAAAAGCTTGATATTCCTGTATTTCATGATGATCAACATGGCACTGCTATTGTAATTGCTGCGGGCTTATTAAATGCATTACAAATTCAGCAGAAAAAGCTATCTGAAGTAAAAATTGTTTGTCTTGGCGCTGGCGCCGCTGGTATCGCGTCAATGAATTTACTATTAGACATGGGTGCATTAAAGAAGAATATTTGCATGGTGGATACTAAAGGTATTGTGCATGCTGATCGCACAGATTTAAACTTATACAAATCTATCTTTGCCATAGATACTAATAAGAGGACGCTAGCTGAAGCCATGCAAGGAGCTGATGTATTTATAGGGGTGTCTGTTGCTAATTTATTGAGTGAAGATATGATTTGTAGCATGGCTGATAAGCCAGTGATTTTTGCCATGGCTAATCCAGATCCTGAAATCTTACCACCTATAGCCAAAGGCATACGAAATGATTTAATTATTGCAACGGGACGCGGGGATTTTCCTAATCAGGTAAATAATGTTTTATGTTTTCCGTTTATATTTCGTGGGGCATTAGATGTGCGTGCGAGGAAAATTAATCGCGCCATGCAGATTGCTGCAGTGCACGCTATAAAAGATTTAGCTCGGGAATCAATTTCTGAATTTGGTCCAGAATATATTATACCTACAATTCATGATCCGCGTTTGATAGAGGTAGTCCCAGCGGCAGTAGCACGGGCTGCAATAGCTACAAATGTGGCAAGATTGCCATATCCGGCACATTATCCACATCCACAAAAAATGGAGCAATTAGAAGTGGCATGTACCTGGTAAAAGGCCTTTACTGATCGCTGTTAATGTAAGGTACTTTCATGACAATATAACACCACATATCAGGCTTTGCTCATACTAGTGGTGCCATAATTGAAAATACTAAAACCACTGCAACTACTGCAACTTCTGCATACCTAGGCGCCTAAACAACGCTTCATCTTGCTCTGGAATTGGGTTGTCTGCAGTTAACAATTTTTCACCATAAAAAATTGAGTTAGCTCCAGCCATAAAACATAAAGCTTGCATTTCATCCGACATTTGTTCTCTACCCGCAGATAAGCGTACATAAGAGCTGGGCATCATAATACGGCTTAGTGCTATAGTGCGAATAAAATCTATAGGGTCAACTTCATTATTGCCTGCTAATGGAGTCCCAGGGATGCGGATCAACTTGTTGATAGGAACTGATTCTGGGGCTGGGTTTAAGTTTGCTAATGTAACAAGCATTTTTAGACGATCTTCATTGGTTTCACCCATGCCTATGATGCCACCACAACACACTTTAAGACCTGATTGTCGTACTAACTCAATGGTATCTAAACGGTCTTGGAATGTTCTAGTAGTAATCACTTTAGAGTAATATTCCTCGGAAGTATCTATATTATGATTATAAAAATCTAAACCAGCATCTTTTAAACGCTCGGCTTGATTTTCTTTAAGTAAACCTAAAGTGACGCATGTTTCTAGGCCTAGCTTTTTAACTTCTGAAACCATAGCACATACTGAATCTAGATCTGCGTCGCGAGGTCCTCGCCATGCAGCGCCCATGCAGAATCGCGAAGCCCCAGCTTCTTTAGCTTTTTTTGCAGCGGCGATAACTTGATCTAAAGCCATTAAAGGCTCTTTTTGCAAACCAGTCTTGTAATGTGCAGATTGCGGACAATAAGAGCAGTTTTCAGGACAACTGCCAGTCTTAATGCTTAACAAAGTGCTGATTTGTACTGCATTAGGAGAAAAATGCGCTCTATGTACTGTTTGCGCTTCATATAATAATTCATTCAAGGATAAATTATATA
>DALYEH010000004.1:0-1163 GCA_031972715.1 Gammaproteobacteria bacterium | reverse complement strand
CCTGCTCTAAAGTCCATTGCTTTTGCATGCTCTTACCTCTTTTATTTACTACACGCTACAAAGTTGTCTACCAAATTATCTATTAAGATAAAATATCCGTTTGCACCTAAATCTTTATCTTGCCCTAATGGGTCTAATTCACCTTTATGTACATTAGTGCCAACAATTAATGTATCTATGATCTTAAAGTTAAACTGTGGCTCTGAAAAAATACAACGCACTTTTTCCTCTACTAACAGTTTTTGAATTTGCTGAATGCGTTGCATACTTGGAGGGATTTCTGGATGCAGGGTAATTGATCCTACACCATCCAAAGAGAAATAATTGTTAAAGTATTGAAATGCATCATGCGAAACTATGTATGGCGCCTTTTTATATGGCTGCAAAGCTTTTTGCCACTTAAGCTTGTCTTGATTAAGTATTATAGCGAAAGCTTTAGAATTGTCTGTGTATGTTTGCGCATGTGCAGGATCAATTTCTGCTAAGCGTGTGGCTATAGCAGTAGCAATAATAATGGCATTATCGGGATCTAACCAGAAATGCATATCATATACGCCGTGCTCGCAATGTTCGTGCTTATGTGAGTGATGCTGGCAGTCGTGCTGCCATTGCATCGAAGTGCGTAATGGTAGCAACTGCAAACCAGGAATAGATGCTAGATTTAATTCTTTAGATGCCAAAGAACTCACAGGTTTATGTAAATATCCTTCAAGCTCTGGTCCGCCCCAAATCACTAAGTCAGCCTTATCAATCAGTTTGGCGTCAGAGGGCTTTAATTGGTAATCGTGAGGTGATGCATTTTGCGTCAATAATAAATGTGGCGTACCTACATCCTGCATAATATAGGCGCAAATGTTGTAAAAAGGCTTAATGCTGACGATAATATTGGGGGTACCACTACTAGCTGCCATGGCAGTACTAGCGTATAGTGACACCACAAGTAAAAACCGGATTATTTTAGTCATTTGTTTTTGGATCTGCTTAAAAACGGGTATTATACAAAAAATGCAGCGATTAGTCGATGTAGCGCATGTTAGTTTTAAGATGCAGCAGCGCTTGATTTTAGATGACATAAATTTCAGCGTGAAACGCGGTGAAATAGTCACAATTATTGGCCCAAATGGGGCGGGTAAGACTGTGCTCCTGAAGATCATTTTAGGATT
>DALYEH010000003.1:34327-35027 GCA_031972715.1 Gammaproteobacteria bacterium | reverse complement strand
CGTATAGATTCATCAGTATTTAAAGCCACTACTAAGCGATCACCTAGAGATTTAGCGCGCTCTAAAAAATTAATGTGTCCGTGATGCAGTAGATCATAACAACCATTAGCAAACACGACTTTTTCACCGCGGGCTTGGCTTTGTTTAATCACATCGCGTAATACTTCTGGCTGCAGTACTCCCATAGGCAAGGATTTTGCTTTATGCATAGCTTGTTTAAGCTCTTGCATACTGACACTTGATGTGCCAATTTTGGCAACTGCCAAGCCAGCTGCGATAGTACTAATATGCGCAGCCTTGTCTAACTCCATATTTGTACTTAACGCCGCGGCCAATACAGCTAGCACAGTATCACCAGCGCCGGTCACATCAAACACTTCTCCGCTACATGCAGGCAAATGTGTTGCAGGACCGTCTAAAGGTACAACAGAGATCCCATCAGCACCGCGCGTAATAACCAAATTTTTAATACCACAGATTTGTAGCAGATTACGTGCACGTTCTTCTAGAATTTCTAAAGAATTACATTTGCCAACAATTCCTTGGAATTCTGCTAAATTTGGCTTCACTATGTGTGCATCCCGATATACACCAAAATCTTTATTTTTTGGATCTACTATTACAGGTACGCCAAAAGCCTTAGCAACTTCGATATATGGACGCGGATTATGCAAAACGCCTTTGGCATAATCAGACAAAC
>DALYEH010000003.1:27025-34317 GCA_031972715.1 Gammaproteobacteria bacterium | reverse complement strand
TATTGTTCTACTACTGAAGCATAGCTATCATATACCGGACGCAAATTCTCTAAGCTAATACTCTGTATATCATCTTCATGATCCAAACGAATCATTTGCTGATGTCTGCATAGCACTCTCAGTTTAACAATAGTGGAAAAACCAGGGCTTCCCACTAAACCATGCGGGATATTCTGTTTTTGTAATAAGTTAGTCAAAATTTCAGCAGCGCTATCGTGTCCCATAGCACCTAACAATTTAACATCGCAGCCCAACGCCACTAGATTTGCAGCTACGTTAGCTGCGCCACCTGGTCTATTTTCGGTACGATTTATTTTGACTACTGGCACAGGAGCCTCAGGGGAGATCCGCGATGTCTCGCCATGCCAATATTGATCCAGCATCACATCCCCAACAACTAAAATCTTTGCGGAACTAAAATTTAATTTAATCAAATCTGTGTTAGATGTCATATTTATATCCAATTTATGCCGCGCTATATACTTTGCCTACTATATTAAAGTATCTCAACGACTTTTTGCGTGAGTCCTGTTATCATATGCAAATGTTTAATATAAGGCCCATAACTAAATGATATTGCCTATTATTTTAGCTGGCGGTTCTGGGGAACGCTTATGGCCCCTCTCAAGAACAGCTTACCCAAAACAGTTTTTAAACCTATTTGGTGACGACTGTAGTTTATTTCAAAATACTATACACCGCCTGCCAGAGAATTCCAAGTTTCTAGCGCCATTGATCATTTGTCATACTGATTACAGATTTATTGTGGCACAACAAATGCAACAAATTAATAGGAAATACAGCGCTATAATCTTGGAACCTGTAGGTAAGAACACCGCTCCAGCAATTACCTTAGCTGCATTATGGGCACAACAAAATTATCCTACGTGCAATTTGCTGATTTTGCCAGCCGATCATCACATTGACGACCACTCCCTCTTAGAACAGATTTTCATCAACGCTACATCTTTGGCAGAATGCGGTAGTCTAGTAACATTTGGCATTAAGATCACAAAACCAGAAACAGGCTATGGCTATATACATGCTGCTGAGAATCAACAAGTCAAAGAATTTATTGAAAAGCCGCCGCTAGAGCTCGCCTTAGAATTCATGCATAAACCAAATTACTTTTGGAATAGTGGGATGTTTATGTTTAATACTGCAACTATTTTAGAAGAACTAAACCGGTATGCCCCGCAAATTGTCTCGCAATGTAATATTGCAATAACACATTCAAGCCGTGATTTAGACTTTTTGCGTGTTCAATTAGAAGATTATCAAGCGTGTCCCAACATTTCTATAGATTATGCAATCATGGAAAAAACACAGAAGGCATATGTGTTACCACTTACAACAGCATGGAGTGACATCGGTAGTTGGCAAGCTGTATGGGCGCACGCACATAAAGACCAAGATGGCAATAGTGTCAGCGGACAAGTAGTAACTCACAACAGCAAGAATTGTTTGGTGGACGCTAGATATAGATTAGTTGCTACAAGCAATATTCAAGATTTAATTGTCATTGAAACACCAGATGCTGTTTTGATTGCACATAAAGATCACAGTCAAGATATACGCAAATTAGTTGGATTATTAAAAGAGCAAACGCACACAGCAGTATCAGAACATAGAAAAGTTATGCGTCCTTGGGGATGGTTTGATAGCCTAGCGCGCGGACCAGAATTTCAAGTGAAAGAACTATGTGTAGACGTAGGGAAAAGTCTATCCTTACAAGCACATAAATTCCGTAGTGAGCATTGGGTTATAGTGCGAGGCAATGCTAAGGTGATACGTGCTAACGAAACTCTATATTTAGATGCAAACGAATCCACATTTATTCCACAAGGTGTAAAGCATCAATTAACTAATTGCGGCACTACTCCATTGCACGTAATTGAAGTTCAATCTGGCAACTATCTTGGCGAGGATGATATAATACGTTATGCAGATGAGCATGGGCGCACACTAGAGGTAAACAATGTCTAAACAAATATTACACATAGTTGAACCAACATTATTTGATCAAACTGGTCACGGCTACAGCTATGTGCATAGTTTATTGCAAGCAAATACAAAGTTTGATATTCATGTCTGGTTAGATAAGCGTGGGCAGGATCTATTACCTAAGCATTTATGCGTAGCTCATCTATTTTTTTGGCGTCCGTTAAGGCAACTACAAAAGATACTTTTATACTACCAATTATCACGATCACCAAGCACCATCTTTGTAAGCACTGCAGATCTCTGGGACTTGCGAGTCTTGACTTTTTGGGCCAAATATTTCCGGGCGCAAGCAAAAATCTTTATACATTTCCATCAGTTTAAACAAACCACCAAGAAAATTTCTGCTCTACAGTCTTTAGCGTACGCCAACCCAAGCGTTATTTTCACCCCCACTGAAAAATTAAGCGAGGTGTTTTCTAAGGTTGGTTTTAAGTGCGTAACCGTGCCATGCCCTACTTTTTATCCACAACGCACAGTGGAGTCTGAAGCCGGTATATTTAAGAAGCTGTTGTATGCTGGCGCTGCGCGCAGTGATAAGGGGTTTGCTACAGTAATACAATTATTGAGAAATATGCGTGCAAATCAAGACTATACTCCATTTGCAATTCAGATCTCTATGCCTAATTCGCAACGATATGACACGCAAACCACGCAGGCTTTGCAAATGTTAGAAACAATTCCTAGTGAAAATTTGACTCTATATAAACATACTTTAGACAAAGAAACATATCTAGGTTTATTCCAGAATGCAATTTGTTTATTACTGTATGATCAAAAAGGTTATAGCGATAAATTTAGCGGTATAGCTCTGGATGCGTTTTATGCAGGCTGCCCAATAATTACTGTGAGGAACACTTGGATGGGAGACACTGCAACAAAATATCAAGCGGGGATCGCTGTAGAAAGTTGTGATATAGAATTGATTAAAGAAGCAATTTATACAGTAATAAAAAATTACGCGTTTTATCAACAAAATGCAAAAAATGCTGCTGTACACTTACAGAAACAACATGATCCAAGTAATACATTAAATTGTTTAGAGATTAATGCCGGGCTTAGCAAATAGCGCTTGTAAATTTTGCCAAATTATTTCCGGAGTTATTTCATTAAAGCATGGCGGAGTACGCACAGTTGCATCGATAAGTTTGCAGACTTTTTTCTGACATGGTGCACAGACGTACTTTGAAGCTAAATTAACGTTTTTATTACCCACAGTACCTGAATGCATCACATCAGTAGGCCCATAAATTGCAACTAAAGGTTTATCAATAGCAGCAGCTAGATGCGCAAAACCAGTATCCACCGCTACAATACCATGTGCATTATGTAAAACATTCACAGCCTGTTTTAATGTTAAGTGCGGCAACATTGTTACATTTGGGCATTGATCGGCTAAAGCTTGCGCACGCGCTTGCTGTTGGGGCGTAGCCCAAGTAACATGTACATCAAAACCTTCAGCAGCAACCAGATCAGCTAAACTAAACCAGTTTTTATCTGGCCAATGCTTTGAGTCCCATGTTGTACCATGTAGAAATACTAGATATGGTTTCGTATATGTGTTCGGAGCTGTTAAAGCGTTCCATACAACCCCATAATTAACATGTGCTAAATCATATTCGTAATTAAAAAGCTGTGCGAATAGTTTGCGCAAACGTATTACAGCATGCTCAGACCAGGTAACTGTATATTTATGATTGTAAAATACACTTGCTAATGGCTCGCGCACTGAGGACCAATCGTAACCAGCACGAATTTTAGCCTTGGCAAACATAGAAATTACAGCGCTTTTGAATAACCCTTGTGCATCTATCACCACATCATATTCTTGACTACAAATTTCCTGTATGGCCCGCCAAACTAGCCTATATTGTTTGCTACGTAGCGGCATAGTGATTATACGCTTTACAGACGGGTGCCAGCTTGCGATCTCTTGGAAGTCAGGCTCTATTACCCATGTTACTTCTAGGTGTTTGATATTTTGCATGGCATCAGTGAGCGCAGGCAAAGTATGAATTATATCGCCCATTGAAGACAGTTTAATTATTAAAACACGCATTATGCTTCCTCTAATTCAGAAAGCGTGCGCATAACTCTTTCTGGCTTGATTTTATACATACAATCTAAGTGCTGCAAAGGACATTCACGTTTAAAGCATGGTCTACAACTCAAGTTTTCCTGTAATACTTTAGAACGATTACCTAATGGCGGAGTAAACTCAGCACTAGTAGAACCATAGATTGCCACTAAAGGTTTATCTAAACTTGCCGCTATGTGCAATAACCCAGAGTCGTTAGTTACAACCGCATTAGCTAAAGATAATAAGTCTATGGTTTCCATAAGATTAATTTTTGCCGCAAAACTAACAGTGGGCGCTGCAACTTGCTCGCGGATTGTTTCTATTATTTCTTCATCTTGCTGTGATCCAAAAAACCATATTTGCCATCCAGCAGCGATGCGAGCTCTGGCAATCTCTGCAAAATAAGCAGCTGGCCAGCGTTTAGCAGACCCATATGCCGCACCTGGACACAATGCTAAAATCGGTAGTTGGAAATTTAATGCAAATTTTTTTGTAACCGCGGCAATACCTGCATCCGATGTATTTAGACGCGGTGTTGGCAATGCGGTGGGAAGCGTAGCATTTTTTGACAACCCTAATGCTGCATAACGTTGCACCATCTTAGGTAACATTTTTTTATTTAATACACGTACATCATTTAATAAACCCCAACGCATTTCACCTAACCACCCTGTACGTTTTGGGATCATGGCCAGCATGGGAATTAGCGCTGATTTCCAGCTATTTGCTAAAACTATTGCCTGTGTATAATTTTCTGACCGTAAGTTTTGTGCTACTTTAAAACGTTTTTTCAGTCCGAATTCTCCGTGCGCCAGCGGTAAAGCAATAGCTTGCGTCACTTCCGACATACGTTCTAAAACAGGCAGACTCCACTCAGGCGCTAAGACATCAATTCTAGCAAGAGGATCATGCAACTTAAGGATTTTGAATAAAACTTGGGCCATGACCATATCCCCGACCCAGGATGGCCCAACAATTAGTATTTTTGCACTCATGCTGGTTCTTCTTCGAAGTCCACTACATAATATGTAGAACAATACGGGCACATAGCTTGCTTGTCAGCATCTAAGGCTAGGTAAACCTTTGGGTGCATATTCCACAATGTCATGTTAGGCAAAGGACATGACAATGGCATATCAGCATTCTCTACCTTCACTGCAACACGCACGCGCTCCACTCTCATGGTTATATCACTTATTAAATTATATGTGCATCTATTATAACTATGGGCCTACAGCATTTCTACTCTCTCATAGCTAAGCATCTATACTTAGTTGAATAACAACAAAGTGACGGCTGACCTATGCACAACTCTTTTAATGATAAAATCGAGGCTATACGCGCTGATTTCGTCCGTTCGCTGCCTATACGAGTTGGAAAAATACAATCCCGCGCGACAGAATTATTGCAAAATTGGGACCAAGAGATTGCAACACAACTGTTACAGGAATTGCACAGTTTACGCGGCATCAGCGGCGGGCACGGCTTTTTGGTTCTTAATCAAATCGCAGAAAATATTGAATCTTTGCTACATGCAAATGCAGTAGATTTTTCGGATGATAAAAAAGAAGCTTTGCAAGCAGCCATCACAGAACTCACTAATCGTGCTAATTACATTTATGATACTTTCGAAGTCCCAAATGCCAATAAGCAGACCGATCATGCAAATATAAACAATATAAAGTCGCCTCTAGTTTTAATAGTGGATGATGATCAACATTTTTGTGACATGCTTACCGTACAGTTGGAGCATCTAGGCTATAGAACTCGTTCAATCACAACGTTAGATCAACTAAAAGAAAGCATATACAATTACAAGCCAAATTTAATTTTTATGGATATAATATTCAATGATAATCGAGATGCTGGCACAGAACTTATTGCGCAGATACGGGCAAAGGAAGATATAAATTGTCCTATCATTTACATGTCAGCTCGCGATGATCTACAAGCTCGCTTAAATGCCGTACGTAGCGGTAGTGTTGGGTTTTTATGTAAGAATTTTAACCTAGGTGATCTTAAAAACATCTTAGATACTCTGGCACCAATACAACATGACACAACATACAAAGTATTAATTATTGATGATGATAAGATCTCTGCTGCTTATTGCTCGACCATATTAGACAATGCCGGGATCCAAGTTTCTATCTTAGATGCCCCTGAAAAGATTTTTGAACAGATAATTAATTTTGATCCAGATGTTTTATTGATTGATATGTATATGCCCACTATCTCTGGAGTAGAATTAGCTAGCATCATACGACAGCATCAAAATTTTTCATCTATCCCAATCGTGATAATGTCTGGAGAAACAGACATAAACAAACAATTCAAAATGCGTAGTGCCGGTGCAGATGATTTTATACTAAAACCTTTTAAACCGAACCATCTAGTGGATATCATACTAAGTCGTATACAAAGATCACGACAAACTAAGCATCTGATTTATACAGACGGCTTAACAGGCCTTATGCTTTTCAGTAAAGTGAGAGATCAAATTCACAATCTATTAGAATCATGCTTGCGTTATAATCTTGATTTTTCAGTAGCATTAATCGATTTAGATCATTTCAAAAATATTAATGACAATTATGGACATTTAAGCGGAGACCAAATTCTACGAGATTTTGCTGAATTTCTCTTAAGCAGAGTGCGCAAGAGTGACATAGTCACACGTTCTGGTGGTGAAGAATTTACACTCATCTTTCCTTATACTAATGGTGATAATGCCATGCGAGCTGTTAATTCCATACGTGAGGCCTACGCACAACGGCTACAAGAAATTAATAATACACAAGTGCAAGTGACATTTAGCGCTGGTGTAGCTTCTATAACCAAGTATCATGATTTAGAATCAATCTTGGCTGCAGCAGATCAGGCCTTATATCACGCTAAAGAAAGCGGACGTAACAATACCCAACAAGCTGGTTAATTTGATCTGCTATAATACTGATGAGGTGCATCTATGATGAAACGATTCAATAAAGTTATGATCATAACTATTCTTTTGCTATTAATTGTCTTCGTATATGCGCTTGTATGCAAGCAAAAAGCAAAGAATGAACCAAATTTTGATACAAGCCAACAAAGTTTGGCCACGCAACTGATTACATTGCCAGATGGACACCACATACTTGCTACTGTGAATGTACCAACTGAAACACATGGTTGGATTGGTGCAACTTTGACGGATCTTACAAATACAATC
>DALYEH010000003.1:23827-27015 GCA_031972715.1 Gammaproteobacteria bacterium | reverse complement strand
GTAGATAGTCCCGCGCAAATAGCAGGGATCTTACCAGGGGACATTCTGATTAGCATAAATAATATACATGCCCAAGATGTACTGCCGACAATAAATTTAATTGCAACTCTGCATCCAGGACACGCTTATCCATTTACTATTTTCAGACAAGGTAAGTATCTAGACTATTCAGTTACTGTCACAAAAAAAGCAGATTTTTTCTAAAGATTTTTAATCATATTGCTAAACGAGTTAATCCATACGGGTTGTACGTTGAGGCATGGGATTAATTGTAATTTTTCCCCACCCAACTCAAGCCATTGCTCTTTTGCACGTATACCTATTTCTTCCAATGTTTCTAAACAGTCTGTAACAAAAGATGGGCAAGCAATAAGTATACGTTTAATTCCTTTCTCTCGTAGAGATATCAGCTCTTCGTCTGTATATGGCCGTATCCACTCTAATTTACCTAATCTGGATTGAAAGCTAGCACGCCATCTATCAGAGGTAATCTTTAACTTTTCAGCAATTTTTTGTGCGGATGTTATACAACGTGTGCGATAGCAATCAACTCCTGGATTAATTAATTGACGCTGTGGCAAACCATGGTAACTAAGTAGTAAAAATTCATAATCTTGCTCCATAAATGGCTGTATAACAGCTGCCTGAGCAGATAAATAATGCTCATCTATATAGAAGTCATTTAATACTGTAAATGGTAATATATTTTTTTGTTTTGCTATATAGCGCAAGGCCTGCTGTATAGCTGATCCGCTGGTTGCAGAAGCATATTGTGGAAATAGTGGTATGATAATTAATCTATAAATATTAGCGGCATATAATTTTTTAATGGCATCAATAATACTGGGCCGTCCATAACGCATACCTAACACTACTAAATATTCTGCACCTAATTCAGCCTGAATTGCACTTTCCAAAGCTTTAGAATTTACCAATAAAGGTGAGCCTTCTTTTTGCCAAATAGATGCATATGCTTCTGCAGACTTGCTGCTACGGGTAGGTACTATCACGCCTTTAACTAAAAAGGCTCGTAGCAAGAAGGGTAATTCGATAACACGTGGATCAGATAAAAACTCGTTTAAATATCTACCTACTGACCAAACCGTTGGCGCATCTGGGGTTCCTAAATTAATCAACAATACGCCTATTTTATTCAAGAGCACTTATTCCAGTTAAATATTTACCTAATATCAGGTGGTGAATGTTATCCGTACCTTCATAAGTAGACACTGCCTCTAAATTCTGCATATGCCTAATTACAGGGTAATTCAAAGTAATGCCATTGGCCCCTAACAAATCACGTGCTTGCCGAGCAATTT
Source organism: Gammaproteobacteria bacterium (assembly GCA_031972715.1). GTDB lineage: Bacteria > Pseudomonadota > Gammaproteobacteria > UBA6186 > Azoamicaceae > JAGVLG01. The sequence goes on along the minus strand of DALYEH010000003.1, from coordinate 25,696 downwards.
TTAAAGCTTGCTTGCAAGCATTCATTTTTGCCATAGATACAATGACAAAATTACTAGTACCAGCATCTTTTAGCTTGCCCATCTGCATATTCAAGCACTGTGCTTTGTTAATCTCACAAAACATCTCTGCTAATTCCTTTTGCACAAGTTGAAAACTTGCCAATGGTTTAGAAAATTGTCTTCTTGCCTTACAATAATCAAGAGCTGTATCAAAACATGCCATAGCAGCTCCTATGACCCCCCAAGCTATTCCATAGCGTGCTTGAGTCAAACAATCTAGCGCTGTCACTATGCCCTTAGCAGTACCAGGTAAATGATGAGAACTTGGGACAATACATTTATCTAAAAATATTTCGCCAGTAATTGAAGTACGTAAAGACATTTTATGCTCAATAATTTTAGTGCTATAACCTGGAAAGTTTTTTTCAACTAAAAATGCTTGTACACCGGCATCAGTTTGTGCCCATATTATAGCAAGATCTGCTATTGGCGCATTTGTGATCCATTTCTTGGTACCATTTAACTCCCACCCATCCGCAACTTTTGTGGCTGTGGTTTGCAGGCTGGCTGGATCAGAGCCAGCATCAATCTCAGATAAACCAAAACAACCAACCACATCCCCTTTCGCCATCTGTGGCAGCCAATATGTTTTTTGTTCTTCTGTACCAAACATAGCTATTGGATACATGCACAAAGAATTCTGCACTGAGAAAAAACTACGCAAACTACTATCACCATACTCTAATTCCTGCGCAGCTAACCCATAACTAATATAACTTGCATCCTGACCACCATACTTATGAGGTAATGTCATGCCTAACAAACCTAATTTAGCCTGCTCTTTTATAAACTCTTTGGTAAAGATAGCATTTTCAAAGGCTGCAGCCATTTTAGCGATGACTTTCTCGTGCACAAATTTTTTAACCTTTGCTCGCACTTCTAATTCTGCGCTTGTTAATTGCTGATCTAATAGTAAAAAATCTTCCATGTTTATCTCGCCTCAATTTCTGCGCGCATTTGCATAATAACTTCCTTATATTTTGTAGCCTCTTGTCTGAAGATAAACCCAGCTACAAAAGTATCTACCCCAGCTTTAGCTATAGAACAGATATTCTCTAAATTCACACCACCATCTATTTGTAAACGTACTGGGGTATGCCAAGTATCTACTATAGAGCGCGCTTGTCTAGCCTTATCTAAAATTTCAGGTATGAATTTTTGTCCGCCAAAACCGGGATTAACAGACATCAGCAAAACCATATCTATTTTATCTTGTAAGCTAGGCAAAATCTCTAGAGATACCTTGGGATTAAATACAACTCCAGCCTTGCAGCCAAAATCTTTTATCATCCTTAGATCATGATCTAAATCAAGAGATGCATCTGGATGAATACTTATAGAGGATGCACCAGCTTTAGCAAAAGCCTCTATCATAGTGCCTAATGGTTTAATCATTAAATGCACGTCTATTGGCGCAACAATACCATAATTACGCAGCGACTGACACAGGTCCGGACCAAAAGTCAAATTAGGCACATAATGATTGTCCATGACATCAAAATGTAACCAATCCGCACCAGCTTGCAACACTCTTTGCGCATCTAGACCCAATTGTGCTAAATCAGCTGATAAAATTGATGGCGCAATTACAATACTTTGCATCTCTTAAAACCAATACCCTAACATCAATAAATGTAAATTTATACTTTGATTTGTTTTAGCTAAGTATGCATTAGAAAAATGCACTAATCTATAGCCTATTTCATACTGCCTACGCGGCCCTAATAATATCCCTAGACCCAAGCGATCTTCAAATAACCAACGTGTACCTAAATTGCGTGTAGAAATTTGCTCGTTAGTGAGATATGC
>DALYEH010000003.1:23189-23817 GCA_031972715.1 Gammaproteobacteria bacterium | reverse complement strand
ATACCAAAATCAAAGTACCATTCTAAACCAAGCTTGAATGTAACACGTAATACTGCCGAGAATGAAGTAGCTTCCAAATTATTATTTGTTGGGAACCAATACTGCACTGGATTATGCATTTTCGTAACCCCAAGCTCCCAGTATCCAGATAAGCGTCTTTTGTTGGGGGTCAGATGATCATTGGTCCAAGAGCGAGCCGCGTTTAGCCTATATCCCTCAACTTCTTTAGTGCCTCGCCCATACCCAATAGAAACCCCACTACGCGCAGCTACTGATGAGCTTAGCAACAGTAACATACAAGTTACACAACTCCCAATGAATGTGCAGAATTTCATCTGCGACTCCGCATAATTATTGCATACGCAGCTACTACCTGTTGTGTTTTTTCTTTAGCGATATCCATCATTTCTGGAGGCAATCCTTTAGCTACAAGTTTATCTGGATGATATTTACTCATCAAATGTCTATAGGCACTTTTTATTGTTTTCACGCTATCTGTAGGCTTAACACCTAACAGATTATATGCAGCAGCTAACTGCGGATCTAACCGCGCAGCGCTGTTAGTGCCACTGTAACTATTATAGCCCCTATTACTCTGGTATTGCCCTTCATTACGCGCACTACTTCT
>DALYEH010000003.1:16595-23179 GCA_031972715.1 Gammaproteobacteria bacterium | reverse complement strand
GCTAACTGATATTCTAATTCTGATAGTTGAATACCTAAGCTATAGCAAATAGACACTAATCTTGATCTTTGCGATTCGCGTAATGTCTGATCCGCTACTGTTGCCTTGACCATTAGCTCTAAAAAGAATTTAGGTAAATCTTTATATCTACCGCAATGGGCTTTAAATTTATTTAGCGTCGATACAATATCAAAATTTGCTTGTTTACCTTCGTTAAAATATTGAATTGCCATCAACATTTGCCTGTGATCCAACCTAAAATCATTTAACATTATATCTCTAGCAACTTGTACCTCTCGTTCCGAGACTACACCATCAGCTTTAGCTAAATAGCCCATGACTTGAAATACTGTTTTGAAATAAAGTGCACGCACACTAGCATTATGTTGAGGTGCATGTAAGGCTTTGTATAACCCTTTATCAAAAACATGACCCAGGACTATACCTAAAATCATGCCTGCTGGACCATAAAATACTAAACCAAAGAGCCCACCAAAAACTTTGCCCCAGATGATCATATTTAGAGTAAATCTATTCATTAAAACTCAGCATACCGATTGATTGACCAATTCTAAATCAGCAGGTGTGCCGATATTGTGCCACATACCTCCAAAAAATTGCCCTGTAACATGGTTAGAGCCAATATGCTTGTAAAATAGTTCGCTCAACGGAAAAGCGGCACCTTGCGCCACACCAGCAAAAAACTCCGGTCTAAATATACCTATATTTGCATACGTAAATTTCTGTGCACCATGCAGGCTTATTCTACCTTTGTCTAGACAAAAATCTCCCTGTGGATGATATGGAGGATTTTCTACCATGACTAGATGTGCTAAACCAGTTGGCATATGCGGTAGTGTTAAGTAATTGAACTCGGTAAAAATATCTGCGCTAATGACTAAAAACGGTTCAGAGCCTAGGTGTGGTAAACACTTAGCAATACCACCGCCAGTATCTAACAGTTGTTCCTCTACAGAATAATGTATATTTAGCCCAAATCTCGCGCCAGACCCTATGAAGGCAATTATTTGCTCCCCTAAATAGCATGTATTGATCACAATATCAGTGATCCCACAATGCGCCAAAGCTCGTAGATGATGAATTAATAGCGGTGTCCCGCCTATTGTTAATAAAGGTTTGGGCGTATGCAGCGTTAGAGGCCGCATACGTTCGCCCTTGCCAGCGGCCAAGATCATGGCTTTCATAAAAAGTCCTGCACAAATATATAATCTTATATACACCTAAAGCTATTTTCAACTAAAAAACCCCCTTAACCTAGCAGCAAATAACTATAATAAGAATAGAGACAGAGTATTTGGAAGGCAGAACAGATATGATTAATGCAATGCGTGCATATCTACAAACAGAGGGTCAGATGGACTATCGGGACTGTGCGATAGCTTATTATACCTATACTATGTTTGAAACCCCAAATAAATACAGAGTAAATGTGAATGTACACATACAATTGAACAAGGCTACAACGAAAAAAACTTTAAATATCGATGAAAGCTTTGACTCTGAAAGCGCTGCTATCAACTACGGCATAGAACAAGGTAAAAAATTCATTGACATGAATTATGAAAACGGCAAAATAGTGCTGATGTCTGCTGAAGAAAAAAATAAGAAAAGTAACCTCAATCTAAAGCAAAGCACACCGAACATGACACCATCTACTAAACAGCAAGATGCTAAGAAAAAATAACGTTAATCATCTAAGCGGCAAGACATATACATAAACAAACAAACATAGCCACACTACATCCACAAAGTGCCAATACCAAGCAGATGCTTGAAACGCAAAATGCTGCTCTGGTGTAAAGTGTTGCTTGACACAGCGAAGTAAAATAGCACTTAACATAATTACGCCTATTGTCACATGTGCTCCATGAAACCCTGTAAGCATATAAAATGTAGTTCCGTATATTCCAGAATCTAAACGTATTTTGTATTCTGTGTATGCTTCATGATATTCATACCCTTGCAAACAAAGAAATGCTACACCCAAAAGTATCGTAGCACTTAACATAAAATTGAGAAGATTGCGTTTATTATCTATTAATGCATGATGCGCAATCGTAATAGTGACGCTAGAACATAATAAGGTGAAAGTATTAAACAAAGGCAACCATAATGGTGGCATATCGTGTAATGGATTAGGGAAGAGTTGTGGATTAGGATTATTTAATAAAGGCCATTGCGCAACGAAATTTGGCCACAAAAACTCATGCGTGCCTTGTTTAATCGCCGCGCCTATACCACCTAACCATGGCACAGAGAAATTGCGTGCATAAAATAATGCTCCGAAAAACCCTGCAAAAAACATTACCTCAGTGAAGATAAACCAGAACATGCCCCATCTGAATGTCCTATCCATTTGTGCGTTATATAAACCACTATTACTTTCATGGACTACAATAGTAAACCAGCCTGTCATAATAAATACGGTGCAAAGAGCGCCTATGAATAATACATATGGGCCAGCGTTATCGCCATGAAACGAGGCTGCAGCTCCGACTGCCATGATACCTAAGCTGATATCCATGGGGAGGGGCCATTTACTTGCATGCGGAACATAATATTTGTCATGTTTAGACATCTAACGCTCCTGCTGGGTAATATCAAAAATGGTATAGGCCAAGGTAATTCTCCTTATATCCTTTGGAAGATCTGGATCTAAATAAAAGCGTAGACCTAAATGAGCAGTTTCACCAGGTCCGAGCTTCTGTTTTGAAAAACAAAAGCATTCAACCTTTTTAAAATATTTGCGCGCCGGTGCTGGACTTATACTAGGGATTGCTTGGGCATACATAGTACGATCCGTTTTGTTCTTGGCCAAATAGGCAGTAGTAGCCAGCTGTCCTGGATGCACGACTAAGGTATGATGCTGCGCTTTAAAATCCCATGGCATTTCTAGATTTTGACTGACTACAAATTCAACAGCAACTTCACGTGTGTGATCTATTGCAGTACCTGGTATAGATGCAACAGTTAAATCTAATTTGCCATTCAAGCCTGTGACATCACAGAAAACATTATATAAAGGCACCAATAGAAAGGAGAATGCTGTCATAAATAATATTGATACTATGAGATTACGTAACAATTTTTGCTGCCGCATCAATACATATACCAGTACTGCACAGTTTATACAGATAATCACTACATACATAACAAATCGATTATTTGTAGTGATTGTAGGATAAGTTGCAGTAATCACCCCGGCTATACAAGAGAGGAGCAATAAAGCGCTAAAAGCTACTCTACCCATGCGTCTCTGTAATCACTGGTGGTGTCTGAAAAGTATGATGGGGCGCTGGTGATGGTATTTGCCAGGTTAAGCCATGCGCCCCATCCCACACTTGCGCTGAGGCTTTTTCTCCACCACGTATAGTTTTAATAACCACATATAAAAATACTAGTTGTGACAAACCAAGAGTAAAGGCCCCGATGCTTGATAGCATATTAAACTCAGTAAATTGTAATGCATAATCCGGGATCCTTCGTGGCATACCTGCTAAGCCTACGAAATGCATAGGAAAGAAGGTTATATTAAAAGAAATCATAGTTAGCCAAAAGTGCAGCTTACCTAATGTTTCGCTATACATATGGCCAGTCCATTTAGGCAACCAATAATACGTACCGCCAAAAATTGCTGTCAAAGCGCCAGCTACCATTACATAATGAAAATGTGCTACTACGAAATAACTATCATGATACTGAAAATCTGCTGGAGCTATAGCTAACATCAAACCAGTAAAACCGCCAATGGTAAAAAGGACTATAAAAGCTATTGCATATAACATAGGCGTTTCAAACGTTAGCTCACCTTTAAACATGGTGGTCACCCAATTAAAGACTTTTACCCCTGTTGGCACAGCAATTAACATGGTCGCATACATAAAATATACTTCGCCTACTGTTGGCATGCCTGTAAGAAACATATGATGTGCCCATACTAAAAATGACAAAAATGCGATCGCGATAATTGCCAGCACCATTGAGGTATAACCAAATAATTTTTTCCTACTAAAAGTAGGAATGATTTCAGAAATAATACCAAAGGCAGGTAAAATAATAATATAAACTTCTGGATGTCCAAAAAACCAGAATATATGCTGAAATAAAACTGGATCGCCGCCGCCTGCAGCATTAAAAAAGCTAGTGCCTAAATGCCTATCTGCTAAAACCATAGTCACAGCACCGGCCAGCACTGGCATTACAGACAACATTAAAAAAGCAGTGATTAACCAGGTCCAACAAAACATAGGCAACTGCATCAAGCGTAAACCTGGTGCGCGTAAATTTAGGATTGTAGCAATAATGTTAATCGATCCCAAAATTGATGATAGCCCCATTAAATGAATAGCAAAGATAAAAAAATCTGTGCTTTTAGGTGCAAATGTCGTAGATAAAGGCGCGTAAAATGTCCAACCGAAATTGGGCCCTCCTCCTTCCATAAATACTGTACTTATTAAAATAGTAAAAGCCACCGGTAGTAACCAAAAAGACCAATTGTTCATTCTCGGCATAGCCATGTCTGGTGCGCCAATCATGATTGGAATCATCCAATTAGCAAAACCTACTAATGCTGGCATCACTGCACCGAAAATCATAATCAAGCCGTGCAAAGTAGTTAATTCATTAAAAAACTCTGGGTCAACCAAATTTAGTCCTGGTTTGAATAATTCTGCACGTATTAACATGGCCGCAGCCCCACCAACAAAAAACATCACCATGCCAAACCATAAATACAACGTACCGATATCTTTGTGATTGGTACTAAACAGCCAACGCTGTAAAAATCCTTTTAAACCCACGTTGCTATGTATTTCACTCATGTGCTGCTGCCTTTACTTGTTTTTGTTGATCACTTACCCATGCCTCAAATTCATCTTCAGGAACAGCGCGGACTACAATCGGCATAAAGCCATGCCTTGCACCACATAATTCAGCGCACTGCCCGCGATATTCTCCTACAGTATTAATGCGCGTCCAGGTTTCATTAATAAAGCCTGGGATAGCATCTTTTTTCACAGCTAAATCAGGTACCCACCATGAATGTATCACGTCATTGCCTGTCATAAGCAAACGCACTTTCTTATTGATAGGTAAAACTAATGGATTATTTACCTCCCTTAGGTAATGCGCGCTTTTATAATCTCTGTTGATTATTTGTTCATATGGCGTAGAAAGATCACTCATAAAAGCTATATTCTTGCCAACATATTCATAATGCCAGCGCCACATATAGCCTGTAATTTTAATCGTTAAATCAGAATCCTCAATATTATCCATTGCAAAAATAGTTTTTGTCGCAGGTACTGCCATAGCTATTAAAATCAAGAGTGGGATAATGGTCCAGAAAACCTCTAAAGTAGTATGTTCATGAAATTGTATGGCTTTGTGCCCTTTAGAGCGCCTATGAAAAATAATTGCATACAACATTAAGCCAAAGACGATAAGGCCAATCACCACGCAAATCCATAAAATTATCATATGAAGTTGGTAAACTTTGTGACTTATTTCAGTCACACCTCGTGGCATATTGATACTTAAATCTGCCCAAGCGGGCATTGAAATTAATAAGCAGAATATATATCTAACAGCAGTTGCAACCATGCAGCAGTCTCTCCTTGATCAATGTTTCATTCAACAAGGATTACACCTCTCTGTCAATGGCTATAATTACCATTTCTATTTTTCATATGTTAGAATGCGCTCCAGATACACTTTATAATACTTGGGCACAAGCATGAAAATAAAAGCACTAAGAAAGTTTTCTTTATTAATACTAGTCTGTTATATGCATATTGCCTCTTTATCAGCTGCTCAATTATTAGACAAGGTAATTGCAGTCGTAAATAACGACGTTATTTCACAATACGAGCTAGATAACTATACAAAGCTTGCGTTACTAGATTTAGAATCCCAAGGAAATGTATTGCCTGCTGCAGATGTCCTACAAACCCAGCTGCTCAATCGCCTAGTTTTGGATAAAATCCAAGTCCAACTTGCAGAAGAAAATGGCATCGAAGTAGATAGTATTACTGTCACTGAGGCAGTACAGTATGTAGCCAGAAAGAAAGGGTTAGGTTTAGATGAATTTAAACGCAGCATAGAAAGCAAGGGCGTGAGTTTTGATGATTATCGTGCACAGGTACGTAATGATTTACTAGTACAGCGTTTACAAGCGCGTGAAATAGCACGCGATGTTGTGATTGCTAAATCTGATATAGAAAGCTATTTAAGCTCTCCAGCAGGACAAGATCATTCTGGTACAGAATATAAATTAAGCCATATCTTGCTGCAGGCCCCTGAATCACCCACTCCAACAGCAATTAAACAAATACAAACTAAGGCTGAAGAATTAGTAGCTAGTCTGCAAAAAGGCGCTAGTTTTGAAAAAGCTGCTATGAGTCAATCTTCCGGTAAACAAGCATTAAATGGTGGAGATTTAGGCTGGCGTACTACCGGCGAGTTGCCGACTATTTTTGTGAATGCAGTACCCACCATGCAAGTAGGTGACGTTGTAGGACCTATACGTAGTTCCGGCGGGTTTCACATAATCAAATTAACAGGGA
>DALYEH010000003.1:9276-16585 GCA_031972715.1 Gammaproteobacteria bacterium | reverse complement strand
ATACCTCTAGCGCTGAAGCAGAAAAGTTATTACAAGGCATGCGCAAACAAATACTTAGGGGCGAAGATTTTGCTAAGATTGCCCATAAAAAGTCTCAAGATCTACGTTCTGCAGCCAAGGGTGGTGATATAGGTTGGGTTCATGAAAGTGCTGTATTACCAAAATATTTTGAGGTAATTTCTAAATTACCTAATAATGAAATAAGTGAGCCATTTCAAACAGAAGAAGGTTGGCATCTAGTGCAAGTATTAGACCGTCGTACACAGCGCACCTCCAATGAAGCTGCTTGGAATAGAGCTAGTGAAATTTTAACTATGCGTAAAACCAACGAAGCTATTGAAACATGGACTAAGCGCATACGTGATGAAGCGCGTGTAGAAATTTTTCTAAACTCAACCAAGCAAAGCTAGTGTCTCACACACCACGTAAACGCTTTGGGCAGAATTTTTTAATCGATAATAATATTATCGATCAAATAATTTCTGCCATTGATCCAAGACCTAAACAGCATTTTTTAGAAATTGGCCCAGGCAGCGGAGCATTAACAAAAGGGTTAATTGCTAGTGGCGCAATAATTGATGCAGTAGAAATTGATCGGGATTTGGCAGCGTTTTTGCAGCAAGAATATGGTACTGCTAGTAATTTCAATTTGCATATAGGTGATATATTAAAATTTCCTATACATGATCTGGGCATCAAGCTTAGGGGTGATAAATTACGCGTGGTAGGGAATTTACCATATAATATATCCACACCTTTGCTCTTCAAATTGTTTATGCAAATACCACAAATTGCCGACATGACGTTTATGCTACAACACGAAGTAGCGTTACGTTTAACAGCTCAGCCAGGTACTAAAGAATATGGACGCTTAAGCGTCATGGCACAGTATTATTGCGATATCTCTATGCATATAGCAGTACCTGCGAGCGCATTTAATCCCCCGCCAAAAGTTGAATCCAATATTGTGCGTTTTGTGCCCCATGCGCAACCACGCATGCAAGCACAAAATTTGGAAATACTACAGAATGTAGTCACACAAGCGTTTAGTCAACGTCGCAAGACTATACATAATTCTCTGAAGTCGTTATTAGATGCATCAGCCTGGCAAGCTTTAAACATTGATCCGCAGTTACGTGCAGAAAATCTAACCTTGGAAGATTTCGTTACAATCAGTAATTACATAGCTAAGGGATAGTGATGGCTACATATGTTATAGGCGATATTCATGGCTGTTATGATGAATTACAAGCTTTACTTGGATTAATTAAGTTTGATCCTAGTAAAGATGTATTATGGTTTACCGGAGACTTAGTTAATGGTGGCCCCAAGCCTGCAGAGGTGCTGCGCTTTATTAAATCCTTAGGCGATAAACATATTTGTGTATTAGGGAATCATGATCTAGTACTGCTTGCCTTAGCAGCTGGCAAACGCATTCCACATAATGATCGTGCTATTGGTTTTGATCCGGTCTTTGTAGCTGAGGATCACGCAGAGTTAATAGACTGGTTACGTATGCGCCCCATGGTACATCACGACTCAAATTTTAACCTTTTATTAGTACATGCAGGAGTTTTGCCTAGCTGGAATCTAGAGCATATACAGTCTTATGCACATGAAGTAGAGAGCTTATTACGCAGTGAAGCATACTTAGAGTTATACGCCAACATGTTTGGTAACGATCCTGATACATGGTCAGAAAATTTACATGGCTATTCCAGGATCCGCTTTATTATGAACTGCTTTACACGCATGCGCTTTTGTACTGCAAACGGTAAGCTAGATTTAGTCTCTAAGGGCAGTATGCATAATGCTCCACCAGGTTATACTCCCTGGTTCCAAGTACCTCGTTCAGACAATTTAAGAATAATTTTCGGACACTGGGCAGCCCTGCAAGGTATCACCAATACACCACACGCCATAGCCATGGATACCGGCTGTGTATGGGGAAATACACTATCGGCCCTGTGCCTTGAGACAGGATATATAGCATCCGTACCTAAACTTTAAATAAGCTATTCAACTTGATAAATCCATTAAAGCCACAGACAAATAGTTGACATGATAACTTACAGCCCGCATAATGTTCAAAATTTCAACAATACTTGTGGAGATACATTACCATGCTTAATCAAGGAATCGCTGAGACAAATAATCCAACAGACAATAATCAACCGCCAATAAACTTGCAAACCGTCACTCCAATTGTAGAAGAAGAAACAAAGACTGATGAAGGCACGGCAGATGGTACTGTTGCGGGCGAATCAGGTGGCATAGGTGGTGATACGCAAAAAACTGGTGCTAATACTTTAGGCGCATCTGATGATATACCTACGGCAGTAATAGCCGAGAATGGAGCCCCTAATAATAATGTTGCAACACCAAACACTCTTCCAAGTAACCCACGAGGCTTTGCTTGGGTTAAGCAAAAAGCTGTAGGTTTTGCTCAAGGATTTATATACTTTATAAGACATCCTTTCGCTAGTTTCAGCAAACTAGGGAATGACACTTATACTAGTGCACAAGATGATTTAAGGAATTTAAGAGATGATCTTAATAATACATGGCAATATGACTCCAATAAATATAAATCAACGGCACTACATCTAGCAGCAATCGCCGGCAAACTTGGATATACGCCTTTAGTGACTATTATTAGTCTAACAGTTGCTGGTGTAAAATGTGCTGTAGGCGCAAGCTTTATGCTTTTAGGTGGCGATTGGTTTACCCTAGTAAAACGCACATTTAATACTTGCAAAGAAATTATCATGCAAGGTGCACGCTTACTCAAAGATCTATGCGTTAAAATATTTGGTAAAGCATGGGAATTTATTTGCAGACAAGCTAAAAAGCTATGGAACTTTGCATCTAAAGTACTGGGTGCTTTTAAAGATAGTATGATCTGGATTGGCAAAAAAATTGCATCTGCAGCAAGGTTTATTGGCAGAGTTTTAAATAACCTAGGCTTAAATATTTATAAAGCCATGAAAAATATTGGCTATGCAGCAGTACAAGTAGCTGTTTCTGCAAAAGAACTGGCTTGGGGCGCAGCTACATTCACTGGCATTATGCTGCTAGGTTTAGTAAAAGCTGCTGAGATTCTAGATGTGGAGACTGGTCTGCTATCATTACTGACAGGTGTTGTTAAAGCTTTTGCAGTAGTTGAGGAAGAATTCGCCGCTGGTGTTGGTGCCTTCATGGACCATGTGTACGCTAGTGGTGTAGCTTTATCCAATGCTGCTAAAGGTTTGTTCGGGTATAGAGCCGCACAACCTGCTGCACATGTTATTGAAGAGCAACCTGTCTATAACGCACTAGAAGAGGAAGAGGAAAAGATCCCAGATGCGCAGGTAGATAATAGCGCGCAATCAGACGCCAACGTCCCTGTGGCTGAGGTAGATACGCATTACTACTACAATCTGAATAGAAGGCGCGTACAAACTCTGAATAATTATATAGCAAGTGCAGGTAATTACCTTGCAGAGAACTATAGATATTATACTGGTGCTAACAATCAACAAGATGCTGCTGATAATGATGACGCAAACAGAGTAGAACTACGTTCTATCCAATCATCTACAAGCAGTAGTTATTATTAACAATCTTAAATATAATAACAGCCTTTGTGTTATTACAGTCCTTACAGAAAGGCCGCGTCACGCGGCTTTTCTTTTGGCAAATTTTAAAAATTCATTGCTTTATAGCCTGGGATCATACTTGCAATAAACTGATCCGCCGCAGTACCTATGCTACCAAAACCTTTAAAGATGAACTGTAGTCGTAGTATGTTATCGTGCCCATGGTTACTATTGACCTCAGATAACCATTCTCTACACCATACTAAACGCACAGCGGTACAACATGTATGATATTCAAACCCAGCTAAACTTTGTAAAAACCTGTGAAAACGTAGATCATAATTAATCTTACCTAAAAGCCGCCATGGTGGCGCGATTTGCCAAGCAGTGGAAATACCAACTTGGTTTAAATTACTATTTAATAAACCAGTTAAATCATCAGGCTCTGCATCCTGTAAATATTCATAACTTAAATTTAAAACGTTTACATCAGATGGACGATACTGTAATTGTACAGAAGCTATTTGCATGCTCTTGTTGCTTGTAACCACATTCCCTTCCAGATAGTAATTTGGGGCAATACGCAGTTTCGCAACAATGGCCCATGGCGACCAATGTTGAGAGGTATTATCTAACTCTTGATCTAACAATAAAATAATATTACGAAAATACTTGATCTTACCAACACCAAGCATACCTTGCTCTTCACCAGTGCTGGAATTATAAAATCTGCTGGCAATACCGATGCCTAATTGATTAGCATCACCGATATAATCGCCACCTGTATAACGATTGTCTCTAAATACTTGATTGTAATCAAAAGTTAATAAACCACTATCTAAGTTAGGGATATTGTTCTGATTTTTTCTTGGCACATATAAGTAATAAAGTTGTGGCTCTAATGTTTGCAGAAACTGCATGTGCAAAAGTTGAGTTTGACGCTCAAAAATCATGCCGGTCTTTAAATCTAACATTGGTATCGCTAATTTAGTAAAACCAGGTGTAATGCCATCAGTTAAATCGGCTGGCGAAACATTTAAGTGATCATATTGCACATAATTTATTTGAGCGCGTGGCTCTATAAACCAGCCTGGACGCAGCATGGGATATGCGATTGCTGCGCGTATATGAGTACGTTGTCCATATGTGAGATTCATACCTATATCAGGGATCACGTTTGGTCTAAAATTGATATAGCTGATATTCGCATATGTTTCAAAACCAGATGGTAAAGTGAAAATGCGCGAATTAAAATCAAGCGCTGGCAATTTTGTTAATTGTTCTGTGCCGCTAGGCCCATTGACTACATGAAAGGTTTGATAGCGTTCAATTTGCGCACGTAGTGTTCCAGCAGCGTTGAAATTTTGCAAACACACCCGCTGTAACGCATAGAGACTTGAATTACGATCTGTAACATAACTTGGACTGTTTGGCTGAAATTCATATAAATAATTGCCATCACTAGCCTCAGTAAAGTCTAGAGTAAATAGCCACTCAGGATTTATATATGTCACATCTTTAGCAGCCACTCTATATCTAAAGTTGCTATTGCCCACATCATTGCGTCTGACAATTGTATCGCTGCTGGTGGAGGTCATAAATGCCGAATCATTATATAAATCGTTGCGCAAAGCTCTATATGCACGATCCTGTGGTAAAAAATCAAAATTTAAGGCGCCAAAACTATTACGCGTTAAATATCTAAATACAGTATCAAATTTAAAACCACGCAAAGACATGTAATTGGTAGTAATTGTTGCATCATAATTGGGAGCCATATTCCAATAATACGGTACACGTAGAGTTTTTCCATTTAACGATGTGTTTTCGAACTCTGGTTGTAAAGTACCAGATTGGCGACGTTTATCTATAGGAAACGTTACATATGGAAAATAAAAAATCGGTACATCTTTAGCAAAGAACGCTGCATTTGTTGCCGTACCACGCCCAGTCTCTTTGTTTAAAACTGTGTTTCCTGCATATAAATACCAGGCATTACTGCTAGGTGCGCAAGTAGTATAAGTAGCTTTTTTTAGTATTAATTTACTATCTTTTTCAATAATCGCCTGCGCTGCTTCACCGCGCGCATGCCTACCGTAAATCCTATACACCGCATTTTCAATAACCTCACGTTTCTCTGGAATATATGCGGTCGCCTTAGTGCCATCCACACGCATGCCTGGCTGCATAAGTTTTACGTGGCCTATAGCACTGATGGTCTGTAATTCACCGCTTTGATCATGTAGGACTGTAGCTTTGTCGGCACATAAAGTTTTATCGCCGCGCGTCGCTACAACATTGCCACTAAATACTGATGTACCTTTAGCCACCAGATTAGCTGAGTCAGCTGTAATTTTAATTGGCTGTGCTGGATCATTAGTCTGCCAGCTAGGCAATGCTAATGGCTGGTAACAACCATTACATAATATACTAGAGTTCTGACTACAATTTTTACCTGCAACCCAATCATCAAACTCTACCAAATCAGTAGCATTTGCAATACTGGCCACACTTATTTGCGCTAATAGTAAAATCTTCGCAATTGTATATAAAAATTGATATATTCTAGTCATTAGGTATCTTCACATATATTGAGGTAATTATACAGGATGACTTTAAGAGAACAAGAAATACATGCTTGGATATCTAGCTTATACCCTACTATGGATCTTGCCAATTTACATTATTTACAATCTGATGCCAGCAGCCGTAAATATATGCGCTTGCAAGCACCAAGTAACACATATGTGATTATGGATACCAAACCTGATCAAGAGCTCAATAATTTTCTGCAGATTACTCAAATCCTGCATGCACATAATATAAATACTCCTGAAATTATACAAGCAAATATTCCGCAAGGGTTAGTGTTAATGACTGATTTAGGTGTGGAAACATATCAACAAGCCTTGCAACATGCGACGCCTCAGAAAATCGATAGTTTGTATCTAGATGCAATTACTACTTTAGTCAAAATACAAAGGATAGATATAGCAGCCACTAAAGGCTATACATTTAACACTATGGATGCTGAATATATTCATCAACGTCTAGAAGTATTTAAGAATTGGTATTTACAAAAGCATCTTGGCATTAGTGTCGATGCCACAATCGACGCACAGATTGCTAAAATGCAAAAGATATTTGAGGAAGTTTTCGCTGAATTACCCGCGGTGTTAGTACACGTTGATTATCATTGCCGTAATTTAATGCATACTGTACACAGTAATCCTGGGGTCTTAGATTACCAAGATGCAATGTGCGGCCCACCTACTTATGATTTAGTCTCTTTGTTGCAAGATGCTTATATTACTTGGCCTAGAGCCCAAGTAGAGGCATGGGTGCAAACATATATGGACATCGCTGTTGCCGCGGGCATTTTGCAACCACTGCCTATCAATATTCTTTTACGCCACTTTGATCTTGTTGGTTTACAACGACATATAAAAAATTTAGGTGTTTTTGCACGCTTACATCATAGAGACAATAAGTCAAATTATTTACAGGATATACCTACATTACTAAAATATATTCAAGAGACTTGCAGCCGATATAAAGAAGTACATTGGCTCTTAGAGTTTATAATGGAGGAGGTGCAGGGGTAACCCAGCCAAAATAAACTGCTAAGATTAAACCCAAAAATAAAAGCATCGATAAGGATATACGTAATGCTAGTGCTTTATAGGTGCGATTACCATTTTGCTTATTATTTAGCAAATAAAACAAGCCAT
>DALYEH010000003.1:6456-9266 GCA_031972715.1 Gammaproteobacteria bacterium | reverse complement strand
ATAAAATTATGGCTAGTAGCATTACAAACACGATTATGTTGGCAAATATAGAGTACATGATGTCTCGCAAAGTGCATGAAACAAAAGATTATAACATAGGGCCCTTCTACTATAGGTTCAGTATACGCCTAAGTCTAATTACTATAGTAGCGGTGTGTATTTTCACATATCTAGGTATGTGGCAAATAGCCCGCGGCTATGAGAAAAAAAATCTGATCAAGAGCCTGGAACAGAAATCTCAAGGTAAACCTTTAAGCATTAAAGAGCTAGATGCAAGTAGAGTTGAAATATATAGGTTTGCACCGGTTCTACTGCAAGGTATTTATCTAAACCATTTCACATTTTTATTAGACAATCAACTATACGAACATCAAGTTGGCTATAGGGTGATTACTGCGTTTCAATCACCTCTTTTGCAAAAATTAATCTTAGTGGATAGAGGTTGGATCGCACGTACTGCTGATCGTACAGTACTGCCGAATATACAAGATGTTTATGGCGTACAAATGCTGCACGGCTTGATCAACACCATACCTACGGGTATTGTATTAAAAGCCGATGAATACAACCCTGAGGCTGTTTGGCCAATAGTGATCCAGAATTTAGATTATTCCTTTATTGCTCGTAATTTAAATCATCCTGTGTATGAATTTGTAGTACAATTGAACACAGCAAATGCACCTGGGGCATATTTATTACCTAAAATTGACTTTGGTATACCCAGTGATAAGCATTTTGCGTACGCTATGCAATGGTTTCTATTTGCCTTCTTGGTATTGATATATTATGTTGTGCATAGCTTTAAAAGGTCTAAAAATTAAGGAGGATCGCATGCGATGGCATTGGCCACTTTCCTTTATAAGTGTAATTTTTTTATTACCTATGATTGCTGCATATGGATTGCTGCAACACAAGGCTTCTGTACTCGTCCGTGGTCCAGAAAAACGATATTATACTGAGCCGCCATTAGAGGTAAATTTAGAACAAGCTCAAATTCTACACGGTAAAGCTATTCTAAATAAATGGGTGATTATACGTGCCACAAGCCCTTATGAGACGGAAACATCCGCAGAGAAACATAGAACACTATTAAATAAATTTTATACTGCATTGGGGGCAGATCGAGATCGTGTCACAATAGTTGAACTTAATGTGGAACATTTATATCCAGTGTTGCAAACATTTCAATACATGATTTTAAATCCACAGCAAATGTGTATAATACAGTATAATCCTGAATCTTTTAAACACGATCAGTTATTAAAAGATATGCGCAAACTATTAAAATACTCGCATGTTTAAAACAATCACCAAAACATTACAAATGAGTATTGCGCTGACAAGCACAGTCATTATATTGGGTGCTTACACGCGTCTAAAAGACGCTGGTTTGGGTTGCCCAGATTGGCCCGGTTGCTATGGACATTTATTAGCCCCCAGTATCAGTGCTACTTTCACAAGTGTTGAGGCTACCAAAGCGTGGATAGAAATGATCCATCGCTATATTGCGGGTAGTCTTGGTCTCTTAATTGTCTTTTTGGCTTGGCAGAGTATTCGTGCACGTAAGCAATTCGCAGGTGTATGGATTTGGGCTAGCGCTTTAGTCTTGCTTGTAATTTTTCAGGCTCTTTTAGGCATGTGGACCGTTACCATGCGTTTGAATCCTTTAGTAGTGATGAGTCATTTATTAGGAGGTATAGCCATACTGTCTATTTTATGGTGGCTAAATTTAAAATGCAGTAACTTACAACATGTGCAAGTAAGTCCTACTATGCGGACTCTCAGCTCTATAACTGTGATTGTGTTAATTGTACAAATAGCCTTAGGTGGTTGGACAAGTGCTAATTATGCGGCGCTAGTATGTGCTGATTTCCCTAAATGCCAAGGGCAGTGGTGGCCAGCATTAGATTGGCTTAACGCGTTTGCAATTCCCGGCTTACCTTTAGAAAATGCTGCAAGGGTTACTATTCAGATGGCACATCGTATAGGTGCGCTAATAACCACGTTTTTTTGCAGTATACTAATCATACAATGTTGGCAGCATAGACATAGAACCTTAAGAATGCTGGCATATACTTTAGGGATACTGCTTATTCTGCAACTTATACTAGGTATAAGTAATGTCTTAGCTGGATTACCTTTATATGTTAGTTTGGCGCATAGCGCTGTTGCTGTCATATTATTATTATGTTTATTAACTTTGCGATACGTAACATATGACCGCCCTAAGAGTATTTGATGATTATCTGACATTATGTAAACCTAAAGTAATTTTACTAATGTTAATGACTGCTTGGGTAGGCATGTACTTGGCTAGCCCGCAAATTATACATTGGCGCACCAGCATTTTGGGCACAATAGGTATTGCCTGCGCGGCAGGCTCAGCTGCAATTATAAATCATTTGATGGATAGACATATAGATCAGAAAATGCACCGCACTGCCTTGCGACCATTAGCATCTGGCAGAATTACACCGCAAAAAGCTATCATTTTTTCTATCACTTTAGGTTGTATAGCTTGGACTACATTAATACATTATGTAAATACAACTACTACTCTGCTAACATTTGCCACACTCTTTGGTTATGCAGTTGTTTACACTTCATATTTAAAACATGCCACTTCACAAAATATAGTAATAGGCGGTTTATCTGGAGCTATGCCGCCATTATTAGGCTGGACAGCAATTTCAGGCCAGGTCCACGCACATGCATTATTGCTAGTGTTGATTATTTTTACCTGGACACCACCGCATTTTTGGGCTTTAGCAATATACAGAGCTAAAGATTATCAAGCCGCAAATGTACCT
>DALYEH010000003.1:2799-6446 GCA_031972715.1 Gammaproteobacteria bacterium | reverse complement strand
ACCTGTAACACATGGTATACAATATACTAAATTGTTCTTATTGCTATATACAATTTTGCTGCTAGCAGTGTGTTGTTTGCCATTTGTAGTTGGTTTAGCAAGTTATGTATACCTGTTTGGTGCTTTATTTTTAAATATCATATTTATCGCTTACGCTGTAAATTTATATAAAGCCACTGGTGTTTTAGAACATCGTGTAGCGATTAAGACTTTTAATTTTTCACTTCTATTTTTGCTATTATTATTCATTTTATTAATCATCGATCAGGGAGTAAGATTATGATGCGCAAAAGAACAGGATTATTTTTATTTGGATTTGTATGTATTTCTATTGCAATTATTTTAGCAGTGTGGATGGCTATCAAGCCTAAATTTGAATATGTACCACCACATACCAGAGTTGCTACCGCATTTAAATCACAACAAAAATTAGAATATTTTCATTTGTATGATACAGAAGGCAACATTTTTACAGATAAATCTCTACGTGGTTATTGGACTTTGTTATTTTTTGGATACACAAAATGTCCAGATATTTGTCCCAGCACGCTAAACATCATACGCGAAACATGGAATATTTTTGCTGCAAAAGGACAGTCTGCACCAGTGCGTTTTGTGTTCGCTGATATTAGCAGTAAAGACGCTACTTTATCTGAGTTAAAGAGCTTTTTAAAAAACTATAATCAGAATTTTTTAGGTCTACATGGATCAGATGAACAAATGCATCGGCTAAGCGATCAGCTTGGGATCTATGCTAATCAACAACCACAGGGCATTGATCATACTGCGTCATTAATGCTGATAGATCCACAAGGCCAGCTATGCGCTGTATTTACACCACCTTTTGACGCTGATGATCTAGCACATGATTTGACTATTTTAACGCTATAATAATTGTATGAACAATATATATAGACTTGCTTACAAAGCCCTCTCTACCATGACATTTGTTTGTTTGCTAGCAAACAATGTCTATGCAGATTGTGATTCTACGGCTAAAGCACATTACCCAACCATCACCCCCCCTAATTATCAGGGTAGTGCACGCACTGATTCTTACGATTGCGCCGTGAGCGGTAGTAAACAACTCACATTAGAGCAAATCAATGAACGTGCCGGCTTAATGCCACAAAAATTAACTGGGCGCTTTTATTACCGTCTAGGCTTTAATGCTGCAGCACAAGGCATTACAAGCGCCAACAATCTAGAAGTCAATAACACTAGCACCCTACAAACTGGCTACTTACTAAATAGTGGTAATAAGGAAGCCTCGAATAATTTCGAAATGGCCTTTGGCTATTTATGGGACGAGTTCGCTGTGGATCTAGAATGGCTAACCTCCCAATCGGTAAGTTATTCCACACCAGTATATGGCGTAACACCAACATTTAATTTCTACTCTAACGTTAAAGGCGATGCGTTATTGCTAAATCTATATTGGATCTTCAATAACATGTACAACGTAAGTTTATATGGTGACTTTATAATAGGTTATAGTGACAATACTAGCACCAGCTATATCGCTGGTGGTGAGTCATCTACAACTAAACGTAATCATTGGGCCTTTGGGGCGGCTTTGGGTGGACGCTTTAATATTATTTCTAGGCTTTTCGCGGATGTGAAAGGAAGATATATATACCTTGGCACCACTACCATGACTGCAACTTCAGGTGTTAATAATGCTTATATTAAGGCCAACCGCACTTGGTTAGGTGCTAGCGTATGCTTAATGTGGTTATTCTAAACACACTAACCCAATAAATATTGTACCCCTAACTCCAAGCCCTGAGTTACATAATGTCCTTTTAGGCTCATCAAGCCAGTGCTATCTTGCCATACCACTTTGCCTTGATCTAAATATTTATAGGCGACATACCCAAACCAACGTGTCCAAAAAGGAAATCTAGCTCCAAAGGTTACACCCCAACCTAGAGCATAGCGAGCATGGTTTGCCGCCACACCAGTACCAGGATAACCGCTCAAAGTGCTACGCGTTTTATTCCAGACCACACCAACTAGCCCACCAAAATAAGGTGTAAAGTATGGTAGATTCAGTTTGCTCATGTCATACATCATGTCATACCATAAGCTTTGCGATTCCAACGTACTTACTAGAGCATTACTGCCAAGAAATAATGGGTTAGGATTATAAGGTATTTTCTTTTGGTATAAATATTCTAATTCTACGCGTAAATATTGTAGTTTAGTTCCTAAACCAAACTCCCAGCTCATATAATTATCACTGGCGCCACTGTTTACAATAATGCCCCCTGATAAGGTAGGGGAGGAAGTGTTTTGAATCTTTCTAATTTGTGCTGTTAAAAACGTTGCCCCCAACTTGGCATACAGTCTTTTATACTCGTCTACCCTTTTAGATTGTTCTTCCGGGGTTACCACCAGAAAATTTTGATCTGGCGTGCAGGGTTTAGTTTCTGGATTAGTTACCTTTTCATTTACTATACATGCATCATCTGGCCAATCTTTTGAATAGGTCGCAAAACCAGCCATCAGTATTGGAGACATCATTAACACGGAACTTGCTAGCAGGCCTCTAAATAATAACTGCTTTGACACTATTCACTCTCTCTTTTAACTCTTTGCCTGGTTTAAAATGCACTGATAATTTCTCGGGCGCTTGCAGCATAACCCCAGTTTTTGGGTTTCTCACCAAACGCGGGGCGCGCGTACGTGCTGTAAAGCTACCGAAACCACGTATTTCTATTCTAGAACCGTGTTGTAAAGCATGCACCATAAATACTAATAAATCTTTGACTGTGCAAGACATCAATTTGTAAGGTATATGACCTTGCCGGTCAACCATTTCTCTGATTAAATCATCACGCGTCATATACTTACTCTATAATGAGAAATCTTATCTTTTAATCTTACCACATGAACGGCAAAATGGTTATAATGTGGGACAAGCATACACGGATGGATTAATGGATGACTAACATGGATAATTGGTCAGATACTTCCGAGCCGGAAGTAGAAAACGAACTAACTATCGAGGATGAAGATAGCGTTGAATTAGAGGCCGAACTAGCAGATTTAGAAGCGGTTGATCTGGAAGATGTAGAGGAAGAAGGCATTAAGCCCGATCCAGAAGCAGACGCTATACAGCCTAAATCACGTAAACGCGATATTGATCCCACACAACTATACCTAATAGAAATAGGTGCTTCACCATTACTATCAGCGGCTGAAGAAGTACATTATGCGCGTCTTGCTCGCAAGGGAGATGAAAGTGCGCGTAATCATATGGTACGTTGTAATTTACGCCTAGTTGTGAAGATCGCACGTCGCTATTTAAATCGCGGTCTTGCATTATTAGATTTGGTGGAAGAAGGTAACCTTGGTTTGATTAGAGCAGTAGAGAAATTTGATCCAGAACGCGGTTTCAGATTTTCAACTTATGCTACATGGTGGATACGCCAAAACATAGAGCGCGCTATCATGAATCAAACTCGCACGATACGTTTACCTATACATATCATTAAAGAATTAAATGTCTATTTGCGTAAAGCACGTGAGATTACTCATCAATTAGATCATGAGCCAACATTTGAAGATATTGCAAAAGCTTTAGATAAAACTCCTAATGATGTAAATCGTTTGCTGCGTTTAAACGAGCGCACTTTATCTGT
>DALYEH010000003.1:0-2789 GCA_031972715.1 Gammaproteobacteria bacterium | reverse complement strand
GTAGACACTCCTATGGGCGACGATACTGAAAAACCATTATTGGAGGCATTAGCAGATCAACAAAATGACGGCCCTGCGGAGATTTTGGAAGATAATAACATACGTGCGCAGTTGGACGAATGTTTACAAATGCTAAATGACAAACAGCGCTCTATCCTAGCAAGACGCTTTGGTTTGCTTGGTTATGAACCATCTACTTTAGAAGAAGTGGGGAGTGAAGTTGGGTTAACACGCGAACGTGTACGTCAGATCCAAGTTGAAGCGCTTAAAGCATTACGCACAATTATGGAAGAAAAAGGCATAGAACTAGAGACTATTTTCTATTAACCAGGGTGTGCCGAAATTATTTTATGGTAATATAAATCCAGGTTAGTCTAGGTTTATTCAAAGGAGAGTCGCCATGTCGAACGAATTGTTACAGAAGTTAGAGGATAAAATTGATAACGCGTTAGAAACTATAGAATTGCTACGCTTACAAAACGAAGAATTGGAAGAAAAGTATGGCAAATTATTAAACGAAAATAATACGTTGAAAAATAAGCATGCTGCTTGGGAGCAAAATTTATCTAATATGTTAGAAAAACTAGATGCTATTGAACCCAAAGCACCAATTCAAAAAGTAGAGCATACAGACGTAGTACCCGCCTAATTCATCTACTATCCCGACAGTAAACAAACGCACATCCCCGAAACTGCATAGCAGTTTTGGGGATTTGTTCATCTAATATTTAGAGGAACTTGTACCAGATTTAGAACTAGAACTAGGTGTAGTGCTAGTAGATGGCGCTGGCATTGTACTAGGTGTCGTAGTTGCTGGTGTTGTGGTTGTTTGCGGTGCAGTGCCTGGAGTTGTAGAAGGCATAGTGCCAGACTGGGGCATACCCATGTCCATATCTCCATTGGCACTCAACATACCGCCAACAATTTTATTACATAAGCCAGTAGGTACATACAAAAAGTAATTTGGATCACCATCAATCACAGATTTATCGCACGTTGTGTCAGTACTACTGCAATCGTTCTGCCCTGCTTTTGCAATACCATAACAAGTTTCCATTCCTGCTGGAGCATCAGCATTTACAACATTGAGTGTAGTAAGCGCACAGGCCACTACTAAATATCCTAACTTCCGCATATTAGTTCTTCCATTTAAGTGATTAACTTATTCAATATAGTATATTGCATTTCAGCAAATTCGCTAGGATCTGAAAAAAAAACCCCTCGAAGTCGAGGGGTTTAGTGTGACATTTATGCCAAGCGCTGCATTACATCATGCCGCCCATACCACCCATGCCACCCATACCGCCCATATCACCAGCAGCAGCAGATTCTTTCTTAGGTAATTCAGAAACTGTGCATGCAGTCGTGATCATCAAGCCGGCTATAGATGCAGCATGTTGTAGTGCGGAACGAGTAACTTTGGCTGGGTCAAGAATACCAAACTTCATCATATCGCCATATTCACCAGTTGCAGCATTAAAACCGAAGTTACCTGATTCAGCTTTAATCTTATCTACAACTACCGCTGGTTCGCCACCAGCATTAGCCACGATTTGACGAATAGGAGACTCTAGCGCACGTAGTACTATGTTAATACCTTGTGTCTGATCTTCATTATCACCTACGGCTTTCTTCACTACGCTTGCAACACGTAGTAACGCCACACCACCACCAGGCAATACACCTTCTTCAACCGCAGCACGTGTTGCATGTAATGCATCATCTACACGCGCTTTCTTTTCTTTCATTTCCACTTCTGTAGCTGCGCCAACTTTAATAACCGCTACACCACCAGATAATTTTGCTACACGTTCTTGTAGTTTTTCCTTATCATAGTCAGAAGTAGATTCTTCAATTTGCTTACGTAATTGTGCTACACGAGCTTCAATCTTAGTTGCATCACCGCTACCATCAATAATTGTTGTATTATCTTTGGTTACGATTACACGCTTAGCAGTACCAAGATCTTCAATCTTCGCACCTTCTAAGGTTAAACCAATTTCTTCAGAAATTACTTGGCCATTGGTTAACACTGCGATATCTTCTAGCATTGCTTTACGACGATCACCAAAAGCAGGAGCTTTAACCGCACATACTTTCACGATACCGCGAATTGTATTTACAACTAAAGTTGCTAAAGCTTCACCTTCCACATCTTCGGCAATAATCAATAATGAACGACCAGACTTAGCTACGCCTTCCAAAGTAGATAACATTTCACGAATATTGCTGATCTTCTTGTCTACCAACAATATAAATGGGTTTTCTAATTCACAGGACATGTTGTGTTGATTGTTCACAAAGTATGGGGAAATATAGCCGCGATCAAACTGCATGCCTTCAACGACTGATAATTCATCGTTTAAGCCATTACCATCTTCTACAGTAATTACACCCTCTTTGCCAACTTTAGACATAGCATCTGCAATCATGTTACCGATATTGGCATCAGAGTTAGCAGAAATTGTACCTACTTGAGCGATAGTTTTATCATCTTTACATGGCACAGCCAACTTCTTGATTTCTTCAACAGCTATAGCAACTGCTTTATCTATACCGCGTTTCAGATCCATAGGATTCATACCAGCAACTACACATTTGTTGCCTTCTATTACTATGTTCTTCGCTAAAACTGTCGCTGTAGTAGTACCATCACCAGCAACATCAGATGTTTGTGATGCTACTTCTTTGATCATCTGCGCGCCCATATTAGCAATGCTATCTTCTAAAGTGATTGCTTTAGCAACAGACACACCATCTTTAGTAATTGTTGGCGAACCAAATTTGCT
>DALYEH010000002.1:27406-38066 GCA_031972715.1 Gammaproteobacteria bacterium | reverse complement strand
GTTATGGTGGCGGTGGCGGTGGCGGTGCTGCCGGTGGCGGCTTTGGTAGTGGTTCTGGTGCATTTGGCGGTAACTATGGAGGCAATGGTGGTTTTAATGGCGGATCCAAAGGAGGAGGCGGTGGCGCATTAGGTGGTTCAATATTTGTGGGGGATAGCGCTACTTTAAATATAGGTAATGGTGCAAGTATTACTACCGCGGCGACTCCATTGATCGCCGGCGCTTCTGGCGGCGCTCCTGCGACAGCCGGTACTACTGAAGGTCCGGATATATTCCTCTTTAAGAGCGCACAGGTAGTTTTTAATCCTACTGGTGCATTGGCTGTACCATACTCGATACGCTGTGATACAAACAGTAATGTTCCTAGCAACATGCGTGATGCAGGCGTAAATATAAACGGTGTTGGTGCAGCAGTAACATTCACATCAACGACCAACAATTATTATGGCACCACAACCATTACTACTGGATCTTTAACAGCAGCTGTCTCTAATTTGCCATTTCCAAATAGCACTACCACTCAAGGTAATATCTCCATTTTATCTGGTGGTACATTGAATTTTAGCAACGGAGCAAGTGCAGGTAGCACAAACATCATTACTAATGTTGGTAATTTAAACATCACAGGCACAACCACTTTAAGTGCCCTAGGATCTATAAACAATACCGGCACTATGACACTTACTGCAGCTTTTTCTGGAACCGGCACTCTAACCAACGGCAGCGCTGGTACAATAAATATAAATAGCTCAGGGGTAATGACTAAGCCTACAACTTTTAATAACTCAGGTACGACAAATATAAACGGCACAGGCAATATTTCTGGTGCTTACACCGGCAGCACTGGATCCGTTTTGACAATAGGCAATACCTCTGCCTCTGGATATTCTACTTCAGGAAATATTACAGGTTTTAGTACTGTAAAATCTGTATTTGCCGGTACTGTCTTTACGATTAATCATGCAGTCACAGGCGGTTCTAATTCAACATATAATATCGGAATTAACACTAGTACAGTTTTAACAAATACTGCATCCTTAAGTGGCTTTAATACTGTGATTATTAACGGAACATTACTGATCAATGCAGGGGCAACTTATACATTAGGAGCATCACATAACTTGTCAGGTAGCGGCACCATCAGCAATAGTGGACAATTCTATATCAACAGTTCAGATGTAGCATTCTCTGGATCTTTTTCTAATAATCAAACTGGCAATTTCACAATCTCCGGCACCCCTACAATAGTCTTTAGCGGTAGCACTTTTACGAATGAAGGTAACATGCTGATGAATTTCAGTAGTAGCAATAGTCTACCTTTCATTAGTTTGCCAAATGTTGTGATTCCAGGCAATCTTAATCTATCACATGGTATAATCACCATAGGCTACGATAATACTTATGTAGCGGCTGGAGATTATCCATTTTTAACTGCTGGCACTCCACCAGTAGCTGGTGTTTCTATATTGCCGCAACCCACACGCTATATAACAGATTGGGATTTAACAACTAGCGGCAATACTCTCTCAGTTACTGTTACCCGTGATGGTTTTGGCAATCATGCGCTAACAGAAACAGCTGCTGCCGTAGGTAACTACTTGGAAGAACTAGGGGCGGGCAATCCTTCACAGTTTCAAATTGATTTGTTAAATGCCCTAGAGCTAATAGACAATGATGCAGAGCTGACAACAGCTTTACTAAGCCTGCTCCCACCGCAATACAACTTACTAGTTACTTCGCAGATGTTGGATTCTGTTTTGGGTAACGTAGAAATTAGGCTTGCTTCAGTAAATAATAGCAATACCTATTATGCTGCTGGTGATAATGATCCCAACCTCGCTAATAATTTCTGGGTTAGACCATTTAGTACTTCTGGTAAACAAAGCGCTCAAGGAAATCTACAAGCATATACCGACAGCAGTCACGGCTGGATAGTAGGGTTAGATAGTATGATTAATAGCAATTTCACTTTGGGACTTGCTGGCAGCTATGCTTCAACTTATGTTAAGGATCCAGTTACACCTACTACAAAAACTAATATTCATACGTACATGGCCACATGCTACACTTCCTTAGAATATCCAGGCAGTACTTTTGTTGATGGCTTAATTTCTGGTGGTGTGAGCAACTATCATGGAGTCAGAACAATCCAATTAACTGGGTTTATGCAAACTGCTTCTGCTAATTACAGCAGCCAACAATTGACTATCAAAGGCATGGTCAGCAAATATCTTTCATATGATATGTGGCAACTCACACCACGTGCGATGATGCAATACACATTTATTCGTCAACCTTTATACACAGAAGATGGTGCCGATGGCTTTGATAACAATGTAGAAGCAAATAACATGAATCTGTTTAGAATGGGGCTGGGAGCCGACTTAGGCGTACCATTTACTACTCGTAATATATTAAGTGTACCGGTTGTGTATGGTATGGCGTATTATGACGCTAAGGGTGGCGCGGAGACTATCAATACATCTTTTGTCAGTGGCGGACCTGTGTTAACCAATTCTGTACAAGCAGCAAAAATGCTATACAAGCTCGGCTTTAGATACGAGTTGCAACTCAACTCAAGATTCCAGCTTGTAGGCAACTATGATCTATTATGGCGCGAAGGGTATCAAGGACAAGAAGCGTTTATAAATCTAAGGTTTACGTTTTAATAGTTCCGGCCAATACTTATCCCATTTTTTGTGATGATCTGCATCAGGGATTATGATTAGTTTTTTAGGATCCAATTTAGCAGCTTGTATAAAGTTCTGAATCACAACAGTTGGCACAATACGATCTTTTGCTCCACTAAAATGTATTTGAGGGATATGTCTTATAGCTGAGGCAACAGCTATAGGATCAAGGGATTGCGATAAAGGTGTTGTGCGATGTATCTTATCCATGGCTCGCAAATCAAGATTCGCGGCAATAGTACGAATGCTACCTATATCTTTTTCTTTACGATGTGCCGCGGCTAAAACTGCTAAAGCACCGCCACCGGAAAAACCAATTAGATGCACCTTCTTTGCCTTACTACTAGTTTTAATTTGCGTGATGGCAGTATTAATTGCTTGTACAACAGTACTGGAATATCTAGCAATTGACCAATACTTTGAATCACAGACAGTGCTCAGATCTTGAGGTGAAAACTGGCAGGGGCGCGCTAAATATACCACGTTAGGATGTGGGTCTAGTGTAGCTAGGCGCATGACGGTAGAGCTACGTGGTGAGGGATCTTTAGAAATCATAGAGCGCGTGACCCAAGCATAACCATCGCCTTCAATATAAATATGCACATCCTGCCCGGGCTTTAAAATTTTTTGATAAGTATTTAAATTGAATTTATTAGTTTTTACATATTTTTGAGTAAAACCGTTTTGCTGCGCAACTTTAGGCGTAGAAGTTGTAGCGCAGCCAGTTAAACATATAACAAATATTAGCGTTAAAATATTATACATATGCTAATTGTAGCGCAAATTATTCCTCTACAATTTTGGATTTGCTATCTTTGTTTGGGATAGGGCAGAAAAATAAACTACCTTTACCTCTAAATACATGAGCCATTTTGGGATCACTAAACCATGTCTTACCGAATATTTCGCGTGTGCGCGTCAAAGTAGTACTATAAGCTGCAATTTGCTTGCCTAGTGCCACAAATTTTTCGTCATTTAAAATGCATTCTTGTAATGGCCCAGGCATTAAGACCATTAGGCTGCCATGACCCTTGGCTTTCAAATTCACTAAAGGAACACCACTAAGAAAGTTCTTAACTGAAAGGCTAACCTGCGGAATCAATTCCACTGAGTCTCTACAGACCACAAACACACTAGGGTTTAAATATAGCTCTTCGCCGTTTTTCAACGAAAATTTGTGATAGCTACCAAGCGTGGCATATAAATAGATTTTACCAGTACCATGGAATTTTGGCTTATTGACCTTTTTACCAACAAAATAGGCTTTGAGTTTCTTAGAAAAGGATTCTTCATCAGCATCTAGATTAATATTGCCGGTTACATAAGCCACTGATTCGGCATCTATAGAGATAGTGTCATTAATCAGCTCTATTACCAGCTGGTTAGATGCGCCGTTTGTTTGGACGTTATATATGACCATGCCAACACCCTTTAGTACCATGTACTAAGTATATTAGTTGTTCAACAAAGTTGCCAAGATAGGTCATATACTTGGCTCTCATTTTACATAGTGTTATAGTGACATATGGCATTACAAGGCAGACACAAAACACTGGATAAACATGTAAAACGCAATATATTGTGGTTAGAGACCTATGGTGCTGTAAAAAAAGTTGTACTGGGTTTCTCTGAATGTTGCAGGCATCGCTATCCTCCTGGACATATTCGCTTTAAGATGAATGTCCGCGGGGGGATCAAGGTCAATGCCTACTCTGGGAACGGGGTAACTGATATTTTCATCAGGATAGATCCTATTAGCGAACGCGACGCAATAAAAAAATTGCTTGAAGATAGATTTGGTAGGGAGTAAAGGCAAAAGATGCAAGAATTTACACAATGTCCTTGCTGTAGCGGCAACAGCTTTGCAGATTGCTGCAGAGATATCGTAGCGGGCACTACACTTGCCAGTACTCCTTTAGCCTTAATGCGCTCACGGTATACTGCGCATGTATGTAAAGAGATGCCGCATATTATACGCACTATGCGCGGCAAAGCCTTAAAACTATTTGATGAAGAAAAAACGCATACTGAATGGTTTGAACAAAGTGTCTGGACAAAACTTGAAATCGTAGACGCGCCTGAGGTTCAAAAACATGACAAAGAAGGTTTTGTAGAGTTTAAAGCCTTCTACAATTTTCAAGGGCAACCCCTTTGTGTACATGAAAGGAGTAAATTTGTAAAGGAAGATGGTGCTTGGTATTACGTTCTAGGGCAACAGAAAAACCCTACCATTGCCAGTAGCAACAAAATAGGGCGTAATGATGTTTGTCCTTGTGGTAGTGGTAAGAAATATAAAAAATGTTGCGCTAATACAGCAGCATAAAGTTTAATATAAGGCAGGTGGCGTGATTTTAGATGCATCGATCAGCATAAAATTCCATTCATAAGTATGGGATTGTAAGGTCACAATTGGAGTTGCATATATTCCGCAATTCACATACTCGTTTTCTGTTCGCTTATAGATGCGTGCGAGTTGTCTGTAGTCATGATTTTCTTTAATAGCCGCGATTAAATTAGCCTTAATCGCGATTCTGTCGTCTGGATGAAACGCTTTCAGCCAACCATAACCTGCTTGTTGATCAAAGTCCTGCCCGGTATATAGTTGCCATTTTGTTTGTACAGACTGAATACAGCCTTGAAAATCTGTGGCCCATGTAGTGTTTGCTACTAAATTTAATAGAGTATTTGCGATTAGTAGCTGATTTAGGACCATAGCGTTAGAATTCTCTAATCTAGTTTGAAATAGCTTTAACTCGCTTACATCTTGCATACAAGATCGGGTGTGCACAAAATCTCCATCACGGCTATAAACGTTAGAATTTAATAATACTTGTATTCTGCTGCCGTCTTTACGCACTAATTCTGCTGGATAATTTACTACTTCTTGATTATAAATGAGCCTGCACAATATATCATTAATTACAAAGCGATCTGCATAAAATTCACTAATATGATGGCCTATATATTCCTCTTTACTATACCCCATCAACTCTAGTTCTTTTTTATTTGCCCAAACTATGTTTCCTTGTGGCGAGACTATGTGGAAGGCTTCTGCAGCTTCTTCAAGAAAGTGACCAGGATCTTCGAAGTCAAACTTTACTATTTCTGTACTGGTACTTGGTTTTTGTTCAGGCATATGCATATTGTCCATAATACAAACTTAGCATATTTTTATGATTGTAAATAAACGCGGTAGGTCAATTGCCAAGATCTAGCATTCCATATAAAATTACAGTATGCAAAAATTTCGCACCATGTATCTCTTCCCGGTTTCTCTAATTATCTTAGAGATTGCAATTTTTTTATCTAATGACATGTATTTACCTAGCATGCCTAGTATCGCGCACGATCTAGGTTTGTCCAAGCAAGAGGTACAGTACACTTTGACATTGTGGTTTTTAGGATCTAGTTCTTTGCAATTATTTTTGGGGCCAGTATCTGATCGTTTTGGCCGAAGAAGCATGGTGATATTAGGTGGCGTAGTCTATGTTGCCTCAAGTTACATTTGTGCTCTTGCAAACGACTATAGCATCTTCTTAATTGCGCGGTTTATACAAGGCGCTACTATATGTGCGGTGCTAGTTGCGGGCGGGGCAGCAATACACGAAAGTTGCAGCACCAAAATGGCAATAAAGATCTTTTCATTTATTAATGCAGTTACTATTTTAGCGCCGGCGTTTGGGCCATTATTTGGCGCATTAATAATACAATTTGCTAACTGGCGTTTTATTTTTTACATCTTAACATTCTTAGGAGTGATAGGTACCGTACTAATCCTATTGTTTATGCCAGAGACGAATAACGCCAAGCATGCAATCCATTTCAGACGTATAAGTGGTGACTACCTAAAAATCATCAAAAATAAAGAATATATGCTACCATCGATAAGTTACTGCCTACTATTGTCAATATTTTTTCTATGGATGTTTGAAGCTCCTTTTATAATGTTAGAAACTTATCAATTAAGCGGTTTATATTATGGTGTCTCGCAAACAATGATATTCGGTTGCTTCTTCATAGGAGCAGAATTAACACGTTATATCCTCAATCGTCATACTTTAAATAGATTAATCAACATTTCCTTATTAATAACAATCATCGGCACTGTAGCCTTTGCTTTTGTTGCTAAGTTTATTAATGCTATTAACGCCGCTACTGCTTCATTGATGGTGATCTCCCTAGGCGCATCCATGTTGTTTGCTCCTCTGAGCAGGCTGGCCATGGAAGCTAGTAAAGTACCTATGGGTTGCAGATATGCAATTTTTTCTACGCTGATAGGTTTATTTGGCGCATTAAGCGGATGGCTAATTTCTCTTATAACAGTTCACGATTTATCTAGTGTAGCGGTTCTGATTGTAATTTGTGTAGCACTTGCAATCATATGTTTACTCAAAACAAAGATCCCAGTACTTTTTACCGATGAAAGCTAAAACTCAACACCTGGATATCTCTCTTTAAGATATGCCACACAAATTCTATGCCTTTCTGCAGGGTGCGGATGCAGTTGATGTAATGCATCTTGGTTTAAGCCTACTTGTGGGTTCCAAGTAATTTTTTCTAAATTCATATTCTTTGTACGTATTACTTGCCTAGGAATATTATTCATAGCCAGATGATACGATAAAAACACATCATCACTATTTCTGCATTCACGTGGGGCTTCAGAAATCTCAAACACGGAGGGTTTAAAGAATGTTGCTCTATAAGCTATGCCAGCAAACCCTTCAAGAATAGGCACATGTGCTCCGTTTTGCTTAATAGCCTTAAGTCCCACTCCCGAAGGGCTATCAGTAATTATTTGGCCTTGCTTATTGTAATGAGGCTTCATGCCTGAAAACCCTACTGCAGCATGTGGATTTTTCATCGCGTAGTAAGCTAAATATAGCAACATGTTTTTAGGATATTTGATGTCATCATCTACTGTGATAACAATAGTATCTGTTGGTAACGATGCCAACGCTAGAGTTCCAAGTAGTTTTGTACCAGGACCGTAATCATCGGGGCGTAAAATTGTTACGTTTGGATAAACCTTGAGCCATTCTGGAACTTTATATTCAAGGTTATCGCGTTTAAAGACGTAAGGTATATTTACATATATAGCTTTCAGTGGGACCTTTTCTGCAGTGACGAAATCTAGTACTTCCCGCATACTGTTGATTCGATAGGGCGTAGTAGTTAAAGAGATCACAATGCTCTCATTACGTAAGGCAATACGCATCCAAAACTCTTGCAAGTCTTTTCTAAAATAATAAATCGAAACCAGCATAATCAGTACGCTGACCATAACGTAATATAGGGGGTTATGCTCAAAGATCTTTAATTTTTTTGTTGTTTGTCCAAACATTAAGATTGCTACTTATATGCGCTAAACTTTCTTACAGCATGCCAGAAGTAGAATCCTCGGCATTAGGCTCTATCAGTGATGATACCATAATAAATTCATCATTAATATTATATTGCAACCAATGATCTGCAAGTACGTCACGATAGTAATACACGCATAATAAAACAGATAGGATTACAAGCAAAGTATATACAAAAACCTTCCGCCCTAATTTCATTCTGCGCTTCATCGTACTGATTTCCTTAGTAAAAAAAAAGAGCACCCATCCGTAGATAGATGCTCTTCCTTCATCATGCTATTAGCAGTCGCGACAGTTATTAGCACAAATTGAACCGCTTAGGTATGAATCCATAGCGATTGATGTGCTTGTGTAGCTGCATGCCCAAGTAACAATGTTGTTTGAAACTGTTGGTGTATACACTAACTGCACAGATGTACCATTTAGGAAAGAAAGGTTAGTTGGGTTTAGTACCGCAACAACGCTTCTTGTAGGTGTAAAGTTTAATGTTATAGAAGAAACATAATCGCTTGGGTTAGTTTGTACAACTTGCGCTGTATTACCTAGAGTATTTTTTTCCGCCCAAACATCCAATTGGTGGCCAATCAGGCTATTAACTTCGCCCATTTTAGCACGGTTTGTGTAGTCTCTATAAGATGGAACCGCAACTGCTGCTAATAACGCTACAATCGCAATTACAACCATTAATTCGATTAATGAAAAGGCTTTAGATGTAACTAGTGATTTCATGTTTATGTCTACCTGATTCAGTATGGAAAAGTTATTTTAAATATAATACATGAGCACCTATTGTCAAATGTATTATCTACAAAGTCATATTATACGTTTACCATTAAAATACAACCCCAGGATATTTATTAGCCAAGTAACCAATACAAAGCTTGTAACGTTCGGCTTGCGACGAATCCATGCGGTATAAGGCGTCCGCTCTATAACCAAGCTCATGCTGTTGTATGTCGTAGGTGTTTAAGAATTTATTATTAAGAGTTCTGCGTACAATTTTTTGCTTTGCCAGATGAAAGGAAATATATATGTCGTCACTATTATAACAAAAGCTTGGTTCGTTAGATATTTCAAAGATGCTTGCATTAAAAAATTTAGGCTTATAGGCTATACCTGCAAACCCTTCTAAAACCTGGACAGCCACATTATCACGCATAATTTTCACAATGCCTCCAGCTTTATTTTTTTCAAAATCTAATACAGCACCGGATACCCCTATAGCTTCATCGGGATGCATTTTGGAGCGCACTGCTAATCGTAATGCCAAATTTGCTGGGTAACATGTATCGTCATCCACGGAAATAACGATAGTATTTGGATTCAGAGGAGCGTTCTTTAAAGTACCCAATATTTTAGTAGCAGGGCCATAGTCTTCTGTACGCAAAATGGTTACGTTGGGATAATTTTCCAACCATTCTGGGACAGAATATGGTAAATTATCGCGTTTGAAAATGTGAGGTACATTGATATAAATCTGTTGGATCTTAGCATTTTGTCTGGATAAGCATTGTAAAGGAATTTCTAATTCACGTATGCGATGTGGGGTGGTTGTTAAGGAAAATACAATCTCTTGATCTTTAGTATAATATTGGGCCCATTTTGTCCAAATAGCTTCCCAATGGTAATACACATTTATACTAATACCTACTAGCAGTAAACACAGCATAATATTGAGTTTATAAACTTTAATCATTGCATATCCAATTAACAGAATTAATCTAAGCTTATTATTTAACACTCTTGGCTGGTATAAGGCAATGAAAATTAAAGACACAGTGGTGATAATTACAGGTGGAGCCTCCGGACTAGGAGCTGCCGCAGCAGAACACCTATCAAGCTTAGGAGCTAAGGTAGGACTCTTTGATTTAAATAAAGAAGGCTTAGAGACAGTTAGTAAAAAAATAAATGGTATAGGCTGTGTTTGTGATGTTACTAGTGAAAGTAGCATAAAAAGCGCTTTAGCGTCACTTAAAAGCCACTTTGGTGTTGCTAGAGTATGCATCAATTTTGCCGGTATTCTTGATGGTGGGCGCATTTTAGGGAAAGATGGCCCTATGGACTTAGATCATTTTCGCAAGGTTATTGATATAGATTTGATCGGCACCTTTAATGTGATGCGTCTTGCTCTGGCTGAGATGAAAGAATTAGAGCCAATAGGTGATGCCAACGAACGCGGAGTGGTGATCAATATTTCATCAATTGCCGCGACTGATGGTCAAATTGGGCAAGTAGCATATAGCGCGTCTAAAGCAGGGGTTGCCGGTATGACATTGCCAGTAGCGCGTGAAATGGCACAATGGAATATACGTGTCGCATGTGTAGCACCAGGTGTTTTTGCCACACCGATGATGGAAGGAGCGGCAGATAAAGTAGTGGATGGTTTGTTAGCTACTACAGTGTTTCCAAAACGCTTTGGACTACCAAAAGAGTTGGCAATGTTCATAGAACAAATAATATTGAATCCTATGTTGAATGGTGATTTTTTGCGCATCGACGGGGCTATGCGAATGCCTCCTAAATAGGTATTGTATTATACTGAATAGATTGGAAAATAATTTTTCTGGAGATAAAACTCTATTTTCTTTTTTATCGTAATCATCATTG
>DALYEH010000002.1:23687-27396 GCA_031972715.1 Gammaproteobacteria bacterium | reverse complement strand
TGGCCATGTTTCTTTTAGCAATTTTAACTTGGTATATTCTGGTCTAAAATCATGCCCCCATTGGCTTATGCAATGAGCTTCATCAATTGCAATTAGGGAGACTTTTATGGTAGAATTGAATAGAGGGATTAGCGTAAGTAATTTTTCTGGAGATAAATATGAAAAATGGTGAAGGTTCATGTTGCTCAAAACTGAGCGTATGTAACTTAGGTATGGCGCTAGGTATAGTTTGGGGGCTATCACTGTTTTTTTGTGCAATCCTCACTATGCTAAGTGGAATGGGCGCACCGTTTGTTGATATTTTTTCAACTTTATATTGGGGCTTAGATGCAACTATCATTGGCGCAGTGTTTGGCCTCTTCTGGGGCTTTATTTGGGGCTTTATAATGGGCGCCTTAATTGCATTTTTCTACAACCTCTGCGCGGCTAAATGTCCATGTGGCTATTGTTCAAACAATCGTAAATGCTGTAGTTAAGCTAATCAGCCCCGCAAGGGGCTGAAGTTTACAAAGCGGGGCGCTTCGTCATAACAGTAGATAGAATTTAAGTAAGAACTTTCTAGCAGTAAGGACCAAACAAAATGATGAAAAATTCCAAATATTTACATCCAACACAAGAACCTGATGAAAAAGCACGCGAAAAAATGACTTTTTTTAACCCGTTCTTAGCTCCAGTGCTTGAAGGTGCGCCAAAAGTGCAAGATAAAGAGCATGATATTACAAAAGTTGCCATCTTGAGTGCGAATTAATGCGCGTTATTAAAAAGTATGACAATCGCAGCTTATATGATAACGAGATAAGTTCAAACATAGCTTTAGATGATTTAAAGAAATATGTGCTTAGTGGTATAAAATTCAAAATCATTAACGCTAAAACCGAGGAAGACATCACAAGACAATACTTAATCCAAATCATCCTTGACCTTGAAGTATTGGGCACACCACTCTTTAGTCAAGAGTCTTTGGAGCAAATGATCCGCTTCTACTCCAGCCCACAACAAAAGTGGTTACAAGACTACATACACCAAACCTTCACGGTCATGTCCAAACAGCAGCAAATAATCGCAGATGTGTGGTTAAATACAGGTAAGTAATTTATTTGACTTTACTCTAGAAATGTTCCATGCTTATTTTATGCAGTGCACAAATATTATGGAGAAGCAACATGAACACACAAGCAATGTTTGGAGATTGGTCTGTTTGGTCAGGTCCGTTAATGCAATTACAACAAATAAATCAAGAAGCCGCTGAAAAAGTAATAAGAGAATGTATTTCCTATTGTAGTGATAATGCTGCAACAGTAGTAAAGTGCACACAAACCATGCCTAGAACCACCAGTCCAGAAGACTTCTTTAATACACAAATGAAATTATGGACTCAGCAAGGCCAAAAAAATTTAAAATATTTTCAAAATATATCAAGATACACTTAAAGATCACTGTACTTGGACGGAAGAAAAAGTTTCTGCCGCAATGAAAAATGTAAGCAGACCAATGAAAAAACATACTGAAGAGTAACGTGTCCCTATCAGGATATACACTCATCTGAAGTTGAGAGTTCAATTTTGCAACTTATTACAACATGTACGTGTCTAAAAAGGCATAAAGTACATATAAATAGGAATTGAACATATGTCTGGAGCATCTAAGCACATAGACACCATACAAAGAGTGTATATCCAAGAAATTCAACAAAAAGAACATGAGGCAGGCGGTCTCGATGAGTTCCAGTCATACATTGACATGACAGAAGGCTTGTTAGCCGAAGAGCATCATGATGAGCTTTTAACGCTGATAATCAATAACGTAACTAATTTTAACAGCAGCAAAGATACTCGTAGAGGTGTCGAGGAACTAATAAATTTTCCTTATTTAAATAGAATTATCGCAGGCGTTTTTGTAGATAAACTATCTTATACAGCTAGTAAAGATTTTGCTAAATATCAGAAACTTTTCAACAATCTTGTATCACTGCCACCTGATGTACTAAACGAAGAAAATAAAAAAATATTTCTTAAATTAATGGTCGTCTCCGGTACAGATGCGGGAAAGCTTAGCTCATTAATCTTCTTATTTAAAAATCAAAAGGATCCTGAGATACGTAAGCAGATAGTGGAAGGAATTTTGCAAATACAAGGCAAAGATTTGTTGTTAAATAAAACAACAAGATCTGATAAAACAGCTAAAAATTCTATCTCTAGGCAAGACCAGTTTATAAACCCTATACTTGTCCAGTTGCAACCATTAATTCCAGACAAAACCGAGTTTGATGCTTTTGCTAGTGATTTCAAAAGCACACTCCTAGAGTTGGAATCGGACATGCTAGCAAAAACAAGTGAAGAAGATTTTGAAGCAATAATAGAGGCTAACAACTCACCAGAACTGCTGCTTATTATGCGCGGTATGTCAAACCAAAATTCAGCATACACGCTATTATTAAAGCAGATTCAAAATTTAACAGCAAAAGAACTTCAGAGCGTTGGTAAAGATGCAAATGCAGAGCAAAGAATAATAGATATAGCAGAAAAGAAGTGTCTAAAAGTTGCCTTTGATGTTAAGTTTAATCACGGTAGATTGTTAACATCCGGCATATCCGTCATGCTAATCCCTGTACTTGGTCCAGCTTTTCTAGTACCATTTGTTATTGGTTATGCACTTTCATGGTATAGCGCAGCAAGAACTAGACGGGAATTACGCAAAAATCTGCATGTCAAGCTTGCTGCAGGGTATGATTATGAATTAAAAACTGCACTGAATATGGTTTTTACGTCTAGCAAAGCAACAAATTATGTAGATAAAAAAGTACAGTTAATGCGAAAGATCTCTGAGGCAAGCAGTGAGATGACAGATATATCTGATATTGGACTGACAGCAGCTGGTGTTGATTCTTCCTTTATTACATACTTGCGCAGTATTTTCAAAACTACAACACATACAAAAAACATTAACAAGATGCTAACGCGAAGCGAATTGATGCTACAGCGCGCTAATAATTTTGAAACTGCTTTGCCAAATTTATTTTATTTTTCAAGACAAAACAGGGTTATTAATGCCTTGGCATATTTTACACCAGCCTTCCGTGTATTACAAAGGAACGATTTTGACACTTACGTGCGCATGCATAAACATGAAATACGTCTGCAAATGCGAGCACAAC
Organism: Gammaproteobacteria bacterium; assembly: GCA_031972715.1. Lineage (GTDB taxonomy): Bacteria > Pseudomonadota > Gammaproteobacteria > UBA6186 > Azoamicaceae > JAGVLG01. The sequence goes on along the minus strand of DALYEH010000002.1, from coordinate 24,242 downwards.
AACTACCAGTACCGGATAATAATAAAAGGCCTTCACTTGCGCAGCGAGCACTAGCTGCACTTAAGTTGCGAGACAGTGAAGACGTTACCAATCTTCTCAATCAATTATACAGCTTTGAAGCAAGATCCGTCCTGGAAGATATACAACAAAAATGTATACAACAAATCAGAATAGAGTCGTTTGATAAGCACATTCAGCGAAATGCTAGCAAACTATTTCCTGGCAAGCAAACACTATCTGAGGAGTTTTTGGATAACTTACCAACAAATGAAAAAGAAAAATTATATTTTGATTTCTTAAAGACACGTACTAAAAATATCTCATCAAATATCATAACCAGTTTATATTTAAAACCATCATTTGCTGCGGCTTTCGTAACTTTCAGTTTGTTACTCTTTACGCCATTATCTCTTTTTGCGGTACCGGTTGCTGCTGCTATTCTTCTTTCTGGGTACATGCTATCAAAAGTTGTTGTACTATATAAAGGAAATAAACTTGGCAGAGAATTAGATGCACAGGCAAAGCAAGAAGGCTCGCCAATACATACATTTATAA
>DALYEH010000002.1:12636-23561 GCA_031972715.1 Gammaproteobacteria bacterium | reverse complement strand
GTCAGAACAGAAGCCCGCCTCAAGATTCGGTAGGTTCTTTAAGAAGTAGAGTAAATCTCACTCTAGCACATGTAGCATGCATACACATCATCTCAGATGCGTTTTTTAACATAACTGCCTGGAGCATCTTCAATAGCTATTTGCTCGTTAATAGACCTAGCAGCAATTTTTAGATTATCATGTTTTTGGAGCCATTCTAACCAATGTGGCCACCAAGAACCGGCATGATGTTCAGCAGCCTCTAACCAGTCTACAGCTTTAGCATTATAGTCTTTAGAATTCTTAAAATTATTATTAGTTTTGAAACCATATTTTTTTTCATCATCGGGCGGGTTAACTACAGCGCGCACATGTCCTGATTCAGATAGGATAAACTCACTAGGAGCATTAAAGTAACTAATCCCAGAATATACAGATTTCCATAAGGTAATATGGTCTGTCTCTGAAGCAAGGAAAAAGAGTGGGGTAGTAATATTACCCAAGTCAATCGGCACATTGTTTAAAACAATTTTGCCTGGCTTGATTAATTTATTATGTAAATACATGTTGCGTAAATAGAAATTATACATATTATAAGGTTGATTAGAGGAATCTGAATTCCAATATAATAGATCAAAAGGTTTGGCAGTCTTGCCTAATAAGTAATGTTGTATAAAGTAGGGCCATATGAGTTCGTTTGGGCGCAGCATGTTGAATGTCATTTCTAACAAGCGGCCATTCAAGTAACCCTTATGCTTCATAACCTCTTCTAAGGCATCCAGTTGTGGAGCATCTAAAAACACTCCTATCTCGCCAGGATTCGCAAAGTTCATCAGAGACATGAAGAATGTTGCACTTTTGACTCGCGTATCAGATTTAGCTTGCAAGTATGCCAAAGCGCATGCTTGCAGAGTACCACCAATACAGTAACCCACCATATGTACTTGATCACACTTGAGCTCTTTTATAATAATATCTAATGCCTGTACTGGGCCTTCAGACATGTAGTCAGCAAAGCTTTTATTAGCTAACTTTTCATCAGGGTTGACCCAGGAGATCATGAACACTGTATAGCCTTGCGAAACCAACCATTTCACTAAAGAGTTTTTAGGAGACAGATCTAAAACGTAGTATTTGTTGATCCAGGGAGGAGTTATAAGGATAGGGGTCTGATACACACTTTCAGTAGTGGGTGCGTATTGTATTAATTGCATCAGATCATTTTGATAGATCACCTTTCCTGGAGATATAGCTATGTTTTTACCAACTTTAAAGTCTTTCACGTCTGTCATACGAACATTTAGTTTGCCGTGGTTGAGCACCAAATCTTCTAAATAATTTTTAATGCCATTAAGTAAATTGTTACCACCACTTTCTATGGTTGCTTGTATTACTTCTGGGTTAGTCCAAAAATAGTTTGTAGGCGCAAAGAAATTTATGAAATTAATTATATAAAAATGCATCTGTTGACGCGTTTTGTGATCTATCTCATCTAATGCGTATAACATACGTAGAGAATATTTACGCACCAAATAATACAAACGCTTTAACAATTCGAAGTAAGGATTATCATACCAAACATGATTAGAAAATCTTTTATCAAACTGGAATGAAGTGAATAAGTTTTCGTGTTCTTTGTAGGTTGTAATACGCAAATGAAAATTGTTGAACATCTTTAGCAAATCATTGGCACAATCCTTTTGAATAGCTAATAATTTTTCTGGATTGTGCGTGGTCTCTGTTTCAATGTTAAAGAATACATTAAAAATATGAGACAATTGCAATAATTCCACAGGCAGCAATTCAGGAAACTCTGTAGTGTATATGTCAAAAAGTTGACGCAAAAGCACACCGATAGCTTGTAACGTCTCAGTAGGTCTTGCCGTCAGTATCGATTCTTCCACTTTATGGGCCGACATAGTTCTCTCACTTGCGGTATTTATTTAAGTTTACATCTATATTTGTTGTTTTGCTTAATAACTTTGTTCTATATTTATTTTAGTCGGTTTACTTAATATATGGAATAGCAACATGAAGAATAAGATTGCGTTAGTCACAGGTGGCATGGGCGGTATAGGTACTGTGATTTCAAGATCCTTAGTGGATGCTGGTGCTAAAGTCGCAGTGACCTATTTTAAGCATGGCAATCACACTCTTGCAAAAGAGTGGCAAGAACAGCAGGCTTCTGAAGGCTATGAGTTTTCCATATATTATGCAGATCTCACGGATTTTGCGCAAACAGCACAAATGGTAGATGCTGTTTTAGCAGAGATGGGACATATAGACATACTAGTAAATAATGCTGGTATCACAGATGATACAACACTATCTAAGATGTTACCTGATCAATGGTACGGTGTGATTAACCATAATTTGAACAGCATCTTTAATGTAACGCAGAATGTGTTAAAAAGTATGGTCGCTAATCAATACGGACGCATTATAAACATATCCTCTATCAATGGACAGAAAGGGCAGTTTGGTCAAACTAATTATTGCGCGGCAAAAGCAGGTATACATGGCTTTACTAAAGCATTGGCGCAGGAAGTTGCTAGAATGGGCATAACAGTCAATACAATTTCTCCAGGGTACGTAAAGACTCCAATGGTAGAAAAGATGAATCCATCAGTCTTGGAGAATATCATTAAGCAAATTCCAGTTGGACGTCTTGCAGAACCTACAGAAGTGGCCAGAGCAGTAACTTTTTTGGCTGATGTAGATTCATCCTACATAACTGGATCAAATTTTTCTATCAATGGTGGTCAGTACATGTCTTAGAGTTCAATACATCTGCTATGTAGCTCACGCAAGGAAGGTGCATGTCCAATTGTAAGCAGGGTAATATCTGGCAATTCCTGAAATAACACGGTAAACAATTTATTTTCTAGTGCTTTATCCATTGATGCAGTTGGTTCATCCATGATCAGGTAGTTGGGTTTTGATAAAATTACGCGTGCAAAATTTAGACGTTGTTGTTCGCCCAAAGATAAAATTGCTAGCCAATCATTAACTTCATCTAAACGCCCTTTAAGAATTTGCAAAGAACATACTTCTAATACGCGGTATAACTCTTGATCGGATATTTCCTTTGCAAGATTAGGATATAGTAAGCAATTACGTAGCGTATTAATTGGAAAATAAGGTTTTTGGGGCAGAATTAAGAGCTGCTCAGGTTTATCTATCGCTCCAAACGCATATGGCCATAAACCAGCAATACATTTCAATAGGGTGCTCTTACCTATGCCACTTCTGCCCATAATTAAGACGCGCTCTTTGTGGTTAATTCTAAAGTCAAAATGAGCTAAACTTTCCGCAGATGGTAAATGCAGAGTGAGGTCTTGTATAGCAAGACTGTGCGCTTTGCTGGTACGTATATTTAGCTGTTCATTACTTTGTACATGTTTGCTTTTTAAGTCTGCAAGTTCATCACGAAAATCAACGATTCGATTGAAAGTAGCTTTCCATGCTGCAAATGTTTGAAAATTCATCGCAAATTCTAACATAGCATCCTGCACTCTACTAAAGGCGTTCGAAATCTGCATTAAAACACCTAGTGTAATTGCGCCTGAAAAAAACATTGGCGCAGCAGCCAATATTGGGAGTATGGTAGAAAAATTTAAAAAAACATTTTGAAAGCTATTCACAAATATGTTGCGTCGAATAATATGTTTATAATTCTTGATAATATCCGCTATATTTTGCCTTAAGAAGTTTGCTTCTGCATCAGAGCCTTGCAAAATAGAAACTTCATCGCGTCTTTCTCGAATGCGCATCAAATTAAAACGAAAATTGGCTTCTACCTTTTCTTGAATGTAATCTAAAGCAATCAAAGGTTTGCCGGTCTTATATATGGTGATTGTTACAAATGTGACATAGATAATAGTAAACCATAACATATATCCTGGGATCGTAATTTGTCTGTCGCCGAACCAGGGAAATAATAAGCTACTTGATAATGACCACAATATAATTGCAAAAGTTATGCTGCGCACAAATTCTGTAAGCAACATGAAGCTTAAATCTAAGCTTTTGCTAGTAAATAAATTTAAATCCTGGCTTATACGCTGATCTGGGTTTTCTGTTTTGTAATGATATGTGAATAATCTTGCAAAATTACTATTCTCTAACCAATCATCCATAGTGTTTTTAGTAAGCCACACACGCCAACGAAATGACAGGTACGCTTGTGTAAAGCGAGCACTTACAAAAAGCACGACAGAGCACATAGCATACCCGAAAAATTGATACAATAAAGAGCTAAAGATTGCTTTGTCTAGTGTTTGTAAAGCATTATAGAATTTAGCTGACCACTCATTTAGTAGAACAGCTATATAAATTCCACCCATATTGAGTGATAAACTTGTAAGTAATAGAGCCCACGCTAATATTTTTTCTTCTGATTTCCAATATGGCGCCACTAGCCTTATAAGTTGCTTAAGCATCTTAAGGCTTTTGCTTAAGGTGCTAGGGGAAGTCTTCTGCAGTGGTGGTTCATTAATCAGAGTAGCATCAAGAGCATCACTCATTGCATATCCCTTAAAAACTATGTGGTATGTAGATAATAATACTAATTATAGGATATGTGTAGGTGCTGTAGGATCTGATAGAGAATGCTTGAGCCTGTCTATAAGCTGGGCAGGGGCATCATTCATATGTCCGTTTTTATCTACCGTGCTGCAATCATGCTCGTGAAAAGCCGCGTATAGATGTAAAAACGCAGCTTTTCTTACTTCAGTACTGTACAAATTCTCAACTTTGTCTTTAAACATACTCCGCACCAAACTATATACTAATTTGTAAATATAGACTACTTTGGGCTGTATTAATCAACAGTCATTTTGCGTAGAGTATTATCTTTTAATATGAAGTGGTGAAACAACGCTCCGCCCACATGCAGTCCTAAAAGTACCACCAGTAGCCAGGCGGTCGTATTATGCATTGCAAAAAATGTAGACGATAAGCTTTGATTCTTTGCTACCAGAGATGGAAAAGTGAACCACCCGAACAGATTCGGTGGATATCCAGCAGCAGATGACATGGCCCAACCGCTTAAAGTTTGTACAAAAAGCGCAACGTACAAGAAATAATGTACAGTTAAGGCAGCTGTGGATATAACCTTATTGTTGGTTGAGATTTTAGGAACGCCATCGTACAAGCGCCAACATAACCTTAGAACTAGTAAAATCAATATTAGCATGCCAACTGATTTATGTAAGCCTATTAATGTGCCTTTGTTTGTTGCGGTATCAGGCAGCATGTCCATTGCATAATACCCCACACACCAGGCCCCGATTACAAGCAAGCCAACCACCCAATGTAAACTTTTTGCTATGATTCCATAATTGATACTTGTATTATGTAAGCGCATTCTCATTTTCCTTTAGCATATTCGCATTATTATAGTACATAGCGATAATAATGCTTTAATTTTGTGTGTATGTCGGTATAATACCATGCAGGTAAGGGTAGAGCCGATTTGAGGAGTAGTATATGCATACTTTAGTATTTGTTTATGCAGATTCTGGCGCTAATTTGCCCGCAACTGGCAAAACCACTCTTAGAAATACCATTGCAATGCGCTTGCGTGCACAGCTTCAAAATGATCAATATTCTAACCAGCAAATAGATGTTCAAATACACTCTAGGGACAATATAATAATCTATCAAAATGGCGGTATGCCTGGCAGCGATACAAGCCAAGAGTCCAGGGATAGTTCGCAGCATTCTGCAGAACAGACTATAAGCAAAACTCCTTCTAGTGACCGCGCCAGAGATGATATTTACATAAGCGTCTTAACAGGAATACTAAATAGCCGCTCAAACGATACCATAGCCTTAGTGTGTGGTAACTGGGAGCCGAGACTGAAGAGTAAATATGTACAAGATTTTTTACTAGAAAATAAAAATAAATTTCATGCTGTTGCAATAAAAGTAACAGTTGATGACCTTGAAGTTAAGTATAAAAGAATGGCAGATAGGGCTAAAAATGATCCTGATGCAGCACTGAGAAATGCTTCCTATATTGAAAACAAAGATCAATATATTGAGGAATGTAAGAGATCAATCATCACAGATAAGGATAAGTACGATTCTCACGAAACAGTCCAAAATGCGGAAGATGGGGTTTCAGATCCAGGGCTAGTACAGTTTGGCGAATTGACATATCCTTACATCAACGTACGTAATAATACTAATAAAATTATCACAAAAATGCCGTGGCACCCAAATGACAAAGATAATCAGCAAATAGAAGTCTTTGCACCTACGCCTGAAGTCAACACACTGTTAGATAAGATTTGTGATTTTATTCAGCGGAGTAGAACATCTGCTGCATTGCTTGCGGAAGCACCGCCCAAATCCAACAGAAAGCGGACAAATAGCGAAGCAACACCTGATGCTACTACTCTAATCAAACAAGCGCCACGTAGCAATCCCTACCGCTCCCAGTCAGCGCCACTCATTATGAGCTCAATATATCCATCAGATGACGAACATAATAAACGTCAAAAGAAAAATAGCTTTGACTCACAAAATAATGATACTGAATCGCTCACTACAGAAGAATCACCACCAACAAGCCCAAAAGATAACAGAGTAGGATTTCTCCCGTTTAAGCCTAGCATGCAAAACGATATTGATATTTTTGCGAATACTACCCCTCCACTCGTATTTCATCCAAACTCTCCTAGAGAATTACTACGGCGCAGCCAGCTAAATACGACGATTGCAAATACCTCGCCACAGAACGGTAGAGGGGCTAGTACTCAGCAGCTTGCTTCAACTGTAGGTAGTCCGCGAAATAATGTGATTGGAAATACCTCACAACAGCTACGTAGTGGAGCTAGTACTCCCCATATTGTTTCAACTGTAAGTAGTCCTCGAAATAATATGGTTGGAAATACCTCGCCACAGATCCGTAGTGGAGATAGTACTCCGCATATTGCTTCAACTGTAAGTAGTCCGCGAAATAAGTTGCTAAAGGTACCGAGCAGTCACTCAATAAATGTGCCTGTAGGCTGAGTATCTCCCAGCATAGGTCGGCCTCTGCAGCTGCTGTATGCAGTATGACCTTTTGTTGTATACTCCCTCTATGTTCAAAAACAATTTTGGTCGCGAAATAACAGTTATCTTAATAATTAAGCTTACTTTGTTGTATGGTTTGTGGCATATTTGCTTCAAGGATACAAAACAAAAAATTTCAGGTGAGCAATTAGCTAATAAATTATTCTCATAAAGGGATTTATATGTTCAATGAAAGTCTAGTCAATCTTTCCAGATTACAATTTGGTCTTACTGCCTTATATCATTTTCTGTTTGTACCTTTAACATTAGGCTTAGGCTTTATACTAGCAATCTCCGAGTCAGTCTACGTGATGACTGGTAAAACAATATATAAAGATATGACTAAATTTTGGGGCAAGTTATTTATTATCAATTTTGTAATGGGAGTTGCAACTGGTATCACTCTAGAATTCCAATTTGGCACTAATTGGGCTTACTATGCTCATTATGTAGGAGATATATTTGGCATTCCTCTTGCTATAGAAGGTCTAATGGCTTTTTTCTTGGAGTCAACCTTAATTGGCGTGTTTATCTTTGGCTGGGATCGGATTAGCAAAGTGCAGCATCTGGCGGTCACATGGGCCATAGCATTGGGCGCTAACTTATCTGCTATTTGGATCCTAATCGCGAATGCATGGATGCAAAATCCAGTAGGGACTGCATTTAATTATTCGACTATGCGCATGGAGCTGACAAGTTTATCGGAAGTATTTTTTAACCCAGTTGCACAGGTAAAGTTTGTGCATACCGTTGCTAGCGGATATGTTACGGGCAGTGTATTTGTTTTGGGCATCAGCAGTTATTATCTTCTAAAAAACAAACATGTGGGTTTTGCCAAACGCTCTTTTGCAATTGCCTCAGGTTTTGGTTTAGCGTCAATCCTATCTGTAATAGTCTTGGGTGATGCTAGTGGTTATACTTTAGGTGAAATACAAAAGCAAAAGTTAGCTCTTATAGAAGCAGAATGGGAAACAGAACCTGCGCCGGCAGCTTTTACCTTGTTTGGCATTCCTGATGATAAAACCCAGACCACAAAATATGAAATTAAGATCCCATACGCACTTGGAATATTAGCCACACACAGTCTAGACACGCCTATACAAGGCTTGAAAGATATACAAGCAGAAAATGAAAAGAAAATTAAGATAGGGATAGGGGCCTTAAAATTACTGGAGCAAATCAAGGCCGGTGACATAAGTAAAAAAACTATAGATGCATTCGATAAAGTGAAGCATAACCTAGGTTATGGTTTATTAGTAAAACGTTATGTAGAAGATCCTGCTCTTGCCACACCGGAGCAAATTAAGCAAGCTGCTCTTAAATCCACGCCTTTAGTTGCTCCTTTATTCTGGAGTTTCAGAATAATGGTGGCTTGTGGCTTTGTGATGTTATTCCTATTTATAGGCGCAGTTTACATATGTACCAAACGCCAATTTCAAAGCAGACCATGGTTTTTAAAATTTGCCTTGTGGTCTATGCCTTTGCCATGGATCGCAGAAGAATCTGGGTGGATCGTGGCAGAGTATGGGCGTCAACCTTGGGTGATTGCAGAAATTTTGCCAACTTTCCTAGGGGTTTCTTCGATTTCAACTTCTAGCGTCATTATAAGCTTATCTGGTTTGGGGATCTTGTATACAGGTTTGCTAGTGGTAGAAATATATCTAATGGTTAAATATGCACGTTTAGGCCCAGAGGTAACAAAAGCATGATTGATTATGAACTATTAAAAATCATTTGGTGGTGCATTTTCGGATTCTTACTGATTGCTTATATGGTGACAGGTGGCATGGATATAGGCGTCAGTTTTCTGTTACCATTCATAGGACATACTGATCAAGAAAGACGTTTAGTGATCAATGCTATAGGCCCTACATGGGAAGGAAATCAAGTTTGGCTGATCACACTTGGCGCAGGACTTTTTGCAATCTGGCCCGTGGCATATGGGACGATCTTTTCTAGTATGTACCTAGCCTTTGTACTGGTACTGATTATGTTAATTTTAAGGCCGCCAGGTATAGATTATCGCAGTAAAATTAACTCGCATCTGTGGCGTAGCGTATGGGACGTATCTTTATTTTCTAGTGGACTGATCTTATCTTTAGGCTTTGGAGCTGTAATTGGCAATCTATTTGCTGGGCTACCGTTTCATTTTGACGCAGACATGCGTTTAGTATATGAAGGAACTTTTGTTTCAATTCTTACACCTAACGGTTTGCTGTTTGGCGTAGTAACGTTGTTTATGTTTGGGTTGCAAGGTGCTTTATTTTTGCAGCATAAACTAGAGGATGCAGTAGCGCAACGCGCCAAAAACATAGTTAAGATCTTTGCTATAGGTTTCGTATGCTTTGCTGTTGCTGCTGGAATAAATGTTGTACTGTGGGTGCCTGGCTATGAGATAGTGCAAATCCCAGCACTGAACACCATGTTTATGGTTAATAAAAAAATTGTAAAAGTTGTTTTATCAGGATGGGCGCAAAATTATGCTAATTTTCCATGGTTATGGATCTTTCCTATTTCATGTCTAATTATCACAAGATTAGTGGTGCGTTTAAGTCAAAAAGATATGCCGGGCAGGGCATTATTGCTCAACAGTCTAGGCATGGCATGTGCAGCTATTACTGTTGGATGTGCTATGTTTCCATTTATTTTGCCATCGATTTCCAAGCCAAATCATAGTTTAACTATATGGGATGTCTGTGCATCTCAGTTAACGCTACAATGCGCCTTAATTGTGACGATATTACTGGTACCAGTGATATTGCTATATACAGCATGGGTGTACAGAGTTATGCGTGGCAAAGTAAAAATCAAACCCGAGTCATATTAAGGAGCTAATATGTGGTATTTTTGTTGGATCTTAGGTGTTTTATTCGCTTGTTCCTGCGGCATTATCAATGTAATGTGGCTAGAAAGCGAGCATACCTTTGACGACTAAGATCGTATACAATACATACTACTTTAAGATGACCAGATTTTTTAAACCCTTGACATATGGGTTTTGCGACAATGCTGTGGGGTCAGTCTCATTGTTAATATTAACTAAAATAATTTTGCCAGAACCTTGTTTATAGTCGTTGTGAATGTCGTAGATCAAACCTATAACTAATAATTTACCATCTCTAACTAAATCTTGGAAATCTTCAACAGCAAGGCGAATCTGATTATTAACATTATGAATTATATTTTTATTTAGGCTCTCTTTAGCATCTACCTCTAAAAAATCTAATTCGCGCTTAATATTGCTTGATTCCGCACTGTAGTCATTCATTGCAGCTTGCACTGCGCCACAACCAGAATGTCCCACTACAATTAACATTGGTGTATGCAAATGATTGACACCATACTCAACTGATCCATAGGCGGTTTGTACTTGATTACCAATATTACGCACTGTAAATAATTGACCAGCTGGTGTTTGATTAATAGAATTCATATCCACTCGTGAATCCGAACACAAAACTATTGTTGCATCAGGGATCTGCTTTTTTAGCATTTGCTCAGACACTACCTCGCTGAACTTTTGTTGATATTTAATATTTATATCAATAAGTTGTTGCAATTCTTGGCGTATGTAGTGCAGCTCTGCAGTCTTACGATCTGGCTCTGCATTGACAGCCCCCATAGTGAGCAAACATACTAGAGTTACATTAAGTATAATTTTTTGCATTGCTAGTGTCCTTACTCTGCATGGATATGATCTATAAGATTTCGATATAATTTGGCCTGCGCCGCATCAGAAACATCCGTGCCTGGATAATCAGAGTCTACATCAGTTTCATAAATATCAACTAATAAACTATATACCGGGATTAAGCGTGGATCATTTGCGTTGCCATAAACATTTTGCAAGTTTTTACGTGCCGATAGAGCATAGATAGCGGCGG
>DALYEH010000002.1:11513-12626 GCA_031972715.1 Gammaproteobacteria bacterium | reverse complement strand
GCCTATTGCCTAATGCAAGATACTTGCTTGCCAGCTGCATTTGTAAATTTGCTATCTTTACCTCAGAATTTTCTTCATATGTTGCAGACTGAATATTACCAGCACTTAACTCAGTGTAGAGCTGTTGTTGCAAATTTTTAATCTGCTGTTGGTCGGTCTGAGGTTGTCCAGACTGTATTTGATCTGTTTGAGGTGTAGTTGTGGTTTGATTTGATGCTGCAAAACATAAGCTTGCAAAGACCATGCAGAGCATGCCAATCGTATTAGTTCTGCGTGCATACATATACATGTTCCAGTAATCTATCCTTGATCAAGCATATATCACGAACAATTATTGCGCAAATTACTGCCTACAGAGTGTTTCTTCGTTGCAATTTAGGTTTGTCACTTTTTTTGTATGCTAGATGTGAGTCGTTGTTTTTAGTGCACACTAGATCTTGCATCTCTGTGCTCTCAGGATGACTGGTATCTGTATTCTCACATGTAAATTTAAATCTTTTACGCGCTCGTGGGTTTTCCTGCATGTGTTGTGCCACCCGCTCAGGGTAAATTTGCATAGCTTTGTCTGCATGTTTCTGGCTAGCCTCGGCACCCATGTTTTTATACAAATCGAATCTAGCACATTCTATACCAGGATGCTGCAATGCACCCTCGAATAAGGTATATATATCGCCAACCGTGCCTATTACATTTTGGTAGTTTACATTTAATATGTCAGGCCTCTCTCCCAAAGCGCTAACTATACGCTCGGCCTTGGTTTGCTCTTCATCAGCACAATACTGACTTGAACTTGGGGCACTGTTGTTATCTAAATCATACTCTTGGGAGGCAAGTATGAGCTCTTCAGTAGGCTCATGCTCTGCTATTTTATTTATTATTTCTGAAAAACGTAACATAAATTTACTTCGTCCGTCCTGTAATCTTTTGAGCATTGTATAGCTTATAATTCAATATTTCTAGTAGCCAACTACAGGAAGCACATTCATTTAGCAGAATGACAAAGTTATGATATATCATGTGTTACTGTTTTGCGCATTGGATGTTCTATATAGTCTAACTTCAAATCATTCTGGATTTGCATGTAACACGCGTTAAATTCTTGTATTGCTTCTA
>DALYEH010000002.1:0-11503 GCA_031972715.1 Gammaproteobacteria bacterium | reverse complement strand
TAAGGGCACTTTTCTTTTTGATATGCATCGACCAAAACGAAATCAGGATCTTGTAAGGGAAGGGTGGTTTTTAGCTTGATAAATTTATACGGGACAGATTTACTTGTAATCTTCACATATATTTCTCTACTGATTTGTCTGGCGTTTATACTGTATAGTTCATGCTCAAAACTTTTATTAATTAGTGGTAGTTTTTTTACAGCAATATTTTGCTTGTAGATCAATGGTCTCACAACTATTGCATAATCCTGGGATTCTGACACACGGGCTGATGTCTTTCGTGCTTGTTTTGTAGCGCAACATTTGAATAATAGCAGCATGTTATAAACCTCCTTGTTTATAATGACATGCAAAAACATTATCATGATTAATTGAGATATGCAACAAAAGTGCATATCTCTCAGAATGTACTATTATTTATTTTTGGGCTACTATGCCGTAAAAATCTCTTGCATTTTGAAGCAATATGTCAAATTCTTCAGAGTTTGGAGTATCCTGTGTGGCATTTTCAATAAATGTACCACCTAGAACCCCGACATCGTTTTTGCCTGTTTTTGGTAGGTGTTTGGGGAATATATAAAAGGAACGAGTTAGATTTTGACCAGATTTAGTTTTGGCATCCCCAAAATACACGAGAATCATATATTGTAATTCACTTGGTTTTTGATCTTTTAACATGATCAAATGACCTTGCACAGAAAGCATATCTTTATCGCCATTTAGTTTTGCAGCACCTAAACCAGTGCAATTCATAATAAATTTATCTTTAATTTGATCAAAACTCTTTATTTCTTGCTTTACAAAACGAATCTTATGCATCTTTAAGTAAGTCGTGAGTTGTTGCATCATGACCGCTGTATCAATAAAGATACCATCGTCGTATGCGACCATTTCTCTAGTGGTGCCGTTACCAAAATCTAATATGACATCTTTTGCTGGCTGCATTACTACTCCTACATATGGCTCCAAACCTGAATCTGCGCGGTTTTGAAAATAAGTAGGTACTATCATTGCACCCTGTTTAAAATCTTTATTTTGATTTTTTGCTATAGAAGCATAAAACTTGTAAGCGTCTATGCCAATTTTATTGATAATTTCTTGTGTTGCTGGATCATTATCCATAGACACTGGTGCTAATAAACCGCCGGCATTATGCGATGTCAAAGAGTCAAAGTTTGCTGCAATAATTGTTAGGTTCGTGTAGCCTTTTTGATATAAATCATATGCCGCAGATAGCCCTATAACGCCGCCGCCAAGAATGGTTATAGGTGTATTTTTAGTTAATTCTTTACAGTAGGGCGAATTAATTAACAAAATACTAACATAGTCCGCTGTGCCAGGCCCTAAGGTCCACCCACTACCGCCATGCCCATAATTATTGGCAATAACTTTATCGCCTATCAATTCTACGCTCATATTAGGTGCACCGCGCCGCATTGGTCTGTGACATAAAATTTTCTGTCCTATTTTTACATCACTTAGATCCGGAGGGGTGATCTTTCTTACCTCTGTGGTTTCCGCTATTAAAGTTACTGGGCTTAACAGTACACAAACTATATAAAGTTTGATGATTTTGATGTTTGCAAAACGCATATTTTACCTCTTGTGCTGAAAGTAGAAAGCACGTTAGCATTTTAATGCCAACGCTTCAACATAGTTGAGGTTTTGCTGAATGTGTGTGCATGACATGCTGGCTAGATTGGATAGGGTAAAATTATATCAACAATATATAGCTAGGCAATTAACTGCGGTAAATTCATCAGCCTAAGTGCATAAACGCCTAAATTTAAATGGCGGCGAGCATATCTTTACTTCATTTTGCTTAAAGAGGCAGTGCAAACCATCTGCAAACCAATTTTATTATTAAAGTTCCTAATATTACCATTTAAATTTTTAACATTGCTCACGTTAGGACTGTTGTTTAAAGAATCCGTTGCCGCTGTTTCATGAATTGTATAATTGTTCATGTAGGTATATGAATAGGCGCCAACAAGGGACACAAATTTATTGAATGTGTAGCGAAAACCTAGTGCGGCTATATAGCGATTATTTTCTGGAATGCGCACAGTTTTATGATCATTATTTAGAGGTGTTTGATCAAAAGATATCCCAGCCTTTAGTGTAAATTTAGAGTTGAACTTGTAATCACCGCCTGCAGCAACTCTTAATGAATTTTTGAAATTAAATGCCAAGACTCCAGGTAATGCGCTTGAATTATAATTGATGTAAATAGTTTTTATCTTGCTCCAATGCGTCCAAGCAACCTCTAACATGCTAGTAAATTTTTTATTCACGTCATATGTTAAACTATAATTAATCTGATCTGGCAAATCCCAACTGCTGGTGGCTCTGTTAGGTCTACCAAAATCTAGAGTCTCTGCTGAGATGGTACTTCCTTGTAGAGAGAGAGAGAAGCTAGAAAAATACACGAGCCCCATTTTCAATGCTTTTGTAGGAATAAATAAAATTCCTGCATGGAAACCAGTAGCCCAGTCATGCATGTTATTATTAACATAACCAAAAGCTTCTTGTCCTACATCTCCCCATGCAACAGCAGAAGAGATGTTCATGTTTGCTTTTAAAACATCTAACGCAGCTCCAATATGTAGTTTTTTATTAAACATTATCCCTATGGAAGGGCTTATGTTTACTGTGCTGATTTTGGTAGTTGTAGCCATATATCTTGCAATACTATTGCCGGGGTACTTCAAATTAGTGGCAAACAATTCCACTACGCTAAACCCTAGTGCGACTCGCTCATTAACCTGAAAGGCAATATTCACTCCAGGTATTAATGTATTAGAACTAGGTTTTGTAGGATTAAGCCCGCCTATAACGTCGCCAGCGCTGTCTAAAGCATTAGCATTCGATAGTTTTACCTGACTATTGCTATAAACAGCGCTTACCACTATTTGATCTTTGCCTAAATACTTCAAACCTGCCGGGTTATAATAGCTAGTACTTGCATCTTGTACAGCAGAAGAGGTGCCAGCATAGGCATTGCCAAGATAAGATGCACTTTGCTCATAAACAGCAAAGGCTGCGGCATGGATAGTAGCTGGAGCAGCAACAGCTAATACTATTCCACGTAAAATTCTTAGCATATAGGCTCCTGAACTTAAATGGCTTGATTTTTGTGTTGTATATACTCCAATCATAGTTGATTTGCTCTTCAGGTCAAACTTGGGAGTAAGATATCAGAATAATTGTGTAAATACAGGCAACCAACATTGAACTTTTTGCATTAGTGTAGGTCTACTTTTTAGATGCACATTTGAGATATATAGGGCTAAATCAATATGAACAGACTAATGCTTCTTTACGGGATATTAGCTAGCGTGACGGGCCTTATCAAAGCAACCCAAAATGTCACACATGATTCATCCTTTACTTTTAAGGAAAAGGGCGAGAAGCATGATCATGATTTTGAGACCTTTCCTAAGGATTCAAAATACATTTCCGAGTTGCAGGCAGCTAGTTGCAAGATCATGAATGTAATTGAAGATGCTTCGGATAGTTTCCCTGCTAATAGTGAATGGGGTTTGTTCCTAGAAAGCATAGCAAAAGTGGCAAATAGCATTTACCCTGATTTAATCAATGTTGTGGAATTTTCAAACTACGCTAAGGGCGTTACTGGTCCAGAAGCATTCACCGATAAGGTCATGCAAGATATTATAAGTAAATCTACGCATTTGGGCGGTGGTACTGTTCTATCCTCACCGCTAAAGCTAGTGTTACGAGACCTTCCATTAATGTTGCAGGACTCTAGGGTGCAGAACATCCTGCTAATATTTTCTGACTTTAACGTTAATACTCAAGACCGAGCTCAGGCTCTTGCAGACATGCAATCATTACTAAACACTTACCCAGGGTTAAAGGCTTGGTGTATTGCTGTACACGCTGATCTAGATTTTGCGAAGTTAGTATGTGGTGAAAATGTTATATCTTTCAGGGACATTGAGGACCTACAAAAAAATTGGATTAAGATAAAAGATACGGTATGTGTAGATGATGCAACTGTTAGTCCTACGCAAGCCACTAGTGCACCAAGCACAAGCAGGCCTACTGATCAACCTTTAACAAAATCACCGCATTCTAAGGCGCCGCATACTAAAGCACCACATACTAAAGCACCTAGCACGAAACATCCTTCGCGCCAACCATCACGCAAGCCAACATCTACACCAACAAATTCGCCAACTGAAAGTGAAACTGCGAATGCCAATCTATTGTACGCGCTTTTACCTTTATTATTATTACTATTACCTTGTGGTTTTAGACCGAAGAAAATTATAGGGCACCGAGCAGATGAAGGAAATGATAGTGCTACTGTTCCACTCTTACAAGATGTCGAAGCACAAGTTTCTGGTGCTGTTACGACAAACGAGGAAGAAGAAAAATCTTCAGAGCCAATACATGGTAATTTAGAAAGCGCATACGTTCCTGGATATGAGCCAAACATAAACCCAATTCTAAAACCGAATAAGGTGCACGGTATCAGCATTTTTAGCGGAGTGGGTGCGCATGATAATCGACCCACTTATTCTGAGCTCTATGATTATGAAGCAGAGAGACCTTCTCCACCACCAAGTCTACCAAAAACTCCTGAGCCTCCCACAGAGCGTGACGTTGCAGAGATTACACGTGAATGGTATGCATCGATTATTCTTGTTTCATTACTTGCGCATATATACAAAATGGACAAAACCCGATTCGAACTGAATATTACTTCTTTTGCTGAAGGTATTCGCAAGTATTGTGGATGTACGGCTGAAAATGCTCTAGCGCCGGAGATGGCGATCAGTGAGCCATTCAATGTATATGTACCGAGGACAGCGTATAGCAGAAAGGCAAGGGAAGAACAAACCGCACAGCTAAACGAGCACCGTGCACGAATGTTAGAAGAAGACGCAGAGTTTAAAAATCCACTTCGTACACAACGAAATGCAGAAGAAGAAGAAGAACAGAAGCCAGATATATCAACAACAAAGTATGAGGAAGAATTCGAAGGTGAAGAAACAAAACAGCAACACACTCCGCCAAGGAAATACAGTGCTGACGTAAGTTATTCTTCAGATTTGGAAAGTGACTCTGGCATAACATTTCCTTCAGAATCAGAACGTTCATACAATATGATTGAAGAGAATATTAGCATTTATGATGGAACTTCGGCATACGAAGCAAGCTCTGCAGACGAAGGTAGTTCGCATAAATCAAAGCACTCAGACCCTGGCCCCAAGAAAAATATGACTTTTAGTCAACGGCAGTCATCAGTGGGTAGCTCCAGTCACACAAGCAAAGCAAGGCAAAAGAGCCATAAAAAGAAAAAAGGATGACATTTAATTAAATATTTGTCTTAAAAATAGAATCCACAGCATTGTCCTCAAAAGCCTTTGCCTCTTCTATATAGCCCAACGCGGTATCCGCATGCTGCCAGCGCCCTTGGCGCATAATAGAAATTAATGACGCGCCACTCTGACTTGCAGCGGTTGCAAAGCCACGCCGTAGACTATGGCTGCTGTAATCTTCGTAATTAGGTAAAGCACATTTTCTTGCGAGCTCTTTAAGAATTATGTTGATATGTTCCGCTTTTATTGGTTCGTGACTTATCAGACCATTTTTCTTTATTCGTCTAAAAATATAGCCCTCATGGATCTGCGCTGTCTCACACCAAGCCTTAAGCGACGAAACAGCACACAATCCCTCAGCAACATACGGAATAGCGCAACTTTGCCCCAAACTAATTTGATCAGTTTTAGAGCGCGGGATAGAAATCTCTATGCCTTGTTTTGCAAATTTTATATCTTCAAACTTGATAGCACATAACTCGCTACGCCTAAATGCTCCAAAAAATCCAATTAACAAAAGGGCGCTATTGCGTAGATTAATTGGCCGTTCGCTGTTGTTAAGATATTTGATCATAGTCTGTAAAGTGTCTAGCTGTAGGGGAGGTGCCTTATCCTTAGGTTTCCCATGAATATTTTGTATGCCTATCAAGGTTTTTCGCACAAGAGGATGCGCAGTGGGATCGCTAAAATTCTGATACACATGCCAATTTTTTAGAGCTGTAACTCGGCGCTGTAAGGTTCTTGGATTGAGTTGAGAGGCAAATGTCTGCAGGTAACTAACAATCATATCGGCACTCGCAGGCAGCAAGCCTCCCCAGCGCATAAAATGCAGAATATCCGTTTGATATGCTTTTCTAGTATTAGCACTGGTCGCGGCTTTTACATAATTATAATTTTCAAGCGTTACTATAGATGATGTGCTGTGTTGCAGCTGCAAACTCTGGCTTTCTAAATCCATGATCATATTCCCTGTCTCAAGTTAGCTTTTTAGTTGAATACCGTTGCTACATGCTTCAATTCTATTTTAACTAAATTACCCACGATAAGATACATTATCGTGGTATTAATTTTTATATTTTTGTATTATAATTTTCACCAATAAAACGTTATATTACGTTTTACATATTACGTTACATAAAGCGTGCAGGAGCAAAAAACCATGAGCCGTACAGGGATTAATTATCAAGATGTAGCAAAAGCTGCCACCAAACTACAGGGTCTAAATGAAAACCCTACTGTAGATAGAGTAAGGGAGATATTAGGTACGGGCAGTAAAAGTACTATCGCTAGACATTTGAAGGAATGGAAGGGTAGTAACGCTGATCTTGCCGAGGTAAAAGGCTTACCTGCTGAGTTAGTAGCGATTGTAAGTGGGCTTTGGGATAGGTTGCAAAATGATGCCGCGCAACAACTAATAACTTACGAAGCAGAGTTTAAAATAAAACTTTCGGCTGTAGAATCGAGTCTACACCAAGCGCAAAGTATTAATTTAGATCTACAGACCAATAGCCGCAAACTAGAAGAGGCGCTAATTACTAGTGAACAACAAATTAAGGATATAGCGCAAGCATGCGCTGAAGAAAAAAACAGGGTCGCTCAGCTGCAAGCACAGGTTTCTAATTTGGAACAGCACAACCAAGCACAACAACAAGAAAACTCCAAGCTACACGCATTGTTAAAAAATATGCAAAACAACCTAGAGCATTACCAAGAAGCCACGCAAAAACTGCAACAAGACCAAGCTCTCAACTTAGATAGACAAAGGATAAATTACGAACATGAATTATCTGTCATGCGTAAACAATTAGAGGGTGTTATGCAAAGCGAGCAAAGGTTGGTGGCCCAAAACCAACTATTGCAACAACAACTAGAGCAACATGAGCTGATAGAAGCCCGCAATCAGCAGCTAGAGAGCAACTGCAAGGAACTTGAATTGAAAGCAGGTATTATACAAGAAAAATATAACGAATTATTAAATGTGCATCAAGCAGCCCATCTTGCATTGGAAGCAAAAACAAATGACTATATAGAGTTATTACAGAAAAGCGCGGTAGACACAAGCCGTATACAGTATTTAGAGAGTTTGCAAAAATCCTCTGAACAGAAAATTAGCGCCTTACTACAAGAGCAAATCTTGCTGGCAGAGCAAAAAGCAAGAATAGAGGGGGCCTTAGAGCATTTTAAGGAGATAGCATGAACAATGATTTAGTGTTATATACTTTTATACGCTGCCCATGGGCTATGCGTGCACGCATGGCTTTGGCATATATGAACATACCGTACACAGCGATAGAAGTAGATTTAAAAAATAAACCAAAAGAGCTCTTAGAGATTTCACCTAAAGGCACCGTGCCAGTTTTACTCTTACGGGATGGTAAGGTTTTGGATGAAAGTCTGGACATAATTTTATGGGCTATGCCAGAACCAAGCGCTGCCGAAGCACAAGAAATAAGAGAAATTATTCAAATCAATGATAATGAATTTAAGCGCAACAATACACGCTATAAATATATAGACAGATACAAGGACGAAGGTATCTCACAAGAACAATATAGAGCAGAATGCGAAAAATTTATAATCCAGCTCGACCAAAGGCTGTCTAAACACAAGTACCTGCTTAGTGATATTATTTCTATTGCCGACATAGCAGTGTTTCCTCAAATCAGACAATTCTCAAAGGTTGATGAAGCTTGGTTTGCAGATGCGCCTTATCAAAATGTTCAGGCATGGTTAGAGCGTATTACAAGCAGTGATTTTTTTGCGAAGACTATGCGGAAAGTTGCTAAATAACACAAGTATGATACTTCCGATAATATACTTTATCGGAAGTATTGTTTATGCGGCGTATGCTGCTATTCATAATGCGTAAACATGCGATGAATTATAACAGTATGATCTGTATTATCTAAATCGTACACGAGCCTATGCTGAATGTTAATTCTGCGCGAATAAGCACCTTGAAGGTCTCCAGATAATTTCTCGTATGGTGGTGGATTTTGGAGAGGATTAAGTTCCAGAATGTTTAGAATTTTATCAACATTTTTTGTTAAACCGCTCGAGACGATCTTTTTAGCATCTTTTTTGGCAGATTTTGTAAATAAAAGTGTCCATTTTACTACTTTTTCGACCATGGTAACTCGTCACGTTTGGCCATCTTATTTTTAGGGGTTTTACGCCCCGCTTTCACATCTTCTACTAATCCAGGCATAGACATCAAATACAAGGTTTCTTGTATTGCTTTGAAGTCTTCTTCAGACATCAAAACCACATTACCGTGCTTGCTGGTCAATGTAATTGGTTGATGTGATTCTATCGTAGATTGCGCCAATGTGAATAAATTAGATCGCGCAGAGCTAATTGGGATTATATGGGTTGTCATATGGAATACCTATAAAAATTTTAAACCTATGTGTTAAGTGTACGACATGTTGTACATGTTTGTCAAGAGCAAAGGAAAGACCCTATTGAGTGTATGTAAGCCTAATACCCCTGATGTCCTTGTATGCGCATTTGCATCTTATTTATGTTGCATATCTATAATTTGCCTTTGCGGCTTTATTCAGGCTTCTTGCTAGGTGCAGGCTTTTGCGGCGCTGGTCTCTTGTGTTCGTTATGAGGCGCAGTTACTTTAGTTTTGCGCATGAACTGCATTTTTCCTTTTTTCTTGCCAGCTTTTGCCTCAATTGGATCTACAAGCTTTGGTTTGCTTTTCTTAGCCTTACCAATCTGATCGATTGTACCAGCAACAACGTCTTTTACTGTATAGTGCATTCCAGCACGCATTGTCTCTTGAAATGCAGGATTTTTATGCAGATCTGTGTATTCAACCAATTTTTCGGCAGTAGCTGCAGCTGTTGATCCTAAGCTTCCATGTACAGCAGTCACAAATGCAAACTTTGACATACTTTCAGGATTATGATTGAATCCTAAATCTACAATGTTTCTGGATACAAACAAGGCAAGACTTTTCATCACGGAGCGTAATGTATCAGCAAAATAATTCCACGCTTGCCCAGCTTTCATACTCAAATATTCTTTATTTGTAAGAGTTAGGTTTGCTTTTACATAATTATTAATTTCTTCACGGTCTAAAACCTCTTTATGGATTTCTTTATCGGTAGCAAAAAGTGAAAATAGACTGTCATAGAAAACGCCAAGACCGTAACTGTTAGATTCATCTTGTGTCTCTGCGTATTTACTAAAAAATTCTTTTAGTTCTCCTTCGGCAAACTCAAAATCTAGATCTGCCATGGCTTTTGCGTCTATGTCATTTTTAGTATCTAATTGAAACCTTTTCCTAATCAGCGCGCCCAAGTAATATCTAGCTTCATTATATTCGGGATGATCTGCAATCTGATCCAAAAAAGAGTCTATAGTTTCTAAAAATATAGCAGTGTTAAATTTTTGTTCTTCTTCTTGAGTAATTCCTGCTTTAGATAATCCATTTACTATGACATTTTGAACGGACCCTAGTAGCGCAGCTCCATACAATTGCGCTCCGCCAGCCGCTTGTGCAGCAGCGTTAGTCAAAGCACTCGCTGCCCACCCTAGCCAGCCCTGTTCTTCATTTACGTTTGGTTGATCATTGGGCATTTTATACTCCCCTTCTAAAAGAATCTCATGCTGTATTTAACAACAGAGCTTTTTTAAGCGGCGTCCAATGTAATATCTGGCTTAGTTATACTCTCAAAAGTTTTACTAGCATATCTTTTTACACTGTCAGTTTATACACCACCTTGAAACACATACTCCTTACGATAGGACACACTTTGCATGCAAAAGTTCTAGAATGAGGGTTTGAAATTTAATATGTGATATATCGAGGACCAAATACAATGTAGAAGTTTTTTAATAAGTGTATAGGCGCTAAATCATTAGCTATTCGCTGCCTTTAGTGTCGTTAAATCCTTGACTAGCACAGTCCTTGCTTGCCTTTCAAAACAGATAAAGAATAGTGCGGAAACAGCTAATGCATAACAATAATATACATTAGGTACAATTTCTAGGGGTGAAACTTTGGCTATAGTACTTGCGAGCAGTATTTGTGCACCGTAAGGAATTATGCCTTGAAAAACGCATGAAAATATATCTAACCATGATGCACTGTAATGCGGAGGTATATTATATTTTTTTGACAAATCTTTAGCTATTTCACCGCAGAATATAATTGCAATCACATTATTGGCCAGCAAAATGTCAAAAATACTAACTACTGCACCTATCATTAGCTGCGCAATTTTTTTGCCACCACGCATCACATCGATAATTTTAGATAATTTCGCTACTGTATCTTTACTAAACTTAGATCCAGCAAGACCTGATAGGCCCCCTACCATCAATGACAATAACATTATGTCATTCATGCTATGAAAACCCTGTGTAATTTTTTGGCTTAAAAATAAAATGCCGTGATCCGGGCTACTAATATAACCAACGCACCCAGCGTAAATAATTCCAGCAACCAAAGCTACAAGGACGTTTGTTCCTAGCAACGCAAGTAACATCACGATTATATATGGTGACACTAGTAAAAAAGAAAAATCATTGGCAAGAATCTTTGGAGCGACGCCAAGTTTCGAGAATAAAATGCAAATTGTAATTAGAGATGCAATTCCAGCTACCTTTGCATTTAATTTGAAGCGTAGTTTCATATCTGCTTCTTGTGACATTACGGCAGCTATGGTTGTATCAGAAATGATTGATAAGTTGTCACCAAACATTGCGCCACTTATCACAGTCGCAATAGTTAATGCAGGAGATAAGCCAGCTTGTATAGCAAGCCCGGCTGCTACTGGCGCTATAGTCGCAATAGTGCCCATAGAGGTACCAATAGCAGTAGAAATAAATGCAGCAATCACAAAAATGCCGATCAACAAAAACTGTGCTGGTATACATGTCAAAGCTAGGTTCACGGTCGCATCAACACTACCTATAGACTGGGTAATTTCGCTAAAAGCTCCAGCCAAAACGAAAATGCTGCACATAGTTATTATGTCTCTATGTCTCACTCCATCCAAAAATGCATGCATCTTGTCTTGAGTAGAGCCCTTGTGCAATATCCAGCCCAGCATTATAGATGGCATGATTGCCACCAATGGCGAAAGTTGGTAGAAGGCGTCAGCTACTCCAGCAAGCGTGAAATAGAGCCCGCTACC
>DALYEH010000001.1:39662-44209 GCA_031972715.1 Gammaproteobacteria bacterium | reverse complement strand
GTGCCGCAGCTGTTTAATAGGTTGGTATAATTATGAGTACAGGTAAAATTACACAAGTAATTGGCGCGGTTATAGACGTAGAGTTCCCTCGCGCAGCAGTGCCACGCATTTATGATGCGTTACATTTAAAAGAAAATGATCTCACGTTAGAAGTGCAACAGCAGCTAGGGGATGGTGTAGTGCGCACTATTGCTATGGGCACATCTGAAGGCTTACAGCGAGGCTTAGAAGTACATAACACAGGTGCACCAATTTCTGTGCCGGTGGGACCCAAAACTTTGGGGCGAATTATGGATGTTCTAGGTAGACCCATAGATGAGATGGGTCCGATAGGCGCAGAACAAAAATTACCTATTCATAGATTGCCACCAAGTTTTGAAGATCAAGCTAATAAGGAAGAGTTACTAGAAACTGGTATTAAAGTCATTGATTTAATATGCCCATTTGCTAAAGGCGGAAAAATTGGTCTATTTGGCGGTGCTGGGGTTGGTAAAACTGTGAATATGATGGAGTTGATCCGTAATATTGCGCATGAGCATCATGGCTATTCAGTTTTTGCTGGTGTAGGCGAGCGCACCCGTGAAGGTAATGATTTTTATAATGAAATGAAAGAAAGCAAAGTGTTGGATAAAGTTGCTTTGGTATACGGGCAGATGAATGAACCGCCAGGGAATAGATTGCGTGTAGCTTTAACTGGTTTAACCATGGCGGAGCAATTTCGTGATGAAGGGCGTGATGTATTGTTATTTATCGATAATATTTATAGATACACGCTGGCTGGCGTAGAGGTGTCTGCACTTTTAGGCCGTATGCCTTCTGCCGTAGGTTACCAACCAACACTTGCAGAAGAGTTGGGCGTACTTGAAGAGCGCATAACATCTACAAAAACCGGTTCTATTACCTCAATTCAAGCAGTGTATGTGCCGGCGGACGATTTAACCGATCCTGCCCCAGCCACAACCTTTGCTCACCTTGATGCAACCGTAGTATTATCAAGACAAATAGCAGAGCTTGGTATATATCCTGCTATCGATCCTCTAGATTCTACTAGCAGACAATTAGATCCAAATATTATTGGCCAAGAACATTATGATGTAGCTCGTAGCGTACAAGGTATATTACAACGTTACAAAGAGTTAAAAGATATCATTGCAATTTTAGGTATGGATGAATTATCTGAAGAAGACAAATTATCCGTGTCTAGAGCAAGAAAAATCCAAAGATTCTTGTCGCAGCCATTCTTTGTGGCGGAAGTATTTACTGGTTCACCAGGTAAATATGTGCATTTGAAAGATACTATACGCGGCTTCAAAGGGATAGTAGCCGGTGAGTATGATGATTTACCAGAACAAGCTTTTTATATGGTTGGTACTATTGAAGAAGCAATTGCAAAAGCTAAAACTTTATGACACCAAGTAACGCATACAATATATTTAGAGTAGAAATTGTTAGTGCTGAAGAAGAAATGTTTTCAGGGATGGCACAAAAATTATTTGTAACTGGTACATATGGTGAAATGGAAGTAATGGCTAATCACGCGCCATTATTGACTTCTCTGTTACCTGGGCCGGTATGGGTAGTGCGCGAAGATAATCAAGAAGATGCATTTGTGATTTTGGGTGGGTTATTAGAAGTGCAGCCAAAGGTGGCAATCATTTTGGCTGATTCTGCTATGCGGGTCACAGACATTGATGAAGCAGCGGCACTAGCAGCTAAAAAATCTGCAGAAGATGTTATTGCTAAGCGCGGTTCCGGGAATATTGATTATTCTAAAGTGCACAATGAGTTGGTATTGGCGATGGCACAGCTACGCATCATTCGGAAGTTGCGTAAATAGTACTTTAATTACCGCAGTAAGTTGAACTGCTGTTTGTGCATATTGCGTTAAATTGTAGAACATATTGTTTAACCGCATTATTAAAAATATCATACCAGCGGACTTTAATAGCATATAAGTTTTGGCTGGTAGTAGTGTTCCGTGTCGCGACATTGTCACAATTCCAGTCAGTTAATACTGACGCAGAAGAATCAAAACAAATTTTTATTTCTCCGCTCGGTAGGCTATTCCAAGCCAATAAGCGTAATTCAACTTGATCCATGAGCTGCATATTGTTTAATGCAGTAATGTGATTGGCAGACACTCCTATTGTAGCCCCTGGGTTGTAACAGGAATTAGTAGTGCCTATGTCTGGGTAACAGTTAAGGATGTTTGGATTTGCCGCTTTTACGGAATTTGCCCAGTTAGGCACTCCGCCTGCAGTAGCGATAGCTCCGCTTAAATCTATGGCTAGATAGCCTTGGCGGCCTAAGGATGTTACATATTTGTTAGCTAGCATACGTTGGGCGGTTTCCTGCGCAATCATTGCGGCAGTGACTAGATTGTCCCCTTCTTGAATAGCTCGTATAGAGCGAGATTGTAGCGAGGCTAGACCCACTAACCCAACAGCCAAAATCACTGCAGCGATCATCACTTCTATGAGGCCAAATCCTGCTGTTCTGTGTGCAAATCGGAGCAATGTAACACCTTAATAAAATGCCTGTATTCATATTAAGCATAGCTAATTTTGTGTTAATATGCTGAGAATCATTGATAATGGAGAGGGTTGTGAGCTTTTCAGTTATTGTTCTAGCTGCTGGGCAGGGGTCACGCATGGGCTCTGTGCAGCCTAAAGTTTTACAATTATTGGCGGGTAAACCTTTACTACATCATGTTTTAGAAACAACGCACAAGTTGTCACCCCTGCAGACTATAGTGGTATGCGGTTATAAGGGCGAGGCATTACAGCATAGTTGTAAAGATTTTCCGGTAGATTGGGTGTGGCAAAAAGAACAGCGTGGTACGGGGCATGCTGTGCAGTGTGCGTATCCAGACTTATGTAACACCAGCAGAGTGTTGGTATTATACGGAGATGTGCCATTAGTTAGTTTTGCTAGCCTACAGCATTTATTGTATGCAACTCCGAATGATTCAGTAGGTATATTAACGGCGCAAATGGAGAACCCTGCTGGCTTTGGCCGTATTGTACGCGATGGTCGTGGTAACGTATGCAGTATTGTTGAAGAGCGCGATGCAAGTGAAGAGCAACTTGCGATAACAGAAATTAATACTGGTATCTATATTCTACCCTATAAGTATTTAGCTTCGTGGTTGTCACAATTAAAGAATGATAATAAGCAAAAAGAATTTTATTTAACCGATCTCATCGCGATGGCTGTTGCGGATCGTGTGCCGATTCAGACGCAAGTTGCTACTAATGTCTTAGAGGTTACTGGTGTCAATTCACAGCAACAATTATATGCCTTAGAGCGCGCGTACCAGAAACGTTTGGCGCAAAATTTAATGGATCGTGGTGTGAAGCTATATGATGCCGAACGTTTAGATATACGTGGCGAAGTCCATGTAGGAAAAGACGTGTCTATTGACGTCAATGTGGTTATACAAGGCAACGTGAGTTTGGAAGATGGCGTTGTGGTGGGACCGAATGTTGTAATAAGCAACAGTCATATCGGAGCCGGGTCAATAATTCATGCTAATAGCGTGCTTGATGGCGCAGTAATAGGATCATATTGCCAGGTTGGACCTTTTGCTCGTTTACGTACGGGTACCAAGTTACACACACAAAGTAAAATTGGCAACTTTGTGGAAATCAAAAATTCTACCATAGACGAGAATAGTAAAATAAATCATTTGAGTTATGTTGGTGATACTAAGGTAGGCAAGCGTGTCAATATTGGCGCAGGTGTGATCACCTGTAATTATGATGGTGCAGTTAAGCACCCTACGCTGATTGAAGATGATGTGTTTATAGGCTCAAATTGTGAGTTAATAGCGCCCGTAACAATCGGTAAAGGGGCCACTCTGGCTGCTGGTACTACGTTAACTAAAGATGCACCACCAAACGCTCTGACTTTAACTAAAAAAATTATTAGTAACATTATCAATTGGCAGCGCCCAGTAAAGCAAAAAGAGGAAATTTAGGATGTGCGGGATTGTGGGAGCGGTTAGTGCGCGCAATATAGTGCCATTGCTGTTAGCTGGTTTACAGCGTTTAGAGTATAGAGGTTATGATTCTGCAGGATTAGCTGTAATCACTCCCCAGAATGTTATTGAGCGCATACGTCGCTCTGGTAAAGTGCAGATTTTAGAGCAGGCAGTTAGTATTAGTGGCTTGAGTGGTAAAGTAGGTATAGCACATACACGTTGGGCTACGCATGGTGCGCCCACAGAGAAAAATGCTCATCCGCATATGGTGGGCGAACGGATTGTGTTGGTACATAACGGTATTATTGAAAATTATGTACAGTTACGTATGCAATTGCCAGCAAGTATTACTTTAACCTCCGACACAGATTCAGAAATAATTGCGGCTTTAATTTGGCAAGAAATACAAAATCATAATATAAATTTACTACAAGCTGTCCAAAGGGTAGTGCGAGTATTAGAAGGGGCATATGCTATTGCCGTTTTAGATGCCCAGGATCCTGATTCGTTAGTTGTGGCTCGTTGTGGCAGTCCTTTGGTTATTGGTTTGGCTCAAAACGAACAT
>DALYEH010000001.1:37833-39652 GCA_031972715.1 Gammaproteobacteria bacterium | reverse complement strand
GATGCGCTGGCTTTACAAAAGTTCGCACAGGATTTTATTTATTTAGAAGAAGGTGATATCGCTGCCATTAGTGCGAATAATTATACGATTTATTCAACAGATGGTGTGCAGGTACAGCGCACAAAGCACAATCGTTCTTTGCAATATGAAGTAGCAGATAAAGGTGCTTATCGGCATTACATGCAAAAAGAGATTTATGAACAACCGGAAGCCATAAGCGATACACTGAGCAGTAGAGTGCATCAAGGGCATATTTTAGAGCAAGTTTTTGGTGTGCGAGCTAGTGAGATATTTCAAAAAACGCGTCAAGTTACTCTTGTTGCTTGTGGCTCCAGCCATCATGCTGCGATGGTTGCGAGATATTGGCTAGAGGCAATAGCTGGCATTCCGTGTAATGTAGAGATAGCTAGTGAGTTCAGGTACAGAAAACGCGTAGTCCACCCGGGCACTTTGTTTGTCACCATTTCACAGTCAGGTGAAACAGCAGACACAATTGCCGCGCTAAACGATATAAAAAACGATCCAGAGCAGGCTTACGTAGGAACCTTATCTATTTGTAATGTGCCGGAAAGCACATTGGTACGGAATACTGATTTAGTGTTTTTAACGCATGCTGGTCCTGAAATTGGTGTTGCATCTACAAAAGCCTTGATGACGCAATTAGTTGCGTTATATATGTTAACTATGGTTTTGGGGGTGCGTAATAAATTAGGATCAGATCAGGCTGCAGAGTTACTGGCGCAATTGATGCATTTACCGCAAGTAGTAGCTGAATATTTAAAGCTCGATCAAAAAATTAAGAAATTAGCCCATGTTTTTGCAAGCAAGCCATATGCGTTATTTTTGGGGCGTGGTGCAATGTATCCAATAGCCTTAGAAGGCGCCTTAAAGCTCAAAGAGATTTCATATATCTATGCAGAGGCATATCCAGCTGGTGAGTTAAAGCACGGCCCATTAGCGGTTGTGGATAAAGATTTGCCGGTTGTAGTCTTAGCTCCTGATGATGCACTGTTGCCAAAGTTAAAATCAAATATTCAAGAAGTATAGTCACGCGGTGGCAAATTAATTGTTATCACGCCCAAAACTACACAAATAGTCGAAACAGAGAACATTATAGTCGTGGAGGTACCTGAAGTTGTGAATAATCTAGCCCCGTTAGCGTATTTAGTGCCATTGCAGTTGATTGCTTATCATGTTGCAGTGCTTAAGGGGACAGATGTAGATCAACCACGCAATCTTGCTAAATCTGTAACGGTGGAGTAGGCCCATGTGCGGTCGTTTTTGCTTAACTGCTAGCGCGCAAGAAATTAGCGCAACTTTCTCTTTAAAGCACGCAGTGGTATTAACTCCCCGCTACAATATTGCTCCTGGCAATGTAATACCCGTGATCCGCCACTTCGGAACCCTAGATTTTATAAATTGGGGTTTGCGTCCCAGTTGGTTAAAGGAAGGCCAGAATCCATTTATCAACGCCCGTATGGAAACCTTACAAGAACGCCCAGCATTTAGACAAGCATTTAAGACGCGACGCTGTTTAATATTAGCAAATGGCTATTATGAATGGAAAAAGCTTGGCACAGTTAAGCAGCCGTATTATTTTAGCTTACCAGAAGCCAAATTATTCGCGATCGCAGGCATATACGATGGTGATTCTTGTGCATTAATCACTACTAATGCGCAACAGCAAGATATGCGCGCTATTCATGAGCGCATGCCTTTAGTTATTCCACCTAATCTTTATAATGTATGGTTAGATCCTAAAGCACCTAGCACTGCTTTGGACCTTTGTTTGCATAATACAGATTTAAAATTTAATCTG
>DALYEH010000001.1:32302-37823 GCA_031972715.1 Gammaproteobacteria bacterium | reverse complement strand
CAAAAAGCGCAGTAATCTTGCTTTTATAGAATTCTATTGGCATAATCGCTAGCCAGTTACGTAAAAACTTAATAAATTTATGGAGTGTATAATGACGGCTAAATTAGCAAAATCACGTGCAGCAAAAAAAACTACTGATAAAGTAAAAGTGAACGTGAGAATAAAGAAGGAAAAAACAGCTGCAAAGCCTGTAGTGCAAAAGGATAAACAAACAAGAGTAGAAATTTTACAAACATTAGCCGAACAAACTAATTTAACTAGAGTACAAGTAGAATCTTTATTCGACGCCATGAATAAAGTTATTGCTGCTCATATGAAAAAGCGTGGTTCTGGCGAATTAACAATTCCAAAAACTGGGATTAAGCTACGTAGAGTCAAGAAAAAAGCTACTAAAGCTAGAAAGATGGTTAGTCCTTTAACTGGACAAGAAGTGACTATAGCTGCCAAACCAGCTCGTTACGCTGTTAAATTGACCGCCCTTAAAACTCTTAAAGAAATGATTGAACAATAATCATTCTCTATGCCCCGCTTAGCTGTATTCTTACATAAAGCGGGGTTATATCCTCATACATGTTAGTTTTTGTGTATATAATTATAAGATTACGTTAGCACAGGAATGCATGCAAAGTGTCAGTACTAGAAGCAAATCCAGGCCCAATATCAAAATATCTTGGTAAGTACCCTTCTGATCATACATTACAAACGGCAACATTTATTAGCAGCACGCCCAGTGGTGAGACTTTAATCGTAAGTGTATTGACTTGGAATTTATTAAACAAATGCCACTCTGCTGTAGGCCATGCACATAGTAACAATCCTTTCAATGTGGATGAATCGGATAAGGATTATTTAGCGCGCAAAGCAACAGAACTAAAGATTTTGTTGAAGCACATTAAGGACGGCACAATAGACTGTATCCTATTGCAAGAAGTAGACATGTTTACACGTGATCCATTATTTCCTGAGGTGAAGAAATTTTTACAGCAAGCGCGAGAATTGGGCTGGCATTTTGTGCATACAGAGAAGTCTGATCAGGCACGCATGCCTTTATTAATTCTATATAATAGTAACAAACTAAACTTTGTCAGTAAGCAGCCCTTGTTCCCAACAGCGGCCGGTGATAAAAATACGTCCTTGGAAGCACTCTTTAGGTATGTTGGGAATGATGCTGAGGTTTGTATTGTAAATATGCATTTGGATCACGAAAAAGATCATCGCAAGGAAATTTTAGACTATTTGCAAGCGCAAGTAGTAGCTGGAAAATTCACAATTATTGGTGGCGATACCAATCACCCTACAGATCGCGAACATATTAGTTTAGTTGGGGATATGAATAAGCCTACAAACATTTCTAGACCTACTGACGAGCAAAAGGCAACAGATGACGGTGGCATGGTGTTATTACGTCTGGATGGCTTTATGGCTTGTCCAGCGCATACTGGTGCGCGCGTAGAAATTAAAGAGGGTCCCGGCGCGTACTTTGTATGGGTGCCAGCTAATGCTTTGATAAAATCTCTCAAAAGAAGTCCTGAAGATCCAGAGAACCCGCTGGGCAAATATATAGCGAGGCTGTTCGATCCTAGGCAAGAAAAGTCACATACACAGCATATGTCTTTGCCTGGGCTACCTTGGGTGGCGGAGAACCATAAAGCCGTTCTTTATGTCGGCATATCTAGCAAACAGCAATCACCTAGTACAGGCTAGCAACAGCTCTAGACTTACAGAATCTGCTGATGCGCACTGAGCCAAAATAGGGTAATCTATGCCCTATGGAAATTCAACAACAAATTAAATTATTAAATACAGCCCAACAAGCCGCGGTTACCGCTGAATTGGGTAACTTATTAGTTTTAGCAGGGGCTGGCAGTGGTAAAACCAGGGTTTTAATCCATAGGGTAGCTTGGTTGATTACGGTAGCGCATGCTACGCCACACAGTATTCTGGCGGTTACGTTTACTAATAAGGCTGCAGCAGAAATGCGAGGGCGTTTAATCAGCATGCTAGGCCATGAAGTACGCCAGATGTGGGTTGGTACATTTCATGGCTTGGCGCACAAAATGTTACGCCAACATTGGCGAGCTGCTGGCTTACCTGAAAGTTTTCAGGTTATGGATGCTGAAGATCAGTTGCGTATCATTAAGCGCATATTTAAAAAGTTAAATTTAGATGAAGATAGATGGGAGCCTAAGAAAGCGCAAGGTTTTATTAATCGTAAGAAAGATGAAGGTATATTTGCACGACAGCTAGGTATGGCGGAAAGTGCGTACGAACAAGTAATGATGGAAGTGTATGTGCATTATGAGCAAGCATGTCTAGAAAATGGCGTGCTAGATTTTGCAGATCTATTATTACGTTCTTATAGTTTATTAGCCAGCAACCCTGAAATTTTAACATATTATCGCAGCAAATTTGATCATTTTTTAGTAGATGAGTTTCAAGATACAAACACCATTCAATATAGATGGTTAAATATACTGGCGGAACATGCTGCCTCGGTCATGGTGGTTGGTGATGATGACCAATCTATTTATGGTTGGCGTGGCGCAAAAATAGAAAACATTCAACGTTTTGAACAAGACTACGCTAACACTAAAGTAGTGCGCTTAGAGCAAAATTATAGATCCACTAGTACTATATTATCAGCAGCGAACGCATTGATTGATAATAACAGTGGGCGCATGGGTAAAACCTTATGGACACAAGGCGATAAAGGTGAGCCAATAGTTTTGTATGCTGGTTTAAATGAAGAAGATGAGGCTTTATATGTGGCGCGTAAGATTCAGCAATATAACGCGCAAGGCGTGAGTTTTAGAGATATAGGCGTCTTGTATCGTTCTAACGCACAGTCGCGTGTGTTGGAAGAGGCATTAGTGCGTTTAGGTGTGCCTTATACTATTTATGGCGGTCTGCGCTTTTTTGAGCGTGCTGAAATTAAAGATGCTTTGGCATATATAAAGCTTGCTTTAAACAACAATGACAATGAAGCCTTTGAGAGAGTGGTAAATATGCCACCGCGCGGCATTGGTAAAGTTTCTTTAGATAAATTGCGCGATATGGCAGATGCCACTAGTGAAACTATGTTTGCTACTGCCAAAGCAGCAGTTGCGGATAAAATGATTACTGGCAAGGCACGCGCAGGCTTGTTAGATTTTATAGAAATAATTGAAGAGGTTGCTGCCATAGCAGCAACAGCCTCTGTAACACAAATTGTGGAGCTAGTAGTAAAGCGCAGTGGTTTATTAACTTATTTACATGCACAAACTGGGGATCGTTCACAGAATAGAGCCGAAAACTTAGAAGAGCTAGTAAGTGCTACAGCAGATTTTGTATATGATCCAGCGGAAATAGATCCTTTGCAGGTGCCGCCTATTGTAGACTTTCTCTCTTATACAGCCTTAGAGAGCGGAGAAAGAAATGTCGATAAATCACAGGCCGCTGTACAAATGATGACCTTGCATTCTGCAAAAGGTTTAGAATTTCCAGTTGTGTTTATCTGTGGTTTAGAAGAGGGTTTGTTCCCACATCACTTCTCTGCAGAAGATCCAGAACGTTTACAAGAAGAGCGCCGTTTATGTTACGTAGGGATCACGCGCGCTATGCAAAACTTATATATTACTTATGCACAGCGACGTAGAGTTTTTGGTTTAGAAGAAGCAAGGCGTGTTTCGCGTTTCGTGCGTGAAATCCCGGCACATCTGCTAGAAGAGAAAAGCAGACGTTTACAAATACATAAAGCACATGCACCAGAGGTACATGATGATTTTGCACAGCATATGGTTATGCAGGCTGGCAGCGATACAGGTTTAGGTTTCAATTTAGGCCAGCGAGTGCGGCATGCTAAATTTGGTGTTGGTACTGTAGTAGATTTTGAAGGACAGGGCGAACGCGCGCGCGTAAGTGTGTTTTTTGAGGGAATTGGTACCAAATGGTTAGTCTTGAGTTATGCCAAGCTAGAAGCAGTATAGAAGAAACAGGGAAGCACATGAAACAAAATTCCACGGCACCTTTTGTATTAGTAGATGGTTCATCATATTTATTCCGCGCGTATCATGCCTTGCCACCACTGACTAATTCAAAGGGCGCACCAACAGGTGCTATCTATGGCGTAATTAATATGTTGCGTCGTTTATTAAGCGATTACAACCCTAAGTTTGTAGCGGTAGTGTTTGATTGTAAGGAGCCTACATTTAGACATGAGATGTTCCCAGCATATAAAGCCAACCGTACAGTTATGCCAACTGAACTGGCAGAGCAAATTCAGCCATTACACGAATTGATTCGTGCTATGGGCATACCTTTAATAGCTATACCCGGGGTTGAGGCAGATGATGTGATAGGTACTTTGGCTATGCAAGCTAGCGCTGCAGGTATGGAAACAGTAATTTCTACAGGCGACAAAGATATGGCGCAGTTAGTCAATGATCATATTACATTAGTCAACACTATGAGTGAGACTATTTTAGATCGTGATGGTGTGTATAAAAAATTTGCTGTGCATCCAGAGCAAATAATAGATTATTTAAGTTTGATTGGTGATAGCGTAGACAATATTCCAGGGGTTGAAAAAGTAGGGCCAAAAACTGCAGCTAAGTGGTTGCAGACATATAAAACCTTAGAAGCTTTGGTAGAGAATGCTGCATCTGTGACAGGCAAGGTTGGTGAGAATTTGCGCGCAGCATTGCCGCACTTACCTTTGTACAAAGAGTTAATTAAAATTAAGACTGATGTGCCGTTGGCACAACACCCGAATGAATTAGTACGCCAACAACAAGATGTAGCTAAATTACACGCTTTATTTACGGAATTGGAATTTAGAAATTGGCTCAAGCAATTGGCAGGTCCTCAAACTACGACAACAACGCAAAGTGCAACTGCTGTGGCAAGTACCGAGCAAAATCAAACTACACATCATATGGTGACTACGCAAATTGAATTTGCGGAATGGGTGCAAAAACTAGCATCTGCGCAAGTGTTTGCCTTCGATGTAGAAACTACCAGCGTAGACTATATGCTTGCCGAGTTGGTTGGGGTGTCGTTTGCAGTTTCGGTCGGGCAAGGTGTATATGTACCAGTGGCGCATGATTACGAGGGTGCGCCAAAGCAATTAGATCGTCAGTATGTTTTAGATGCATTAAAGCCCTTGTTGGAAAACCCTAAAATAACTAAAGTTTCTCATAATCTAAAATATGATCAGGAAATTCTAGCCACGTACCAGATTAACATGGTGAACAATAATTTTGATACCATGCTCGCATCATATGTGCTTAACAGTGTGGCCAGTAGACATAACATGGAGGCCTTAGCTTTAGAGTACTTGGGCAAACAAACCATAAGTTTTGAAGATGTAGCAGGCAAAGGTGCTAAGCAAGTTACATTCAACAACGTATCATTAGATAAAGCGTCTGAATATGCAGCTGAAGATGCGGATATCACAATGCAGTTGTATAAAGAATTTGCCCCACGTTTAAGTGCAGAGCCAAGTTTAAATGCGGTTTTTACAGAGATAGAAATGCCTTTGGTG
>DALYEH010000001.1:23572-32292 GCA_031972715.1 Gammaproteobacteria bacterium | reverse complement strand
CCAGTCTTAGCGACCATGGAGAGACATGGTGTGCTGATTGATGCTGCTGCACTACAGGAGCAAAGTGCTGAATTAGCAATCGAATTAAATCGACTAGAGCAAAATGCGTATATATTAGCTGGACAACAGTTTAACTTGGCATCACCCAAGCAGTTACAAGAAATATTATTTGCTAAATTACAATTGCCAATTATAGAGCGTACACCAACGGGGCAGCCATCGACCGGGGAAGCAGTATTAGTGGAATTAGCACATACTTATGAATTACCGCAAATAATTCTTGAGCACAGAACATTAAGTAAATTAAAATCTACGTATACAGATAAACTGCCATTACAGATCAACCCGCATACTGGACGTGTACACACGTCATATCATCAGGCAGTAACAGCTACTGGCCGCTTATCTTCCACAGATCCTAATTTACAGAATATTCCAACCCGTGGTGTTGCTGGTAAACGTATACGTAGTGCATTTATAGCACCCAGTGGTTACAAAATAGTTTCTGCTGACTATTCGCAAATAGAATTGCGCATTATGGCGCATCTTTCTGGTGATAAAAACTTGTTACAGTTCTTTGCACAGAATTTAGATATTCATAAAGCCACAGCCAGTGAAGTTTTTGGTGTGCCTACTGATCAGGTGAACGAAGAGCAGCGTAGACACGCCAAAGCTATCAATTTTGGTTTAATATACGGTATGTCTAGCTTTGGTTTGGCAAAGCAAATTGGCACTGATCGTGAAACTGCTGAGCGTTATATTGAAACATATTTTGCCCGTTTCCCTGGAGTGCGCGCATATATGGAAGCAACCAGAAAATTAGCACATGAGCAGGGTTATGTGCAAACCTTGTTTGGTCGTAGACTGTATTTACCTGATATACGCTCTAGCAAAGTTATGCTGCGGCGTGCTGCAGAGCGAGCGGCGATTAATGCACCACTGCAGGGGGCACAGGCTGATATTATCAAAAAAGCTATGATCAACATTTTTGCTTGGCTAAAATCAGAAGCGGCCGATGCACATATGATCATGCAAGTACATGATGAGTTAGTGTTTGAAGTTCCAGAGCAGAAAGTGCCTGCATACTCTAAGCAGATAGCATATTTGATGGATAATGCGGCACAATTGCATGTCAAATTAGATGTTGGGCTTGGCGTGGGCGATAACTGGGAACAAGCTCACTAGTTATGCCGATTTAGCAAGCAAGACCGAATATATTATGCAAACCATTGGTCTAGTTTGAAACGTGCATCTTCTAAGCCAATACCCTTGAGTGATGAAAATAATTGCACTGTAATAAGATCAGAATATTCACTTAAAGCTTTGCGCACAGCCAATAAAGCATTTTGCGCAGGGCCGCGATTTAACTTATCAGCTTTGGTGAGCAATATATGCATGGGAATGTTATACGAGCCTACCCATTGGATCATGTGTTGATCGTGCTCTGTGAGCGGATGGCGTATGTCCATAATAATGACTACTCCCTTTAATTGCTCGCGGGTCTCTATATAGGCAGTTAAAGTTTTTTCCCATTCTTTTTGTATAGAATGCGAAACCTTAGCATACCCATAACCCGGCAGATCTACCAAAAAGCAGCCATCTGCGATTTCAAAGTAATTCAGTAATTGCGTGCGTCCAGGGGTTTTGCTGGTGCGTGCTAAACTTTTAATATTAGTGATTGCGTTGAGCGCGCTGGACTTGCCGGCGTTAGAACGGCCAGCAAAGGCTACTTCGATCCGGCTGTCTGGGAGCTGGGAAATTTTCTGGGCACTTTTAAAAAATTTTGCTTGGTTGTAATTCATTGACTTTGACCTATAATAATCTGCATTGTAGCAAATTAACGCATGAAGTATAAGTGTTGGTTGACGCAAACTAATAGAATGCGTGTAAAATCAAGTATGTAACGAGTTTAGGCATAAATATATATGGCCCGATTTTGCTTTACGATTATAGTTCTCTTGCTATCTATAGCATGCAAGGTACACGCTGAAGAGCCGCAAGCCAAGCCGGTAATAGGAAACCCTATTGCAGGTAAAACAAAGTCAGAAAGCTGCGTTGCTTGTCACGGCTTAGATGGTAATTCAATGACGCCTATGTGGCCAAAGATAGCGGGATTAGCTAATGCATATATAGTGCAGCAGTTGCTAAACTTTCAACAAGGTGAAAAAGGCCCCCGTTATGACCCCACCATGTATGGTTTAGCGCAGGTCTTAACTCCGCAGGACATAGCAGACTTGGCAGCGTTTTATGCTACACAGACTATGACTACTGGTAACGCTGAACAGAGTAAGTTTGCTTTGGGGCAATCTATATACAGAGGCGGTAATTTAGAGACTGGGGTGCCTGCATGTATGGCTTGTCATGGGCCAACTGGGTCGGGAAATTACTTAGCGAACTTTCCACGCTTGGGCGGGCAGAATAGTGAATACGTAATAGCACAGTTGAAGAAGTTTAGAGATCGTCAGCGCTCGAATGATGTAAATAGTATGATGCGCGATATTGCGGGCAAAATGACTGATAAAGAAATTGAGGCGGTGGCAAGTTATGTGTCAGGGTTACATTAAGTTTTTTAAATTTATTATCTGTGCCATGTTGTTTATGCCGGCGTTATTGCTGATAGCGCCACAAGCATCTGCAGCTAGCAAAGATAAAAAAGATCCGTTTATAGTGGAAGGCCAAGATTATATTAAGTTGCCAGAAAGTATACGCAACAGTACTTTAGTTACACAATTATTTAAAGCCAACCCTAATAAAGTACAAGTAATATTTTTTTTCAATTATGGTTGTCATGGTTGTTAAGTATTTCATACACCGTTCACTAAATGGGAAGATGAGCAGGCTAAAAAATTCAAAGGCAAGGTAGTAATCTATACATATCCTGTAGCTTTTAATGCGCAATGGGCGATGTTATCTAGAATGTATTATGTAGAGGAAGCGTTACAACCAGATGGTAAATTATCTACAGACATTTTTAAGGCCATTCATAAGCAAGGTTTAAAGTTATGGGATGTCAAAATTATGCAGAAATATTTTGTACAACATGGCTTTAGTGCTGCAGAGTTTGATCAAGCGTTTAATTCATTTATTGTTAATAAGCAAGTGCAACGAGCAGATGCGATTTCTAAAGCTTTTGCAGTATCATCTACGCCAGAAATTATTGTGAACGGGCCTACCAACAGTTATAAAATAGATGTAGCCAAAGTTGGTACAAATATACAACGGGTCATCGATATCTTGAATTATTTAGTGGCCAGAGAAGCAAAATTACTTTAAGGTTAACAGCTTATAACGTACTGGCGCGTGTTAAACGATCGAGTATAGCTCCCCACTCTTTAGTGTTAGGTGGCGCTTCAACGATTATTATATCGTTTTGTAATTGATCATGTTGTCGCAGATTGGCATATAATTCTTTGGCATACTCTGTGGGGGTGTTGGCAGCTTGTTGCCAGTAAATATTCTGTAGCTCTGCTGGTGGCTGTTGCCAGCTTAGAACCGAGATTTTGCTGCCAGCATATTTGTTTAATAGCGTTGTGAACTCTGCGCTAGAGGCTAACACTGTTGGCGTGAGCGGTGCGTAATGTACTGCATGACTACCTGGAGTGCGAATGTTTGCGCCATGCGCTATTTCTACACGTACAGTCTGCTGTAAAGTTGCTTCTATTTGTGCTGCGCTAATTGCTCCTAGTCGTCTTATGATAGGTGTAGCACCTGTCAAATCAACAATAGTTGATTCAATACCAACTTGCGCCATGCCGCCATCTAAAATTAATACATCGTGCGCTGCTAGATCTTGGGCTACATGCTGTGCTTGCGTAGGGCTGACTCTACCGTATTTATTTGCTGAGGGACCAACAACACCATTACCGAACGCTTGTAGCATTTTTAAAGTCAAAGGATGCTGTGGAATGCGGATCCCTATTGTTTCTTGGCCGCCAGTAATTAAGGAAGAGACATGCTCCTTTTTTTGCAAAAGCATAGTGAGAGAGCCTGGCCAGAACGTTTCAGCCAAGATCCAAGCTGCAGCAGGGATATTTTGCGCCCATGTGCTTAATTCTTGGGTGTTGCCTATGTGTACAATTACAGGGTGGTCTGCTGGACGTCCCTTAGTTTGGAAGACCTTCAGCACAGCTGTGGGGTTATCGGCGGCTGCCCCCAAACCGTATACGGTTTCGGTGGGAAAAGCCACGAGGTTACCCGCACGTAACTGTGCTACTGCAAGATTTATGTCGGTGGTGATTTTATTATTCTTGTGCATATGCTTAAGGTATAAATTACCCAAAACAGTTATGTTAATATATATATAAGGGTGCAACAAGTGAGAAGGACCTTGAAAGTTAAAAAAATAGCTAAATATATTGTGCTATGGGGGGCTACTTTGGCCGTTACCTCTATTGCCGTAGCTAAACTCACTGGTTCATTGGCTCCAGATGCCATTCAGGAGCGCCTAAAACCGATGGGACAGGTTAATATTCAGGGCGTGTCCACAGAGGCAGCTTCTGCTGCGACTGTTGGTGCGGCACTCACTCCGCAGCAAATCTATGATAACAATTGTAAAATGTGTCATCAAACTGGGCTAGCTGGAGCACCTAAATTTGGTAATAAAGCTGATTGGGAGCCTCGTATTGCTCAGGGGCTAGACACTATAGTTAAAGCAGCGATAACCGGTATTCGCGCCATGCCTCCCAAGGGGAATTGCCTAAACTGCACAGATGATGAAATTAGGGCTACAGTCGAATACATGGTAAAGGCAGCACAATAAAGCGTTTACTATTTTTGTAGCATACTTTTAAGTGCAGAAAATTGCGCTTTACCGTGTTGTTGACGTTGTTCTGGATCTTTATTTCTAGTTCCAGCCTCTTCCCATGTTATATGCTCTTTAGGTAATTCTTCTAAAAAGCGACTTGGGACACAGTCGATTAACTCTTTGAAACGACGGCGTTGTTTACATAAAGTCAAGGTTAAATTATGTTGTGCGCGTGTGATGCCTACGTATGCTAATCTGCGTTCTTCTTCAATATTATCAAGCTCTAAACTATTACGATGCGGTAACAATTCTTCTTCTAAGCCAATAATAAAAACGTTGGGGAATTCTAAGCCTTTGGCTGCATGTAAAGTCAATAGGTGCACACGATCATTATTATTTTCATCTTCCTTGCGTGTCAGCATATCAATTAATAACATTTTATTTACTGCAGCAGCAACAGTTAATTCATCTTCTTTTATCATGCGCTCTAACCAATTAATTAAATCATGCACATTTTCCATGCGCTTTTCAGCTACCGTGGGGTTACTACAAGTGTCTAACAACCATGTGGAATAATCAATTTTTTCTAGCATGCCGCGTATGATAGCAATAGAATTTTCCGCTTCAATTTCTGCAGCAGTACTGCGCAACCAAGCACTAAATTCACGTAGCTTTTGTAATGGTTTACCACTTAAGGTTTGTTCTAAACCAATTTCAAAGCTTGCGTCAAATAAACTGGCTTCTCGCATCTGTGCATATTGGCTAAGCTTTTCTAAAGTGGCTGGACCTATTTCACGGCGTGGCACATTAGCGATGCGCAAAAATGCACCATCATCATCTGGATTTACCATGACTTTTAAATATGCGAGGATATCTTTGACTTCGCTGCGCGAGAAAAAAGATGTGCCACCACTTAATTGGTATGGTATTTGATACTCACGTAGGGCCTGTTCGACTAAACGTGCCTGATGATTCCCGCGATACATTACAGCATAATCTTTGAATTGAGTTTGATTTAAGAATTTATGATGCTGTATTTCTGCTGCTACACGCTGAGCCTCGTCTTGTTCATTAGCCGCAACTATAATGCGAATAGGATCACCCATACCTAAAGTGCTCCAAAGATTTTTGTTGAAAATATTTGGGTTGTGGCTAATTAAATGGTTGGCAGACTGTAGAATCGTGCCTGTAGATCTATAATTTTGCTCTAAAGTAATGACTTTTAAGTGTGGATAGTCTGTTTGCAACTTTTGTAGATTTTCTTGATTAGCTCCACGCCAAGCGTAAATAGCTTGGTGATTGTCACCTACTACTGTGAAGGCACCTCGTGCGCCGGTAAGTAAGCGTATAAGTGTATACTGGCTAGTGTTGGTGTCTTGATATTCATCCACTAATAAATATTGTACTTTGTTTTGCCATTTACTACGTACTTCTTCATTGTCACGTAATAAAATTAAAGGCAATAAAATTAAATCATCAAAGTCCACAGCATTATAACTGCGTAAAGTTTGCTGATATATAGCATACAAACGTGCTATAGCATGTTGCTCTGCATCTTTGGCAATAGTTATGGCTTCGTCAGGTAATATGGCGGCACTTTTCCAATGTGAGATTTGCATCTGCTGTGCTGCTAGTTGGGTATTAACATCTAGATGATCTTTGCCAGAGATATCGCGTAATAGATTTAAACTATCTTCTGAATCATAAATCGACATGTTAGGTTTTAAGCCTAACAATTTATGTTCATGACGAATAAAATTCAACCCAAAGGTATGGAAGGTAGAAACAGTTAAACCTTTGGCCTTACTGCCTAGCACTTGACTGACGCGTTCAGCCATTTCACGTGCTGCCTTGTTTGTAAAAGTAACAGCATAGATTTTATTGGGTTTATATTCGCAAACGTCGATTAAATGTGCAATTTTGTAAGTAATTACGCGAGTTTTACCGCTGCCTGCGCCAGCAAGCACTAATAATGGAGAAGACAAATGTTCAACTGCAGCTTGTTGCTGCGTATTTAAGCTTTGCATATTATATAAATAATTTATCTATTTGTTGCGATGTAACTTCCTGCAAAGTAGCAGGTTGCCATTTTGGATCGTAGGTTTTGTCTATTAAAGCTGCACGTATGCCTTCATATAGATCATGGCCTTGCATAAAGTTTCTAGTTAAAACTAATTCTTGTGCTAAACACTCTGATAAATTCAAAGTTAAAGTTCGTTGAAAAAGTTGCAGGGTGGCTTTAAGGCTTGTTGGGGATCTGCTGTTTAAGATCGCAAGTTGTGCTAGGGCCCATGTGGTGCCTGTGCGTTGTAAAGCCAGCATAATATCTTCAACTGTATCCAGCTGAAAACATGATGCAATTGTTGCGGCGTTTTGCTGCAGAGTACTTGCTCCGGTTTCTTGGTTATGATGTTTGAGCACACCATCAATCACTTGTAGTGCATGTTGTTCTAAATCAAAGGAGGTTAAATCAGAAATAAACTCAGAGATTTTTTCGTGCGGAATGTAAGCATCGACTAGATTAGCAAAGCTAGCATCAGCTATACCGATTGTATTTCCAGTTAATCCTAAATAAGTACGTATACCAGGCGGACAACGTTTAAAAAAATGATTAGCACCTACATCTGGATAAAAACCAATTCCAACTTCAGGCATGGCTAGTTGCAATTTCTCTGTGGCAATTACGCGTGTGCCGTGCAAAGAAATTCCTAGGCCGCCACCCATCGCAATGCCATTCAATAGAGATATATATGGTTTAGGGTAAGTATGGATTAATAAATTTGCTTCGTATTCTGCCTCATAAAAAGGCATCCCTTCATTATAGTGTGTACGACCGAAACTGTAGACTAACTTTAAATCACCACCTGCACAAAAGGCTCTGTCACCAGCTCCAGTTATCATAACCACAGAGATTCTGGGGTCAGTAGCCCATAGGCGTAATTGCCCTAAAATAGAGATGATCATAGCGCCCGACAATGCATTCAATACTTGCGGACGATTCAAGGTTATTAAACCTATATTTCCGCGTAGTGCAGGAATTTCCTTAAATAAAACAGGGGAAGTAAGCATGTCGTTATACGTTGTTCCGGGGCTAAATAAACTCCCCATTATACCTCTTTACTTTTGAACATTCAACTTTGATCTGTAGCTAAGCGCCTCTGCAATGTGCTGTGGTGCTATTTGCACGCTGTGATCTAAATCAGCGATAGTTCGCGCAATTTTCAGGATCCTATAAAAATTACGAGCAGATAAATTTAATTTTACAATCGCATTATGAATTAGATCGGAGCATGTTTGATCCAAAGTACAAAATTCTTTTACCTCTTTATTGCTTAATAAACTGTTGCATTTTTTATTACGTTGCATCTGCAAGTTTTGTGCGTGCTGTACA
This sequence comes from Gammaproteobacteria bacterium, assembly GCA_031972715.1. Lineage (GTDB taxonomy): Bacteria > Pseudomonadota > Gammaproteobacteria > UBA6186 > Azoamicaceae > JAGVLG01. The sequence continues at coordinate 24,157 of DALYEH010000001.1, read as the reverse complement.
CGTGCGCGTATAGTAGCTGAATTTTCGCTTTGTTGTTGTGTGTTATTCGTTAAATAATCAGCTGGTACTGCTGGGACTTCAATGTGCATATCTATACGCTCTAATAACGGATTAGAAATTTTATTCTGATAGCGTATGATTTGATCGTGACTACAGAGACAAGTTTTATAATTGTTGCTTAAATTTCCACATGGACAAGGGTTCATGGCAGCAATAAGCTGAAAACGTGCAGGAAAAGTAATTTTACGATTTGCACGCGCTATAGAAATACATCCAGACTCTAATGGCTCGCGCAAAGTTTCTAGTGTTTTGCGATCAAACTCGGGGAGTTCATCCAGAAAAAGCACGCCACCGGTAGCGAGCGAGATTTCACCGGGCAGCGCCTGGCTACCACCACCAATCACCGCGGCGGGTGATGCACTGTGGTGGGGTGCACGGAAAGGCCGTTCCCCAAAACGTTCCGGGTTAAAGATACCGGCCAGCGAGAGGATGCCCGCGGAGGTAAGCGCGCCGGGCGCATCGAGTGGCGGCAGAATACCCGGTAAGCGGGTGGCTAGCATGGATTTACCGGTGCCCGGTGGGCCG
>DALYEH010000001.1:9824-23562 GCA_031972715.1 Gammaproteobacteria bacterium | reverse complement strand
AGTTGGTTCATCTAAAAATAACACACCATTATGCGCTAATGATATTTCTCCGGGGTGAGGATTAGATCCGCCACCAATGAGCCCCATAGCTGATATAGTATGATGTGGAGCGCGAAATGGTCTCTTAAAGGAAACGTTAGAATTTGTATGAGTAGCACTGATAGAATTGACCGCAGCGATTTCTAGCAGTTCATCAATGTGCAGTTGCGGTAATAAGCCTGGCAGGCGGCTGGCAAGCATGGTTTTTCCAGTGCCAGGAGGCCCTATTAGCAGCATGCTGTGTCTGCCTGCAGCAGCAATTTCTAAGGCGCGTTTTGCATGTGCTTGTCCATAAATTTCTTGTATATCTAGTGCATCCTGGGCTGGATCTACGTTTGCACAGGTAAGCACATATGGCGCAAGTATGCTTTTGTGTTCTAAGTGTTGACATACTTGTTGTAAATCTTCTGCTGCATAAATGACATTATCTTGGCATAATGCCGCTTCGAGCGCATTTTCGGCTGGTAAAAGCAGATGTCGTTTTGCTTTACGTGTATGTATTGCCAGAGGCAAAGCACCTTTAAAACCACGCAGTTTACCTGAGAGAGCCAGTTCGCCTGCAAATTCATAATGCGCTAGATCAATGGGTGTTACTTGTTTAGATGCAATTAAAATGCTTAATGCGATTGCTAAATCATAGCGACCACCTTCTTTAGGCAAATCGGCAGGGGCTAAATTGATTGTGATGCGTCTGGCGGGAAATTCAAAATTGCTATTTAAGATTGCGCTGCGTACTCGCTCCTTGCTTTCTTTAACTTCAGCTTCTGCAAGACCAACAATGGATAATCTAGGTAAACCGTTCGATATATGCGTTTCCACACATACTAAAGGTGCATCTAGTCCATGCGCTGCGCGAGTGTATAATAATGCTAAGTTGCTCATCAAGGCAGCATAGCAAATTCTTAAAAATTACATATCAGCAGTTTCTTTAGGAGCAAATTCACCGTTTAGTATTTGCTGTTCAATAGCGGTTGTTTCTTCTGGTGTTGCAAAAATCACAATTACATCGCCCACATGGATTGTCATGTCTAATTCTGGATCAGCAATACGCTCGCCATCTCTGGTCAAAGACTTAATATAAAATTCTTCATCATCACGTGCAATTGCAGATAATGGCTGATTAATAGCAGTCGATCCTTCTGGTACAAATATCGAATGTAAGCTGCGTCTAGATTCAGTTTCTTGTTCTATGATAGTTTCATCATCTTCACCGCGATACAAGCCGCGCAAAATCTCATAGCGATCAGCATGGATAGCACGAATTTTATCCATGATTTTTTTAGTAGGGATCCCTAGAGTTAATAGTAGGTGTGATGCTAGCATCAAGCTGCTTTCTAACGTTTCAGGTACTACTTCCGTGGCACCTGCATCTTGGAAAGCTTTTAGATTTGAATCATCTTGGGTGCGCACGAATACAGGGACGTCTAAACGTATTTCGCGCACAATTTTTACAACCTCTAGAGCAGGTTCTTCTTCTGAAAACGTGACTACAACCATGCGTGCTCGCGATAAACCAGCAGCTAATAAACTATCAGCAGAAGTTGAGTCTCCATAAAATGCATGTTCTCCTGCCATTGAGGTTTTAGATAAGCGCATTGGGTCTAGATCTAAAGCAATCCAGGGAATAGATTCTTGATCTAAAAAGCGCGCTAATATCTGTCCTACACGGCCATAACCACATAGAATAACGTGGTGCTCAAATTCTGCAGCTATGTCGTTTAGTTGATGCACATTGTAGTCTTTTAGCTCTATGGCATCTTTGTTACGCGCACCTAGGAAAAAGTCCACTATTTTTTCATTGTATCGAATCAGTAAAGGGGCCAACATTAAACTCAAAACTACTGCAGAAAAAAGAGCTGGGCGTTGATCGCTATTGATAAGATTTTTGTCTATAGCTTCAGTTAACAGCACAAACGTAAACTCACCACCATGTGCCAAAATTAAGCCGGTGCGTAGAGCTGCTTGTTTGGATAGGCGGCTAAACGTTTTGATGATGCCTGCTATCAGGATCATTTTGAAAGCGATAATTGCGCACAGTAGTAATAGTACTTTATCGAGCATGTGCGGTAATAATTTTAGATTTAAGTTCGCTCCAATCACAACAAAAAATAAGCCTAACAATACATCGCGGAATGGGCGTATATCTAATTCTATTTGATGCCTAAACTCAGTTTCTCCTAGCATTAACCCAGCTAAGAAAGCGCCTAGGGCCATAGAGAGATCTAAATAATGTGTCACCCCAGCAGCACTGAGAGCCACGAGTAAAGTTGCCAACATGAACAATTCTGTAGAGCGTGCTTTAGCAACCTCGTGGAATAATGGACGCAGCACCCACATACTTAAAAGCGTCATGCTCACGAAAGCAAAAACACCTCTTACCATAGTCAGTAAGAAGGTTACTTGTATAGAGTTGGTGCCGCTACCTGAAAAAGCAGGAATTAAAATTAAAAATCCTACAGCAGCTAAATCTTGGAATAACAAAATATTAATAGCCATGGCACCATAAGGTGTATGTTGTTGTTTTTGCTCAGTTAACTGTTTTACAACTACTGCGGTAGAGGATAAAGCTAATGCGCCGCCGACTATAATACTTTGTATTACATTAAAGCCTAGAAGCCATGCTCCGCAGGCTGCAACACTAGTGCAGATAACCACCTGTAAGCCGCCCAAGCCAAGCAACATACGTTTGGCAGCGATTAAGCGCGGAATAGAAAATTCCAAGCCTAAGGTGAACATTAAAAATACAATACCGAATTCGGCTAAATGATTTAGATCTTCAATTGATGGTAACCAAGCCACTCCGCCTGGTCCTACTATCATACCAACAGACAAGTATCCAATGATTGCGGGTAAGTGTAATCTGCGGCAGATAACTACAAAAATTACCGAGCAACTTAGGAGAATTAAAATATATTTGAATATTTCCATAGGGTTTTACGATTCTTTCCAGTTGCTGTAAATAAAGTTATGGTGGTTGCTTGCGCCCCTCAAGTTCCATAATTTTTCTTTCTAATTCTTCTACTCTTAATCTAGTCTTAAGCAATACTTGCGTTTGAGTTGCAAATTCATGTCTAGTAACCAAATTGAGTTTATTTAGGGTAGAATCTAGTACTTGTTGCAGAATGCCCTTGGTTGGCGTATTTGCATTTCTACTTTTAAAATTACCAGACATAGGCTACCTTAATCCATTAACCTTAGCAGACTACCATAAAACATAGCAAAATTATATGATATTACGAACTTTTTATGCAATCACTCATGCCTGGCGGTATAGAAACCAATTGCGCCTCTTCATGCAGACCCCTCAGTTGCAGCTGGCAAACATAACGAACTTATCACCTGTGCAGATGCAACATCTAGGCATCGAGGTCTTAGTTTTAGATTTTGATGGGGTCTTGGCGGCACATGGTGAGCCGGAGCCGCGCGAGGAGGTATATTTATGGTTGCAAAAATTTATGCAGGAATCTCCTGCCTGTAGAATTTTTATTCTTAGTAATAAGCCCACTGCCGTACGCGTGGAGTATTTTCAGCAGCATTTTCCTAACATAGGCTTCATCATAGCGAAACGTAAAAAGCCTTATCCGGATGGCATGGAGCAAATAGTGGAGGCAGCTAAAGTGGCTGCCGCTAAGGTTTTATTAGTAGACGACAGGCTTTGCACCGGCATTTTGGCAACCTGTATCGCGGGGACCAGGGCTCTATGGATTACTAAACCATACATAAATTTCAAGGCGCGTCCTTTTGCAGAGGCGGGGTTTATGTTTTTGCGCTGGTTAGAACGTATATTGCTGTCATATTAGAGACATACAAGCTTGCCACGTAACAATAGACTGGGTAAGATTGTCATTTTGAATTCACATGGTGCTGAAATGGCGTTTGTAGTTACAGAAAGTTGTATCCGTTGTAAATATACAGATTGTGTAGAAGTTTGTCCCGTGGATTGTTTCCATGAGGGACCTAACTTTTTAGTTATAGATCCAGATGAATGTATTGATTGCGCATTATGTGAATCTGAATGCCCCGTGAATGCGATTATGACTGAAGATGCTTTGCCTGAAGATCAAAAGCATTTTGCAGAATTAAACGCTGAATTATCCAAACAATGGCCAGTTATTAACACCTGCAAAGGCGGATTGCCAGATTCTGATCAATGGAAAGATGTGAAGGATAAACTCCAATATTTGGAGAAATGACCTATTGTCTGATGTGTTCTCTATGCCATTGACTTAGTGCAACATCTTCTTTATCCCACCGCTTAGATAGCCAAATAATTAACTCTGAAAGGTCAGTCTTGAGTTTGCTATCATTTATTAAGCCTGAAGAGTAGTTGTTACTAAAAGCGGTAGCAAAACTAAAATCATCAGCTAGGCCAAGCTTCACTACGCTGCCTGTTAGGTAGTCTGTGAGAGTAATACAAAAATCTTGTAGGTTCTCTACAGTGACCGCTTCAGTTTTAGAGATAATTTTTAAGAGTGCGTCTTTGAGGATGTTTCTTTCCTCTAAGAAATGACTAATATCTAACTCCATAACATGTCCTTGTTTGGTAGTCCCTGGCTGGGGATATTATTAAAATACCTAAATCACAATGGCTTGGGTATAATCATTAACACATTCCATTGCTGTGCCTATTCTATTCATATTGTGCGCAAAAGCTCAAGTCCCTGTACGCCATATAAGCAGTAGGTATAGCAAAATACACGCGGTCATTAGTAACTAGCTGAATAATAAGCATTTTTTTAAAATGTCTGATTATTTCACTAAATTATGCCATTCAATAAACTTACACATTTAGATTGTAGTTTTTTGTACGTTTGTTATTCTTAACATAGGCTCGGGTTGAGCTCAGGATTACCGATCAATGGACTGATCAAAACAGGGATGTTGAAGACAAGAATAATAAATCAAGGTTTGTTTAGCAGTTTTGGTGAGGTAAGGTGGATTGTATCCACCTTTTTTTTACGCTTTCTTAGGAGCTAAGGCATTTTTTTGGTGGCCTCTAAATAAAAAAAATATAGAGCAAAGATTATTACTAGCCCGAACATTATAGTGCTCCATCCAGCGAGCGATATACCAAGAATTGCCATATCTACTTTTGAGCATTCAGGTGACCCCTGCAGGGCAATCTTAAGAGCATCTAGGAATGGGTGCAGTTCAATTAAACGTTCAAGACTGGCTGAGCATGAAACCTTTTGGGGGGCAGCAAAGTATTGAAGTCTAAACTGATATGCTGCTAAGGCGCAACCAATACCTGCCGCACAGAGTACAAAGAAATAGTATATATAACGAAAGATTGCTTTTAAATTTAATATTGAACCGAGCAAGAAAATAAATGCTAACAACCCATATGCATAACGTTGTAGCATACACAAAGGACATGGAGAAATTAAATAATTATGTTCTATGTACACAGCGCCTACTAAGGCAAATGCACAAATTAAAAAACCAACAATTGAAATTTTACGCAAGGTAATTGTCATAAATGGTTCCCTCGAAATTATAAAGCCGGCATACACCGGCTTTATATTATAGTCTACTAGAACACGAATTGTGCACGTAGGCCAAACGCATCTACATGACGGTGATCAAGATATGTTTGGAACTGACGTCTTTGTAAGGACCAAACATATTCTGCCATAAACTTAACGTTGTTATTTGGATACCAGTTTAGAGCTACAGTGGTATTATTAGCTTTACCACCTGTAATGTCTTTATTGTTTAGTGTTATGAAGCTGTAACGTGCACCAACTTCCCAAGCACCACATTTGCTCTTAGGTTTAATTTGTCCTAATGTACCGTTTGAGGTTTTTAACGGACGTGTTTCACCAGTCAATATGTATGCACCTTGTACATGGTAGCCATGGAACTGCAAGTTAGGGCCTTGTGAAACATCATTTACCTGGCCACGAGCAATAAACACTCTTTGATATTCAGCTTCTGCGTACCAAGGACCGTATACACCGGTAAATTCCCAGTCAACAGTCTTTTGATTGGTAGCAGCAATCCAAATCTGATTTGAGCCTGGATTTACAGTACTAAGAGATGCGGGTCCAAAACTGCTGGTAAAGTAATTGGTTGTATTTAACAAGGAAGTACTATTGCGTGAACGCCATTCAGGTATAGCAATGAAGCGTAAGCCATTACTTGCATACTCTTGAATGTGTGCGGATAAACCAATTTGAAATACACGGCCTAGTTCGTTAATTGGTGCCCAAGTTAAACGCATAGAAGCTTGCCATAGATCATGAGTCTTTATTGGTTGACCATAAACATTTCTGATCACAGCACCTGCTTTAGGCTGTTGAGTTACAGCAACGGTTGCAGAATAATTGTTATTGTAAGTATTGGAGTTAATACCTATACCAGCTTGTGGTCCAAATGTATTGGTTGCCATGCTGCGTTCTCTAAATGTGCTCCATTTGCTGCTAGATGCGCAATTCAAACAGAACCCTGGTACCACTTGGCCCAATGAGAACGACAAATTCGGAAGTAAATAATTAAAACCGTAATAAGTAATGTATGCGTAGTCAACCTTTGCAGCATTTTCATCAGCATCGAAGTTTAATTCAATTGTATATGAGTAATCTTGGCCAATACCGCCCTGGAAGGATAAACCTAAGTCTCTTATGAACACAGCGCTCATATAAGTACCTAAGCCGCCAACACCAGATGCTGTTGTGGCTGTGTCACCACTAAATTGGGTGCTATCTAACTTTGCAACACCGCTGATGTTAAACCAGTACGGAGCGCTAGGGTAGTTTACTTGTAGACCACCATCTGTAGCTACTGGTACGTCGCTACCAGCAAACACAAATGTTGGAAGAAGAAGGCCGATTAACAGCTTTGTCATCACCAACTTTATTTTATTACGTTGCATGTTTTATTCCCATTTGTAATCACAACTTACTAAGGGAGACATTCTAACCTAGTTGCAAGTAAAATAAAATAAAATCAAGAAAATAAATTAGAATGGTAACTGCTAAACGCGGAATCTGCCTATATATACGCTAATTGCAGGGCCAGTCATGCTTAATGTTTGATCAGGAAGCATGGCGATGCTCAAATTACCATGTGCAAATGCGACTTGGATTTTATCATTGGTTAAATTTAAGAATTTTCCAACTAATAATGAGGCGCATGCTGCCGATCCACATGCTAGGGTTGGCCCTACACCTCGTTCGTAAACACGCAACACAACATTATCTTTATCAATGACTTGCATGAAGCTTATGTTAGCTTCCTTGGGGAAAATAGGCTCTTTGCTTAAAATTTTGCCCCATTCTGCAAGCGCTACACTGTTAATGTCATCTACTATACAGACACCGTGTTGGTTACCAACGTTTACGCTATGAATTGTTGGGGGTAATCCAGCGTGATGTATTTGATGCGTGGTAACCGGGCTGTAATTTTTGCCTAGATTCACAGTTACATTTTGCTGTAGAATATCAACTTCTAATTGCATGCTACCGCCCAAACAGTCGGCATACAGAACATTCTTATTAGTTAAACCATTACTTAGAAAAAACTTAGCTGCACATCTGACACCATTGCCGCATTGTTCCACTTCTGTGCCATCTGCATTGTAGATACGATAAAAAAAATCTGCGTCAGCGCGTGTCGGCGGGGTTATAAGGATAACTTGATCACAACCGATCCCAAATCTGCGGTCAGCTATGCGCCGTATGTGATTGCTATTTAGCCTAGCGCCTTGGGTAATTAAATCAATAACTACAAAATCGTTACCCAGGCCATGCATTTTAGTAAAGTTTACTATCATTCTTTCAGCTGTTTTGTTTCATCTGCGGGTAAATATAAAGGTCCGGTTTGTCCGCACCCAGCTAACATAATACCGCACAAGATACTTAATAAGATCAGAGAACTAATAATTTTTTTATTCATGTCTAAATAATAACCCTTGTTGCTACAAATTACAGCTTTTAAACATGTTAATATTGACAAGAAATAAATGCTTTAAATTTTTACTTGGAAGTGAAATGACTAAGAAACGTGAATATCTTGTAAGTGAGCCGCCAAGCAAGGCGACAGCAAGCGTGATTTGGTTGCATGGGTTGGGAGCTGATGGCAATGATTTTGCAGGGATTGTGGATCAGCTGAACTTGCCGCCTGATCATGGTGTGCGCTTTATATTTCCTAGCGCTCCATTTATGAATATCACTATAAATAGCGGCATGTTAATGCGAGCCTGGTATGATATTTATGCGTTAAACATGTTGGCTAAAGAAGACAGGGTGGGTATAAAAAAATCACAGCAACAAATTACAGATTATATCTCCAATGAGCAGGATCAAGGCATTGCTACTAATAGGATCATATTGGCCGGGTTCTCGCAAGGTGGTGCCGTGGCTTTATACACGGGACTAAATAATGCACAGGCTTTGGGCGGTGTAATAGTGCTGTCGGCATATTTGCCTTTGCAATTAGAGTTTTTGCCTTCATCTTTGTCACACAAGAGTCTACCAATTTTTATGGCGCATGGCTTATATGATCCGGTTGTGCCTTATACATTGGGGTTGCAAGCATATAATTTTTTGCAACAGCATGCTTATACAGAAGCTCAATGGCATTCTTATCATATGCAACATACCTTATGTTTAGAAGAAATTGCTTCTATAGGTGAATTTTTGCGTCGGTGTTTGGATTATGCTTAAATTTTTAATTATAGGTGAGCACGCAGACGAGCAGATGTTGCGTACAAAGCTGCAATCAATAATAGATATAGAAATGCTGCAAACAGCAACTCCTGCTGATTTAAGTAGCAAGCCAGCGATAATTGATAAAGCTGATTTTGTAATATCAGAACGAAAAATATTTGCTGAGCTTTTTGCGTTAGCACAGCAAAAGAGCGCGCAGCGTCAACAAATAAAGGCCGTAACGCATCAAGGTATTCGTCTGGTGCCAGTAGATCAGATTTATTATTTTCAGGCTGAACATAAATACGTTACAGTTGTGCATGCAGGTGGGAGCTTGTTAATTGAGGATAGTTTAAATGCCTTAGAACAAGAGTTTGCAGATTTGTTTATACGTATTCACAGGAAAACATTAGTTGCAAAACAGCAGATTGCAGCTTTACAAAAAAATGAGCAAGGAAACTTTGTGTTAAGTCTACGTAATACAGATGAACTTTTTATGGTTAGTAGGCGCCAAGTGTCATCAGTAAGAAAAGCATTATTATGTCTATAAAAAAAATTAAGATTGTATCACGTCGTAGTAATTTGGCTTTACGCCAGAGCGCTATAGTGCAAGAAGCTTTAATGCGTGTGCAACCTAATTTACAGGTAGAGATCATAGGGATTAGCACTAGTGGCGATGAGATATTAGATCAGCCCTTGAATAAAATAGGCGGCAAAGGGCTGTTCGTAAGCGAACTAGAAAATTATTTACTGGAAAATGCTGCGGATTTGGCTGTGCATTCAATGAAAGACATGCCAGCTGCGATGCCGCCAGAATTACAAATTGGTGCAATTTTAAAGCGTGCTGATCCACGTGATGTATTTGTTAGTAAACATTTTACGAACATACTTGAATTGCCCGCGGGGAGTATTGTTGGTACTTCCAGCTTACGCAGACAAGCACAAGTATTAGCGTTGAATAATAAAGTAACTGTGCGGGCTTTACGAGGTAATGTAGAAACAAGACTGCAAAAATTAATTGCTGATGAATATACCGCTATAATTTTAGCGGCTGCGGGTTTGGAGCGCTTGGGGTTAACACAATGGCTGCAAAATAGGTTAGAGCCGTTGTATATGTTGCCTGCTGTGGGGCAAGGTGCGATAGGCATACAATATAACCAAGCAAATGTAGAGTTAAAAACGCTTTTAGAGCGTTTAAATGATCCGGCAACTGCAGCATGTGTGCATGCCGAACGCGCTATGAACGCTGTACTTGATGGCGGTTGCCAGGCCCCAATAGCTGGTTATGCTACGTTACAAGACGGGGTGATCACTTTGCAGGGATTAGTAGCAGATCCGGACGCAGCTAGGATCCTAAAATATACACAAAGTGATGTTGTGGCCGCCGCTGCAGACTTAGGCACAAGAGTGGCAAAGAATTTAATAGATCAAGGAGCATTGGAGATAATTGCCAAAGCAAAACAGGACCAAAAAAACAGCTGGTAGTTTGTACGGCTTGAATATTTTGTTAACGCGTCAAGAGTGCCATAATCAAGAATTAAGAAACAGTATAGAGGCTTTGCAGGGGCATGCGGTCAGTATGCCTTTATTAGCTATAGAATCCCTGCTTACTCCTGCACTAATCCAACATATTCAATCTAAGTTACTGCAATGCAAGCTTTGTGTCTGTATCAGCAAAAACGCTGCCGAGCTGATATTGCCTCAAGTAGAGAAGCCGGAAGTATGTACCTGGGCTACTATTGGCCCTGCTACTGCAGCTTATCTAAAGCAACATGGCTGCAAAAAAATCCTCAACCCTGAGGCGGCTCCTTTTAATAGCGAGGCTTTGCTCGATACCTTACAAAAGCACAACCTAAAATTAGCAAACCAGTATATAATGATCCTTACTGGGTCCGGGGGTGATAATTACTTGCGGAATGCTTTGTCTAAGCTAGATGCAATGGTAGAATTAATACCTATATACAATAGGGTCATGCCAAAGGATGCGTATAGCCACTTTATAAATATATTTAAGACAGCTACAGCAATTGATATTATTTTAATCACTTGCGTTACTAGCTTAACTAACTTGGTATGCTTGGCTAGAGTGGCGCAACAAGAGGTCTGCAAACTACCATTATTAGTGGTCAGCCAACGCATATATGAGTATGCAAAGGCGCAGGGGTTTGAGACCGTATATGTGGCACAGAGCATGACAAACGAAAGTATTTTATTAGCGTTAGAAAATTATAGGTGCTTAAATGCAAAAAAACGTAAAGCCTAAATATGTATCCAAGGGCATGGTTTTCACTTTATGTATCTTAGCGATTGTCGCTTGCACAATCTTTGTACGTAAATATTATGATGGCTTTTTTGTGCGCAGTGAACAATACAGGCGCAAAATGCAAGAGATGGAATTAAAGCTTGTTAACATGCAGCAGGAGCTGCAAAAAGGTATGCATGCTAATTCCAGTCCACAATTTAATGATGAATCGCAGATTAAAGCTGCATATTTATTAACAAAGACCGCCGCTGCAAGTTTGCAAAATGGGCGCGATGTAGAAACGGCTAAAACATTATTGCAGTTAGCGTATGAGCATTTAGTACCACTATCCAGTGCCAAAGTTGATCAGGCAAAACGAATGCTTGTAGAAGATCAAGCCAGGCTTAATGCCTTGTCGGTACCAGATAAACGAAAACTGCAAGAGCAGTTGGCGACTTTAGATAAATTAATTAATATCTTGCCGGTTAACGGTAGCGCAGCTGAGACTACACAGAATACGCAAACTGTAACAACAACAAAATCTAAAACTACAAAACAGAATACCTGGTACCAACCAGTCTCTGTTGTTGTTAAGGATTTAAAAAATGTGGTGAAGGTGCGCAAAAAGGATACTCATACTAATACTGTAACGGATGTAGAGATTGCGCGCGCACAATTCAAACTACTGATAGAGCAAATACGCTGGGCGGCATTTTATAACAACCCAGACGTATATATGACGAGTGTCCAGAATGCCCAAAGCCTTTTGCCGCAGGTGTTTGACATGCAAAGTGAAAGCGTCAAGAAATTTGCAGCAATTTTACAGGAATTACATTCTGTAAAGTTGTATACTGATATTCCCAGCATTGAAGGCTCAGTAAATGCATTGCAAGCCATATTGGTGAGGTAAAATTATGCGTCTGTTAATGTATATATTTATTTTATGTTTAACAATTTGGGCTGGTTTTTTCTTACATAAAAACCCTGGCAACTTAGAGCTAGCATACCAAGATTGGGTGATTGATATGCCGTTATGGCTGCCAATCATAGGCGGTATTATATGCTTGTTCTTGTTAACTTTAATCTTTGTATTCTTTGCATCAATAAATAGGCTATTTAAAAGGTTTAAAGAATGGTTGCTAGGCGCTAGCATGCGCTCTATGCTGCAAAATACCAGCGAAGCTCGCATAGCGATGATTGAAGGTGATTGGTCTCACGCTGAGTCTAAGATGCTAAAAGCAGTGAAAAATAGTGATGCACCACTACATTGCTATTTAGTAGCAGCAAAAGCAGCACAAGAATTAGGTGCTATTGATCGTCGCGATGGTTATTTGCATCAAGCTTTGCGCGTTGCTCCGGACGCTAAAATTGCTGTTTTATTAACACAAGCGGAATTGCAATACGAGCAGGGTCAATTTGAGCATTGTGCAGTCACTATGCAAGAGTTACAAAAGATCAGCCCGCATAATCGTCAAGTGCTCAAATTAGCTTCCAGCGTTTATGCGACAATCGGTGCTTGGGAAGATATGGCGCATTTGTTACCACAACTTAATAAGTATATGATTTTGCCACCAGAAGATTTTATTGCGCTGGAAATTAAAACATATATTTATTTATTGCGCACTGAAACTAAGAAGACTGGTAAAGAAGGGTTAATAGCTTACCGCGACATGTGCGTACGCATGCTGAGATTGTTGAAGCCTATGCTCAGCTACTCTTAAACGTACAAGCATATAATGAAGTTGAGCAATTAATACGCACCCAAATCAAGCGACAGTGGGATGTGAAATTAGTAAAATTATACGGCTTAACTTTAAGTACAGATATTAATAAGCAAATTAATACTGCTGAAGGGTGGTTAAAAACCCATCAAGATGATCCAGCATTATTGTTGGCGCTAGCTAGGTTGTGCGTTGCCCATAAACTATGGGGTAAAGCGCGGAATTATCTTGATGCTAGCTTAGCTCTTGAAGCTAACCCAGATGTATATGCAGAACTTGGGCGTTTACTAGGTTTCCTCGGTGAGCAACAGAAAGCTCTGGAGTGCTACAAAAAAGGTTTGTTGGAATATGCAGATATTTTGCCCTTAGAGCAAGCTGCCAAGTAATAGGAGTTTTTGATGAGTTTTGCTACCGGCGTATTAGTTGGAGGAGTGGCGTGGTATGCACTTACTAGAAATGCGGCACAGCCCGTACCTACTTATGAAGAATTATGTTTTTTACTGTCTTCAAATAATCAATTTTCATTAGAGCATACAAAAATTATGTGTCAGCTCGCCGATGCGTGTGGTAATGATGTTGCAAAAATGATGAGTATAATTGAAGCCCCTGCTTTAGCTGTTGCGGGTCGAGAGCTAAGCGATCAATTTCCACCGGCTTTTTTACCTAAAAATACTGATTTTTCTATACAAATTGAATATATTGATGCTGCAGGAAAGAAGGTAAGCTCTAAGCTAGATTTGTATAAGGAAACTGGGGCAGAAACATATGCTACAGCACGCGCCGCCACTATAAAAGATTATACTGTGCTAAATATTTTCCCTATTTTACGCCGCATGTTTAGCGATTGCGTACAGTTTAAGCTTAATGGTTACAGCGCAGTAGAGATTTTTAGCAAAATGTCTGCTCCTGGATATGGCCTAGCAGATCCAATTAACGTGGTTGTGCCTAATAAAGTTGTTGTTCGCGCAGAGCGCTAATTTAGATAAGTTCCGGTATATTCATACAATAATATACCGGTCTAATGCTGCTGATAAGGGGTTATTTAGCGCCGCGTTTCATAGACATAAAGAACTCTTCATTTGTCTTAG
>DALYEH010000001.1:8551-9814 GCA_031972715.1 Gammaproteobacteria bacterium | reverse complement strand
TTAGTGTCTTTCAGATGTTCTACTAAGAACTCTATTGAAGCAATTTCATCCATGTTGCTTAAGAGTTTGCGTAGGATCCACATTTTTTCAAGTTCGTCAGGTGAAACTAGCAATTCTTCGCGTCTTGTACCTGAATGTGGAATATTAATAGCTGGATAAATACGCTTTTGTGCAATACGGCGATCTAAGTGTAACTCAGAGTTACCAGTACCTTTAAACTCTTCATAAATCACTTCGTCCATTTTAGATCCAGTATCTACCAGTGCCGTTGCAATAATTGTCAAGCTGCCGCCTTCTTCTATATTGCGCGCTGCACCAAAGAATCTTTTTGGACGTTGCAGAGCGTTAGCGTCTACACCACCAGTTAATACTTTGCCGGAAGCAGGCACTACCGTATTATATGCACGAGCTAAACGTGTAATAGAGTCTAATAGAATAATAACATCTCGCTTATGTTCTACTAATCGCTTGGCGCGTTCAATTACCATTTCTGCTACTTGTACATGTCGTACCGCTGGTTCATCGAAGGTGCTTGCAATCACTTCGCCGCGTACAGAGCGTGACATTTCTGTTACTTCTTCTGGACGCTCATCAATTAATAGCACAATAAGATGACATTCTGGTTGGTTAGCGATTAAGGAATGTGCAATATTTTGCAGCATTACTGTTTTACCAGCTTTTGGTGGTGAAACAATCAATGCGCGCTGCCCTTTACCAAGCGGTGCTACCAGCTCTATAACACGGGCAGTTAAATCTTCGGTACTACCATTGCCAACTTCCAAAGTTAAACGCTCATTTGGATGTAGCGGTGTTAAGTTTTCAAAAGCTACTTTGTTTTTAGCAACTTCTGGTGCTTCACCATTAATTTCGCTGACTTTAAGCAAAGCAAAATAACGTTCACCTTCTTTAGGCGGACGAATCGTACCATGAATTTCGTCCCCTGTGCGTAATGCAAAACGTCGTATTTGACTTGGCGATACGTAGACGTCAGCTGCACCAGCCGAAAAAGAGCTTTCAGTATCTGAATAGCGTAAAAAGCCAAAACCATCTTCCAAGATCTGCAGCACGCCGATACCGTAGATAGAGTCGCCTTTTTTAGCATGGGCTTTCAAAATTGCAAAGACTATATCTTGTTTGCGAGCGCGGCCGATATCTTCGATGCCAAGACTATTTGCTATGTCAATTAGCTCTTGACTGTTTTTACGTTTTAGCTCTGTTAAGTTCATGCTCATATGATTATTTTCGACTTCGATTAAATTTGTG
>DALYEH010000001.1:4322-8541 GCA_031972715.1 Gammaproteobacteria bacterium | reverse complement strand
GTTAGAGGTAGCGATGATGGTTCCTTAATTATAAGTTGTTGTCAATAAAAGATGCTAAGCTTGCTTTAGATAAATCGCCGCCAACATGTGTGGCTACATCCTTACCATTAACAAATAAGATTAATGTTGGGATCCCGCGTACATTATATTTGGACGGGGTTTCTTGGTTGTCAGACACGTTAATCTTTACAAAGTTCACTTTGCCTTTATATTCTTGAGCAACGCTTTCTACTACTGGAGCTATTCTGCGGCATGGCCCACACCACGGTGCCCAGAAGTCTACTAGTGTTGGTAAATTTGCTTGTAAAACATTTGATTCAAAAGAATCGTCAGTCACGGCTGCGAGTTCTTCGCTCATAAGGTCCCCTAAAAATATTTAAAAAAATTGGTAAATAAGCGTATTATTGTCCCTGATCATTCTAGCCTTGGTTATTCATCTCTATCGTCTTTATTGAGTTTGCAAAAGATTATCTTTGCGAGATTGCGTTGCATTAGGCAGATATATATGATCTTGTATAATTTAATCGTATAACCACTAACCGGTCTTGTCAACTAGCAAACGCGCAATTTTTTTGGCAAAGTAGCTAAAAATGGCGTCGGCCCCAGCTCTTTTGAGGCAAATCAATGCTTCTAGCGCTGTCTTGTGCTCATCGAGCCAGCCATTTTGAGCCGCGGCCTTAATCATTGCATATTCACCACTTACCTGGTACGCAAAGGTTGGTACTTTAAATTGCTGCTTTACCTTCGTAATTATGTCCAAATAAGGCAGACCAGGCTTTACCATAACTATATCGGCCCCTTCCTTAATATCTAAAGCCACCTCGCGTAAAGCCTCATCGCAATTAGCGGGGTCCATTTGATAATGGCTCTTATCTAGGGGGCGGCTGGAATTTTTGGAGCCAATAGCATCCCGGAAAGGACCATAGAAATTGGAAGCATATTTAGCCGAATAAGCCAGGATTTGCGTATGATGGTGCCCAGCATTCTCCAGAGCATTGCGTATTGCTTTAATACGCCCATCCATCATATCTGATGGTGCAATAATATCGGCACCGGCAGCAACGTGCGATAAGGCTTGTTGCACCAAAATTTCTATAGTCTGATCATTTAATACATATCCTAGGTCATCTATTATGCCATCATGGCCATGCGTAGTGTATGGATCTAAAGCTGTATCTGTGATGATGCCTAGATCTGGTATCTGATCTTTGATGGTTTGAATAGTTACTTGTATGAGGCCGTCAGGATTGTAAGCTTGCTCAGCATTTGCAGATTTTTTTTCTTTAGCGATGACAGGAAACAATGCTATAGCAGGGATCCCAAGGCTATACGCCTCTTTTGCTTCTAACAATGCCTGATCAATACTGTAACGTTTGATATCTGGCATGGAAGGAATATTTTCAATTACATTTTTACCTTCGGTGATAAAAATTGGGTATATAAGATCGTCTACTTGCAAAGAATGTTCGCGCACCAGGCGTCGTGTAAATTCTGCGCTGCGAGTGCGGCGCATGCGAGTCAGAGGATATGTGCCAACGTCCAACATTCCTAAGTTCCTAACCAAAAATGCATTTTATACTAAATCCTATGTGCAGTACAAATTTTGGTTATAATACTGTAATTCATCCTGCATCTGCGGCGCTTTAAATGGCGACGAGTATAGTATATACCAGTTCAGTATGAATAAAATTTATTAGGAGAGTGAACGGATGCAGCAAGATTTAGTAGTGATAGGTGGTGGTACTAGCGGCTTTATAGTTGCAATAGGCGCATTGCGCATGGGGCTAAAAGTGACCCTAATAGAAAAAAAATCCCGCCTAGGCGGTGTAGCGCTGCATACCGGTTGTGTGCCTAGCAAAACTTTTTTACATGTGGCGCATATGACTCACCTGTTTAATAATGCAGATAAGATAGGGATCAAAGCACACATACAGGAAACTAATCTGCAGAATATTAATCAATATGTAAATCAAGTTGCTGATAACTTAGAGATACAGGAAGCAAACGAAGCACAAAAAATTTTTGAAAAATTAGGTGGGCAAATTATTTTTGGGGCACCAAAATTTATCGATGCTCACAATGTGACTATTGATCAACTACAAATATATGCTAAAAAATTTGTATTAGCTACTGGCTCCAAACCATTTTATCCAGCTATTAAAGGTTTACACGAGATAGGTTATATCACAAGCGATGAAGTGTTTAAACAAAAACATTTATGGGGTCGCTTGATTATTCTTGGTGAGCATGCATCATCGATAGAGTTTGCGCAGGCTTTCACACGTTTGGGTGTAAAAGTCATAATAATTGCGCGCGGTGAGAGTATTTTGCCTCAGGAAGATCCAGAGTTAGTAAAAAAATTATCTGAAATATTAATGCGCAGTGGTATAGAGATTTATACCAATGGTAAAGTTGAAAAAGCATACATGCAAAACAAACATAAAGTATTAGAATGTTTACATGATAGCGGCAAAATATTCACTGTATATGCAGATCAGATATTTGTAGATTTGGGTCGACGTCCTAATGTAGAAGGGCTAGGTTTAGAGAATGCTGGTGTGGCTTATGCGAGTGACGGTATCTTAGTAGATCGTAAATTGCGTACTTCCAGAAAGCACATTTATGCTTTGGGAGATGTGATTCGAAGTCCTTATAAGCTCACACATATTGCAGAGTATCAAGCAAGTGTTCTACTAAGTAATATGTTGTTTAGATATCCTGCCAAAGTAAAATATCAAGGCTTTCCGTATGTAATTTTTACTGATCCTGAATATGCGCATGTAGGATTAAATGAAATGCAAGCAACAGAGCAGGGTTATAAAAAGATTGAAGTATATAGATTCGACTATAAAAACCTTGATAGTGCGATCATAAATAATGTCCCTGAAGGTTTAATTAAAGTTACAGTCAGTAAAGGTAAAATCTTGGGCGCTACAATACTTGGCGCACAAGCTAGTAATTTAATTGCTGAGTGGGGTCTTGCGATTAATTTGAATGCAAAAATATCTGATGTGGCTGCCACTATGCATGCTTATCCTACTTTTGCTCAAATTAACAGGAGAGTTGCCAGTAAGCATGTCAGTAAAAGCTTCTTTACAGAAAGAAACAAGACCTTAGCTAGAGTATTACAGCGTATGCAGGCTTGGGCTTAAGCTAGTGCTACTTGCTACTTATTTAATACCTGTTGTGCTTTTAAGGCATTTAATGCTTGGTAGAGTTGATAGTCAACAAACATTAAGGAACCATCATTGTTGTTAGTTGCAGCTGCTTTAACAGGCTCCGGACCATCAGATTTTCCTTCCAAGTGTCCGCTTAAATCTACTTCGTGAATCATTAGGTCTTCAGCAGTACTTGCTTGAGGTTTAGGGATTGATAAATTATCTACAATAATGTCTGGCGTTATGCCTTTTGCTTGTATAGAGCGTCCAGCTGGAGTGTAATATAAAGCGGTAGTTAATTTAAGGCCACGTTGATCTTTTAGCGGTAACACAGTTTGTACGGATGCTTTACCAAAGCTTGGAGTGCCTAGAATTACTGCGCGTTTATAATCTTGCAAACATCCAGCAACAATTTCTGATGCAGATGCTGATCCGCTGTTAATCAAAACAATCATCGGCGCGCCTTTAAGCAGATCTTTGCCGTTGGCTTTTTCCTTAACTTGTGAACCTGAAAGTCTACCTTTTGTGAACACTACTACTTTATCGTATCCTAACTTGTCGCGATCTAAAAATGCGGAGGCTGTCGTTACTGAGGCGTCTAATACTCCACCAGGATTATTACGTAGATCTAACACTAAGCCTTTTAGCTTGGTTTTAGAATCATTAGTGATTTTTTTAAGCTCTTTGATTACATCAGTGCCTGTATCATTTTGGAATTGGGAGATGCGTATATAGCCATAGCCATCTTCCAACATTTTACTATGCACACTTTGTACATTAATAGTTTCACGTACTAGCTTCAATTTTAATGGCTTACTTTCATTCTTGCGAACTATAGTCAAAAATATCTCTGTGCCCGGTTTACCGCGCATACGATCTACAGCTTCGGTGAGGGATAAATCTTTTACAGGGGTATCGTTAAGGCGCACAATCAAATCGCCTGGTTGCATACCTGCTTTAGCTGCTGGAGTACCATCTATAGGAGAGATTACTTTTATAAAACCATCTTCTAATGTGACTTCTATACCAAGGCCACCAAACTTGCCAGAGGTTGAGGCTTT
>DALYEH010000001.1:352-4312 GCA_031972715.1 Gammaproteobacteria bacterium | reverse complement strand
TGATCCAAATAAGCTGAATGCGGATCCAAACCTGACAACATACCACGAATCGCGTTTTCGAATAAGGTCGTATCTTCTACATTTTTTACATAGTAATTTTTAATGTGTTCTATAACAGTGGTAAAACGATCTAAATCGCTTAATGGCAATTGTGCTGGTGGAGTTGCGTTCGTAGCCGCCGCAGCAGCTGCAAAAACGTTACTAGAAACAGCAATAGATATAGATGCAACTAATATTTTTATATTATGTCTCATGTTTTTTTGCCATCTGTATAGATAAGTTAATTTCAGTATAACCTCTGAAGTTAATCTTTGCTAATAATGTTAGTGCCGGTCATGCTATGTGGTGCATTTATATTTAGTAAGCCTAACATTGTTGGTGCTATATCTTGTAAACCATAAATTTTATCTGTCTTAAATTTGACACTCTGTGTACCAATATATATTAATGGCACAAGGTTCGTAGTATGGGCTGTATGTGCTTGTTGGGTTGTGGCATCCCACATTGTTTCGGCATTACCATGATCAGATGTGATTAATGCTGCTGCGCCTACTTCACGCAGCGCTATAACTATTTTTTGTAAGCACTTATCCAAGACTTCTAATGCTGTAATAGTTGCCAACATATTGCCTGTATGTCCTACCATATCTGCATTTGCAAAATTACAAACAATTACATCATATTTTTTATGCTGAATTGCATCTAAGAGTACAGCAGTTATTGCTTCTGCGCTCATAGCAGGCTCTAAATCATAAGTTGTCACTTTAGGTGAAGGTATTAAAATACGATCTTCGCCAGGCACAGGCTCTTCTTTGCCAGCGTTGAAAAAAAACGTAACATGCGCATACTTTTCTGTTTCAGCAATATGTAGTTGTGTTAGATTGTGTGCAGATATAATTTCACTAAAAGTTTCCTGTGTGTCTTGTGGCGCAAAAATAACATTTGCTGGTAACTGCTGATCATATGCAGTCAAAGTAAATAAATTTTTGTTGCTGCTTAATGTAGGTACTGCAGCAATAAGTGCGTGACAAATTTGACGCATGCGGTCTGTGCGAAAATTCATGCAGATTACAATATCGTTTGCTTGCACCTTGACATCTTTGATGATAGTTGGTGCCACAAACTCATCAGTTTCACCACGTAGATACGCAGATTCTAAAGCCAGCATAGGATCCTGTGCGTGATATGATGCTTGTGCGTTGACTAATAAATCAATTGCAGCCTGCGTACGTTCCATACGCTTATCGCGGTCCATGGCATAATAACGACCCATAATACTGGTAATGTAAGGCGAGAATTTTTCTAGGCTTGCTTGGGCACTTTTGGGCGGAGTATCGCGCCCATCTAAAAAGGCATGTAAGTAAACGCCTGTAAGATCATGCGCTGTAAGCATTGTAATTAAAGCTGCAATTTGATCTTCATGGCTATGGATCCCGCCGGGTGATAGTAGGCCTAAAATATGCACAGCACTATTATTTTTTTTGGCTTTCTGTATAGCAGTTAATAAGGTGGGATTTGCAAAAAAACTTTTGTCCTCTATAGCACGATTGATGCGCGTTAAATCTTGATAGATTACGCGACCAGCCCCCATGGTCATATGCCCCACTTCAGAATTGCCCATCTGCCCCGGGGGTAAACCTACATCCAAACCGCTTGCCGAAAGCTCTGTGTGTGGGCAGGTGCGTATAAGTTGCTGCCAAGTTGGTAAGTTAGCGAGCTCTATTGCGTTATGATCGTTGTTGGTGCCAACACCCCAACCATCCAGAATAATCAACATTAGGGGCTTTGAAGTACGCATATATGGCTTTATCCAGTTAATAAACTAGTTTTTTAGGGGTGTAATCAACACTATTGTGGTGTATAATGGTCCCTTCTTTAGCATACTAAAACATTACACCTATGAATGAAATATTAGATTTTTTTTTGCAACATTGGCAGCTAAGTTGCATATTCATTTTAGTTGTGGGCGCATATGTGGTATTTGAATATATGTTGAGCGCAAACAGTGAAGATATTACCCCGGAACAGGCTGTAGCCATGATTAATCATGAGCAAGGTGTGGTAATTGACGTGCGTACAGCGACAGAGTTTAGCAGCGGACATATTTTGCATGCAGTAAATATCGATGCAAATGAACCAGATATTAAATTCAAGAAATTAAATAAATATGCGAACAAGCCAGTAATAGTTGTGTGTGCAACAGGTAGGCGTTCAGCCGCTTGTGTGAAACGTATGCAGGATCAAGGTTATGAGAGAGTATACAATTTATCTGGTGGAATTGTGGCTTGGCAAAATGCTGGGTTACCATTAGTAGAACAAGGGGAGAAAAAATAAATGATAATATCTACAATAATAATTTATAGTTCTTTAACATGCCCATACTGCGAACATGCCAAAGATTTATTAGAGAAAAAGGGTATTGCTTATCAAGAAGTAAATGTTGATCAAGACCCAGCAAAGCTTAAAGAAATGGTTGAAAAAACCGGTGAGCGCACTGTGCCGCAAATTTTCATAGATGGAAAACATATTGGTGGTTTTAGTGACTTGAAACGCTTGAATGAAAGCGGTAATTTAGATGTTATATTAAGAAAATCATAGGGAGTAGTTAGAGTATGGCAGCAGCAGATAGCAAAATTCAATTCGCGGTACATAATATTTATATAAAAGACATTTCTTTTGAAGCACCAAATACACCGCAAGTATTTAATTTAGATTGGAAGCCAAAATTAGACTTTGATATTGAAATGAATCGCAACTTGTTAGAAGCGACATTATATGAAGTCGCAATGAAGATTACGGTAACAGTTGTGATTGAAACAGAAGCACAAGCTGCTAAAGAAACTGCATTTATTGTTGAGGTAAAGCAAGCTGGTGTGTTTATGCTGCAAGGCGTTACCGATGAAGCACAAATTGATTATATTCTTTCTACTGCTGCACCAACAATACTATTCCCGTATGCTAGACAAGCTATTTCTAACATAGTGACACAAGGTGGTTTCCCACAATTAATTATTCCACCTATGAATTTTGAAACTATGTATCAACAACATTTAGCGGAAAAGGCTAAACAACCGGAACCTGCGCTTGCATGATAGGTGTATGTGGTGCTGGATCATGGGGCACGGCGTTAGCGTCAGTATTAGCGCGCAATACTAAGGTCTCTATACAACTCTGGGGTAGAGAAGCTGCGGTATTGCGTGAGATTTCTGAGCACCATACAAATGCAAAGTACTTACCAAATATTGAATTACCTTCCAACATTCAAGGTTGCGAAGATTTAGCAGAACTGGTGCAAACTAACGATGATCTGTTATTAGTTGTACCAAGCAAAGCTTTCATAGAGGTTTTGCGGGCTATCAAACCACATTTACATTCCAAGCATAGAATCATTTGGGCTACTAAAGGTTTAGAGCCGCAACGTGGAAGATTTTTGCATGAAGTGTTAATTGAAGAATTAGGCGAGAATATTTGTTATGCAGTATTAGCTGGCCCTAGCTTTGCGACAGAGGTTGCAAAACAACTACCGACCGCAGTTACGATTGCTACCAATAATCCAGACTTTGGGCGCGACTTGCTAGCTTATTTTCATACCGAAACTTTTAGAGTGTACATCAGTACAGATGTGATCGGCGCTCAGGTGGGCGGGGTGATGAAAAATATTTTAGCGGTAGCTGCTGGAGTATCTGATGGCCTAGGGTTTGGTGCCAATGCGCGCGCTGCTTTAATTACACGTGGTGTGGCGGAGATGATGCGTTTTGGTATTGCTCTCGGTGCGCAAAGAGAAACCTTGCAAGGTTTAGCTGGTGTCGGAGATGTGATTTTGAGTTGTACTGATAATCAATCTAGAAACCGACGCTTAGGTTTAGAGTTAGCAGCAGGTACTACGATGGATGATGCGCAAAAGAAAATCGGGCAAATAGTGGAAGCGGTGCATAATGCGGCCGAGGTGTGTAGGATTGC
>DALYEH010000001.1:0-340 GCA_031972715.1 Gammaproteobacteria bacterium | reverse complement strand
AATAAAGTTTTTATGCAAGAACTAACACCCCAGCAAGCTGTGCAAAATTTAATTTCTAGGAAGCCGGCATATGAGTGGTGAAACTCCTCTAGTCATAGATAAACAAGTTTTAGAATTGTTGCAGGATGCAATAGGTGAGAGCTTGTTACATATAATACAGCTCTACATAACAGAAGTGCCTGTTAATATTAAAGAAATGCGTGAGGCGCTTGCGAGTGGTGACCTAGCAACAGTGCGACGTTTGGCTCATTCTTTGAAAGCAAGCAGCGCTAATTTAGGTGCGATGCAAACAAGTACGTTTGCTGCTGACCTTGAGCATCAGATAGATGCTGGTGAATCT